>JBBSUX010000001.1:0-38382 GCA_038234045.1 Burkholderiales bacterium
CCGGCGCAGTCCCGCCGGCCCAGGAAATGGTGAGTATTCCGCCGCGGGTCTGTACATCGACCGGCGCGCCCGCATCGAGCAGGCTCAGGCGAATGCCGGCCACCACGGCAGCGCAGGCGCCCGTGCCGCAGGCTAGCGTTTCGCCTGCGCCGCGCTCGTAGACCCGAAGCCGCAGATTGCGCCGGCTAACGACCTGCGCGAAGCCGGCGTTCACCCGACTGGGAAAGCGCGGGTGATGCTCGATCAACGGCCCTTGCTGCGCCACCGGTGCTGCATCGACATCGGGCACGAACAGCACCGCATGCGGATTGCCCATCGACAAAATAGCTACTTTTACAATAGCATCATGCGCATGCGTACCAAGCGCTAGATGCCATTTTTCCCATGAATTATCTACATGGGGCACGAGACCGGAAGCATCGAATGGAACACACCCGGCATCGAATACCGGCGCTCCCATGTCGACCGTCACGCGCCCGTCGGCATCCATGCGGGGCGTGATGACGCCCGATCGGGTCTGTACTCGCACTTCATCCTTTTTCGTCAAGCCATGCTCACGCACATAGCGCACGAAGCAACGCGCGCCGTTTCCGCATTGCTCCACCTCGCCACCGTCGGCGTTGTGGATCACATATTCGAAATCGACCGCGCTCGAGGGCGCAGCGCGCACGCTCAGCACCTGGTCGGCTCCGACGCCGAAATGACGATTGGCGAGAAAACGGATCTGCGCCGGCGACAGGCCGAGCAGCTCACGGGTTTCGTCCAGCACGACAAAATCGTTGCCGGCGCCCTGCATCTTGGTGAAGGCAATCTTCATGCTGCGATTATCGGCTGCAGCGCAGACGCGGCGAGGGCATGCGGCCCTGCATACGGCCCGGCCTGCGGCCTACCCGCCAGGAATGGCGACCTCGCTCCCAAGCGGCACCACCGTGATGCTGTTCTTGGGCGAACCATCGATCAGCCGATCCGAATAGGTCAGGTACACCAGGGTGTGACGCTTGCGGTCGACCATGCGCACGACGCGTAATTTCTTGAACAGCAAAGAAATACGCTCACTGAACATCTCCTCCTGATCGGGCAGTTTGTGGACGTCGGCTGAAAAGCGGATCGGCCCGACCTGCCGGCAGGCGATAGAAGCCTCGGCGCGGTCTTCGGCCAGCCCGATGGCACCCTTGATGCCACCGGTCTTGGCACGCGACACATAGCAGGTCACTCCCGCAACCTTGGGATCGTCATAGGCATCGACGACGATCTTGTGATCGGGCCCGATCAGCTTGAAGACGGTATCGACAGAACCGATGTTTTCCGCTTGAGCCGCAGGCGCCAGCGCAATGCCCGTCACCAGGAACGAAAAAGCCAGAAGTGCGCGCGGTAGATGGAGCATGAGAGGATCAGAAAAGAAGTCTGGGAAGGGTCGGGGAAATGACGCCTCGTAAAAAGAATCATGGGCAAGAGCCCCCCGCGCCAAGCACCATCAGATGGGATGGGAACGTTGAAATAAAAGGAGAAGGAGCACGCGTGGAACCGGAACCAGCGATCCTGAAGCCATGCCAGACCCAAGCAGGAAGCATGCTTTCACGCTGCCTGCCAGGCGTCGGCCTTCATCCACTCCGCAGCCCGCTCGGCCATCATGATGGTGGGCGCATTGGTATTGCCACCTATCAGCGTCGGCATGACGGAGGCATCCACGACCCGAAGCCCCTGCAAACCGCGCACCCGCAAATGCGGATCAACCACCGCGGCCGCGTCATCGGCAGCGCCCATGCGGCAGGTTCCAACCGGATGGTAGATGGTGTCGGAGCGTTGGCGGATCTGCTCCACCAGTGCTTCATCGGTATCAGTATCGGAAGCGAATAGTTTCCGATGGCAAAACGGCGCCAGCGCTGGCGCGCGCATGATGTCGCGCATGCGCCGCGCGCCGGCCAGCAGCAGTGCCAGGTCTTGCGGCTCCGACAGAAAGCGCGGGTCGATGCGCGGCGCATCCCGGGCTTGGGCGCTGTGCAGTGTGACTTCCCCGCGCGATCGGGGTCGCAGCACGCACACATGACAGGAATAGCCATATCCCCAATGCAATTTGCGAGCGTGATCGTCCACGATGGAGATGCAGAAATGCAATTGCAGGTCAGGCTGTGCGACGTCAGGCCGCGAGCGCAAAAAGGCGCCGCCTTCAGCAAAAGGGGTCGCTATAATGCCGCCACCGTCGCGCCTCCACTGCATGGCCGCGCGCAGCAGGCGCAGCCCCGCGCCCACACCGATGCCGAACAGATCGGTATCGCGTGAGGTGCACGACAGGATGAAATCGAGGTGATCCTGCAGGTTCTGCCCGACACCCGGCAGCGCGTGCTGAATCGCAATGCCATGGCGCTGTAGTTCGGCCGGCGCGCCCACCCCGGAGAGCAAAAGCAGCTGCGGCGAATGGAAGCTGCCGCCGCACAGCGCCACCTCGCGCCGCGCCTTCAAGAGTTCGGGTGGGCCATCGCCACGGCGCACCTGCACGCCAATAGCGCGTGTACCTTCGAACACGATCCGCTCGGCACGCGTGTCCGTCCAGAGGGTAAGGTTGGGGCGCTGCGCCTGAACCGGATGAAGATAGGCAGCAGCAGCGGAGCAGCGTTCGCCCCGACGGGATCCCTCGTGAAACTGGGTGACTTGGTAAATCCCCGCACCCTCTTGCTCCGGTCCGTTGAAATCGTCGTTGCGCGGTATTCCGCATTCCCCAGCCGCGCGGACGAAGGCTTCGGTGATAGGCCTCGGATTGCGCTGGTTGGCCACCTTCAAGGGACCGCTGCCGCCGTGCAGCGGGCTCTCTCCGCGCTCGTTGTCTTCAGAGCGCAGGAAATACGGCAGCACTTCGTCGAATGACCAACCCGTACATCCCTGCGCGGCCCAGCTGTCGTAGTCGGACGGATGTCCCCGCACATACAACATCGCGTTGATGGCGCTGGAGCCACCCAGGCACTTGCCACGCGGCTGGTATCCGCGCCTGCCGCCGAGCCCCGGTTGCGGCTCGGTCTGCAAGGCGTAGTTGTTGATCTTCAGGGGCTTGCCCGGCAGCATGGCAACCACCGCAGCCGGCGCGCGCACCAGAATGCTGCGGCCGTCGCCCCCGGCTTCGACCAGACAGACACTGGTCGCGGGGTCTTCACTCAGGCGCGCGGCAAGCGTTGCGCCACCGGAGCCACCGCCCACGATCACATAGTCGAACGGGGTTTCCTGCATGCAAAGCGTCTCCTGATCTGGGGCAGTTGGCCGCTGCAGCACGCGCGACCTGCGGGCACTGTAAGCAGACGCATGCGGTCCGCCTCCAGTATTTACCCTGTGCAGCGCGAACCAGATTCGCAGGCCTTTAACGCCCTGCGCGCCGCCCGCTGGATGACAAGGGCAGTGGATTTTTTCTCACCGTCTGGAACAGCGGCCTCCCGTAGGTTCACTGCTGATTTTCCAGGAGGTAAAAAATAAAATGCTCGGCATCGTCATTCCGGCACACAACGAAGAGGCCTGCATCGGTGCTGCCGTGAGCGCCGCAAACACCGCCGCCCGTCATCCAGGCTTGCTGGGTGAAGATGTGCGCGTGCTGGTGGTACTCGACGATTGCAGCGATGAAACAGCACAAGCAGCGCGCGCTGCCGGTGCGCAGACGCTGAAGGCGCACACACGCAATGTAGGCGCCGCACGCGCGGCGGGCGCTGAAGCTCTGCTCAATGCCGGGGCGCGCTGGCTCGCGTTCACCGATGCCGACAGCATCGTCTGCCCCAACTGGCTGGTCGATCAACTTTCGCTGAACGCCGACGCGGTTTGTGGAACGGTAGCGGTGGATGACTGGAGCGCGCACGGCATTCACGCCGCCCTGATCCACGCCCACTTTCTGGAAATCTATTTCGACCGGGACGATCATCCGCATATCCACGGCGCCAATCTCGGTGTTTCTGCGGTGGCGTATCGCCTTGCCGGTGGTTTTTTGCCACTTCGTTGCGGCGAGGATGTGCACTTCGTCGATGCCTTGGAGAAGTCAGGCGCTCGCATCGCGCGCAGCGCCAAGCCACGGGTCGTCACCAGCGCGCGGCGCGATGCCCGGGCGGCTGGAGGGTTCGCCGACGCCTTGCTCAACGCTATCGCCACGCGGCTTGCAGCTGCGGCAGATCCTGCGGTCGGCGCGAATCACTTTACGCAAACCATTTCGCAGACCGCGCTGCCTGCGCCTGAAGCTCCCGCAATCTGACGCATGCAACTCTCCGTACAACATGCGGCATCCCGGGTGGATACCAGACCCGACATCGCATCCCTGCTCGGCTCCATCAACGAAGCGGAAGGGTTCCGCGAGTCGGCCATGCAGGCACTGATCGACGCCGGCCTGGACCAGCCCCCGCTTCCCGGTAGCGGCAACACGCTTGAGCGCTGGCGAGTGCTGGCGCAAGTCGCCAGCTACGACCTGGCCCTGGTGAAGTGGTTCGAAGGCCATACCGATGCCATCGCCATTCAGGCAGAGCTGAATCCGGGAAATGCGCCAAGCGATGGCATCTGGGCGACCTGGTGCGCCGAACCGCCACAGGCCCGCCTGGAAATGGCAGCGGCCGATACCGGCGAGGTTCGTATCTCGGGCGCCAAGGCGTGGTGTTCCGGGGCGGCGATCGCTGCGTACGCGGTTGTCAGTACCTGGAACGCAAAGGGCGAACCTTGTCTCGCCACGGTCGATCTCCGCCAGAGCGGGATCACTTTGCACACGGGTCGCTGGCAGGCCGTCGGTATGGCGGCATCGGGCAGCCACGAGCTGAACTTCGACGATGTTCCGGCGCAGCCTCTAGGCAAACCGCACGACTATGTCGCCCGCCCCGGTTTCTGGCAGGGTGGCGCCGGCATTGCAGCCTGCTGGTGGGGCGGAGCGCGAGGAATCGCACGCCGCACGCACAAAGCCTTGCGCCAGCATGCCAACCCGCATGCGCTGGCGCATCTGGGCGCGATTGACGTGGCTCTCGCACAGGGTGCCGCATTGCTGCGGGAGTCCGCGCGCTGGATCGACGAACATCCGCAGGCCGATGCCATGGTGTTAGCCCTGCGCCTGCGCGCAGCGGTAGATCAGCTGTGCACAGAGGTTATGCACCACGCCGCTCGGGCAGTGGGTGCCGGCCCGCTGTGCAACGACCTGGCCTTTGCACGCGCTATGGCAGACCTCCCCGTTTTTCTTCGGCAGAGCCATGCAGAAAAGGATCTTGCGGCACTCGGCAGCCAGCTGCTCAAGGCGCCACACGATCCTGCTTGCCGCTTGACGAACGAGAGTAGCCCGTGGGATTTATGAGCGAGCCCTCCGTGGCAGCCGAGCCTCAAATCACACTGGCGGAGGTGTCGGGTGATCGCACGATAGCGGCTACCCCGACCACGCCAGAGCACGACTGGCGCTCATGGATCGAACAGCAGCGTTTCAAGGCGGTGGATCCTGCCCGGTTGCTCTGCGACCGCAGCCGCCTGGTGGTGGTTGCGCCGCATCCGGATGATGAAATCCTGGCGGCCGGAGGGCTGATGCAGGCAGCGACCCGGCTCGGCATTCCCGTCGCCCTGGTGGCCGTGACCAACGGAGGCGCCAGTCATCCGGGCTCAGTTTGCTGGCCGGTCGCGCGACTTGAAATCGAGCGGCCGCGTGAAACAACGCTCGCGCTCGCGCGCCTGGGCGTGCGTGCCGAACAGATCCGCCTCGGCTTTGGAGATGGCGCGCTGGCGGGATCGGCCGAGAAGCTCGTCTCGGCCATCGGCGCAGTGCTCCATGAAGACGATCTGATGGTGACAACCTGGCGACTAGACGGCCATCCCGACCATGAGGTAACCGGGAATGCCTGTGATGTCGCAGCGCAGAGGATCGGCGCGCGGCTGCTGGAAGCCCCCGTCTGGGCATGGCAGTGGGCTCTGCCTGCAGATCCGCGTTTGCCGTGGCAGTTGGCGCAGCGGCTCGATCTGGACGCAGAAGCAGTACAAAGAAAAACGCTGGCCCTCAGCGCTTTTGAATCACAGCTCTCATCCGATCCGGCAACTTCATGCGAACCCATTCTTGGCCCGGCGATCGTGCAGCGAGCCGCCCGTAATTTCGAACTGTTCTTTGCATGACACCACAGCCCGGCAACGCTGATCTGCGCGACGCCTACTTCGAGCCGATGTACCGCGCGGGCGCCGATCCGTATGGCGTACGAGACCGCTGGTACGAAAAAAGGAAGCGCGCGCTGTTGCTGGCGAGCCTGCCCCGCCCGAGGTTCGCCCGCGCTTTCGAGCCCGCATGCGGCATCGGCGAACTGACCCTTCAGCTGGCCGCGCGCTGCGACTACTTGCTGGCATGTGACTTCAGCACCAGCGCCGTTGCGACAGCGCGGTCGAAAACAGCGGCTTGCGCCAACGTGCAAATCGACTGCATTGATTTCACACACGCGTGGCCAGAAGATGCAACAGGGCTCGATCTGATCGTGTGGAGCGAAATCGGGTATTTCCTGTCAGCCGAAGTCCTTGATGCTGTGGCGGAAAAATGCCGCGCTTGCCTCAATCCCGACGGGATTCTCGTCGGCTGCCACTGGCGCCCCGACTTTGGCGAACGCACGCAAAATAGCGCCTCGATTCACCAGCGTTTGGGCGTCGGGCTGCATTCCCTCTCGACCCATGCTGAAGCGGATTTTCTGCTGGAAATCTGGTCACCCAGCCCGCGATCAGTCGCCCAACGCGAAGGAATTCGTGAATAGCACGCGGCCAGGGACCTGCCGATAATCACCGCATGGTCCGTTCCTCCCAGCTCCTGCATCCCGCGCGCCAGATCGCGCCTGTTCGTCAAGCCGCCACGGTGCTGCTGCTGCGCGATGCGCCGCAGGGGCCCGAGGTGCTACTCACGCGTCGCTCCGAAAAAGCCAGCTTCGCGCCGGGAGAGTATGTGTTTCCTGGCGGCGTCATCGACGCGGCTGACGCACAGAGCCATGCACTCGCCGCACGCCGCAGCACGCAGATCGATGTGCAACTGACCGAGGCCATCGCCGCCATCCGCGAATCGTTCGAAGAACTCGGGGTACTCCTGGCGCGGCACCACGACGGCCGCTTTGCCAGCGCGGCGGACGTCGCCTCGATGGATCGGCAAGCGCCCTTCTTTACGCAGTGCGCCGAACGCAGACTGGTATTGGCGGCAGATGCAGTCTTCACACTGGCGCACTGGACAACCTCGCGCGACCGGCCCAAGCGCTTTGCCACGATCTTTCTGGTGGCGCGCATGCCCGAAGGTGACCAGCATCCGGTCGCCGACGATGCCGAGCAGTTCGACCCCGTGTGGCTGCGGCCAGCCGACGCACTGGCTCGCCATGCACAAGGCGGCTTCTCGATGATGTTTCCCACCATCCGCACGCTCGAGCGCCTGGCAAAGTATCGCGATGTGGATGCCGTGCTGCTGGCCTGCGCGGCGCGCGACGGCGTTGAGACACCCCTCTGGAAAGCCGAGCCGCGCGGCGCGATGAAAGCTGGCAAGGCCGAGCGTTTCATGGACGACGAATCACCCTTCGGCGAGCTGGCACTGGTTTGCCCCGATGGCCAGGTGGAGCACGCGCTCGACTGGCAATGCGAACGCCCTGTCGCGCTGCTGAAAAACGTGCAGCGCCTCACCGCGCCCAACGCCGGCCGCATGACAGGCCCCGGCACCAACAGCTATCTGGTGGGCGATGCGGCAAGCGGATTCATCGCGATCGATCCGGGCCCGGACGACGCAGGTCACATCGCGCGCCTGCATGCTGCTGCGGTCGGCGACATCCGCATGATCGTCTGCACGCACTCACATCCCGACCATTCGCCGGGTGCGCGCCCCCTGCAGGCCCTGTGCGCTGCCGATGGCCGGCCCGTGCCACCGATCCTCGGCCTGCCATCGGCCCCAACGTCGCGCGCGAGTAGTGAATTCACGCCGGATCGAGAACTATCGAATGGAGAGCTACTAGCGCTTTCACGCAATGCGCTAGAGCACGATTTGACTGTTATTTTTACGCCCGGCCATGCGGCGAACCACGTCTGCCTGGTGCTGGCCGAAGATGGCCTGCTCTTCAGCGGCGACCACGTCCTCAACGGCAGCACTACGGTGGTCGATCCACCCGATGGCGACATGGACGACTACCTGCGTTCGCTCGACCTCCTGGCCGAGGTTTGCTTGCAGCAGCACATCGAATTTATCCTGCCGGCGCATGGCTATGTGCTGCACGACGCACCCAATGTGATCGCCCGTCTCAAGGCGCACCGACTGGCGCGCGAAGCCAAGGTGGCTGCGGCCATCGCGGCAGTGCCTGACGGCGCGCCAGCCGACTGGCTGCCGCTCGCGTACGACGACGTTCCCCGCGCCATGTGGCCGGTGGCCGAGCGCTCGCTGATGGCGCACGTGGACAGGTTGCGCCGGATCGAGGCGGCATCGATGGCGCACGACGCAAGCTCCGGGCAACGGGACACATCGGCATGACCGAAGACCGACACGCACCAGCCGTCCGCCTCTCCAAGCACGTGGCCGAACAGCGCCAGTGCTCGCGCCGCGAAGCCGAGCTTCTGATTGAAGCCGGCAACGTGAAGGTCAACGGACGCATGGTCGATCAGCCCGGCGTCAAGGTCTCGGCGCGCGACACCATCGCGATTGCTGACGACGCTGCGCCGGAGGTGGTAGAGACTGTCACTTTACTGCTGCACAAACCCGCCGGCATCGCGGCGCCGGATGGGCAATCGGCCGAGGCGCTGGCGCTCTTCACGCCAGCCCGGCATCTGGTGGGCGACCGCTCCGGCATCCGCAGCGTGCACCGGCATTTCATACAGCAGCACTGCGCCACGCCACTCGAGCCAGCCGCAACGGGCCTGGTGGTTTTCACGCAGCATTTCCGCATCCGCCGGAAGCTGACCGAAGACGCCTCGCAGGTCGAGCATGAGCTGATGGTCACAGTGCGCGGCGACGTGGATGAAGCATTGCTGCGCCAGCTCAACCGCGCGCCGGTGATCGACGGCCGCGCCATGGCGCGAGCGCAGGTCAGCATCAGCAGCCAGACCGAAGATGGGCGGGAAACCGGCCTGCGCTTTGCCGTCAAGGGCCACTGGCCAGGCCGCATCGCGCAAACCTGTGAAGCAGCGGGCCTCACCATCGTGGGTATGAAGCGCATTCGCGTTGGCCGCATCCGGCTAGCGGGGCTGGAGCCCGGGCAGTGGCGTTATCTGCTGCCGTACGAGCGGATCTGAACAGCTGTTGAAGGCGCTGCGTCCGCGACGCTGCAGTGCTGGAGCGTCAATTGGCCATCGATTCGCATGCGGACCGAAGAAGACGTAAGCAACCATCCAGGGAGCTGCGCCTGACAAGGCACTCGTGCGGTTGCGGCGAGAACTTTTAGGATTCACAGTTGGTAGTCGCGAGATGGCTTTTGCCGGTGTCAGGCCATCCAACAGCACCACGTTAGAGGCTTCCTCGGCGAAGACCATGTGATGCAACTGATTCGCATTTGTGTTGCATGATCTATATTTGGAGCGTGGTGGTGCTGAGTTGAAGACCGGCTCTTACGGGACAGGTTGTGTACGCCGCGTGTCTTTTCAAATCATCAAAGGTTTTGCATGAAATTTTCCTTTACGTCTCTGCTCGGGGTCTTGGCCGCTGCCCTCGTCGGCATGCCGTTGGCAGTGATGGCCCAGTCCGCGTCGACCGCCGATGGGATCGTCGTATACAACGCACAGCACGCCAGCCTCGGCAAAGCTTGGGCGCAAGCTTTTACGAGTGAGACTGGCATCAAGGTAACGCTGCGCAACGGCTCAGACACTGAGCTGGGCAATCAGATTGTGCAGGAGGGCCCAGCATCACCGGCGGACGTGTTCCTGACCGAGAACTCGCCGGCGATGGCACTGGTCGATCGGGCCGACCTGTTCGCTCCGCTTGACGCCGCGACGCTGGCCCAGGTGCCAGCGAACTGGCGCCCTACTGATGGCCGCTGGATCGGTATCGCTGCGCGCAGCACTGTGTTTGCTTACAACAAGACGAAGTTAACGCCAGCGCAGTTGCCGGCATCGTTGCTGGACCTCGCGAAGCCGGCTTGGAAAGGCCGCTGGGGCGTATCGCCCGCTGGGGCCGATTTTCAGGCTATCGTTGGCGCGTTGCTGGAGATCAAGGGCGAAGCAGTGACCTCGGACTGGCTCAAGGGGTTGAAGGAAAACGCCGTACCCTTCCGTGGCAACAGCACGGTTCTGAAGGCGATCAATGCCGGACAGATCGAGGGTGGGGTGATCTACCATTACTACTGGTTCGGCGATCAGGCCAAAACTGGCGAAAACAGCAGCAACACGGCGCTTCATTACTTCCGCCATCAGGATCCAGGCGCCTTCGTCAGCATTTCGGGTGCAGGCGTTCTCAAGTCGAGCAAACACCAGCAGCAAGCGCGTGCCTTCGTGAAATGGGTAAGTGGCAAAGGCGGTCAAGAGATTCTGAAGACCGGCAATTCGTATGAATACGCCGTAGGTCAGGGTGCACAGTCCAATCCGAAACTGGTGCCGCTGGCTGAGCTTCAGGCGCCGGCGGTCAACCCTGCGAACCTCGACAGTAAAGCGGTCAGCGACATGATGACCCAGGCCAACCTGCTGTGACGCCGCACTGACCGTCAATGGACAACTCGCAGCACAGACCGCCCGTGCGTTGGCAGCGTTCGCCATCATGCAGGACGGCGCGCGCGCCGTGAGGGCACACCAGATGCACTACCTGCCCATTCGCCGTTGGCGAATGTCTTGGGTGACCAGTGCTGCGGCGGTCGTGTCGTTATTGGGGCTGCTGCCGCTGGGCTTCGTCGTCTGGGCGGCATTTCATGCGGGTTGGGCGACGGCATCGTCACTGATCTTTCGACCCAGGGTTGGCGAACTGCTGGCCAACACCGGGTTGCTGCTGGCTTTGACGTTGCCGCTTTGCGCGCTGCTTTCGCTCGGGCTGGCTTGGCTCACCGAGCGTAGCGACATACCTGGCGCACGCACCTGGTCATGGCTTGCCGTCGCTCCGCTCGCGGTTCCTGCCTTTGTGCACAGCTACGCGTGGGTCACAGTGTTTCCTGGTCTGCACGGTCTCACAGGTGGCGTGCTGGTGTCGGTGGCCGCTTATTTTCCGTTTCTGTATTTGCCAATTTCCGCAACGCTGCGCCGCCTCGACCCGGCGTTGGAAGACGCTGCGGCTTCGCTCGGGCTGAGTCCGTGGCGCGTGTTCTATCGCGTCGTGCTGCCACAGTTGAGGCTGGCCCTGTGCGGCGGCTCGCTTTTGATCGGACTGCATCTACTTGCCGAATACGGCCTATTTGTGATGATCCGCTTCGATACCTTTACCACTGCCATCGTCGATCAGTTTCAGTCCACCTACGACGGGGCTGCTGCCAATATGCTGTCGGGCGTGCTGGTGCTGTGCTGCTTGGCGTTGCTAGGGCTCGAGGGTAGAGTGCGCGGCCGCGAACGCTACGCGAGCGTTGGGGCCGGCGTCGCGCGCCAAGCGTTGCAGTCTCGCTGTGGCCGTGGCAGCGTGCTTTGTTTGCTGCTGCCCGTTGTCACCACTGCGCTGGCGCTGGGTGTGCCGTTGTTTACGCTGGGGCGCTGGCTGGTGGCCGGCGGCGCCGGTGTCTGGCGCTTCAACGAGATCGGTCCCGCGCTTGGCCAGACCATGGCGCTCGCGCTCGTCGGGGCCTTGCTGGCGACACTCGCCGCCGTGCCCATGGCCTGGCTCTCGATTCGCGCACCCGGGCGCCTGCAGCGGGCGCTCGAAGGCTGCAACTACTTGGTTGGCTCGTTACCGGGCGTGGTGGTGGCACTTGCGCTGGTCACCGTCGTGGTGCACGTGGCGTTGCCGATCTACCAAACGGCTGTGACCTTGCTGCTCGCTTATCTACTCATGTTTTTGCCACGCGCGCTGATCAGCCTGCGCGCCGGCATTGCGCAGGCGCCTGTCGAACTCGAACACGTGGCGCGCAGCCTTGGGCGCACGCCGGCGCAGGCGCTGTGGTCGGTCACCATGCGGCTGGCAGCACCAAGCGCTGCCGCTGGCGCGGCGCTGGTCGCATTGGGTATTACCAACGAACTCACCGCCACCTTGATGCTGGCACCGAACGGCACGCGCACGCTGGCGACATCGTTCTGGGCGTACAGCAGCGAGATCGACTATGCCGCAGCCGCCCCGTATGCGCTGATCATGGTGCTGCTCTCGCTGCCGATCACGTGGCTGCTTTATGTTCAATCTAAACGGACCGCTGGACGATGAGCTACCTGGACATCCACGCAGTTCGCAAAGCCTATGGCTCGACGATCGTGCTCAACGGCGTCGATTTGCGCGTGCCCGAAGGCAGCCGCACTGCGATCGTCGGCCCCTCTGGATCCGGCAAGACCACGCTGCTACGCATCATTGCCGGTTTCGAGGCTCCTGACATCGGCCGGGTAATGCTTGGCGACCGTCTGCTGGCCGATGGGCCCGACGCGGTGCCGGCGCACCGGCGCGGCATCGGTTTTGTGCCACAAGATGGGGCGCTGTTCCCGCACCTCAGTGTGGCTGACAACGTTGGCTTCGGACTGCCCCGCGACACGCCACAGCGCTCACGCCGAATCAACGAGCTGATGGACATGGTGTCGCTCGACCACCCCATGCTCAAGCGCCGCCCCCACGAGCTGTCGGGCGGTCAGCAGCAGCGTGTGGCGCTGGCGCGCGCGTTGGCTCAGCGGCCCAGCCTGATCCTCCTCGATGAGCCGTTTTCCGCACTCGATACCGGCTTGCGCGCCAGCACGCGCCGAGCGGTGGCGCAGTTGCTCGGCAGCGCGGGTATCACTTCGATTCTTGTCACGCACGACCACGCGGAGGCGCTGTCGTTCGCCGATCAGGTGGCTGTGATGTGCCAAGGGCGATTGGCACAGGCGGGTCGTCCGCTCGATTTGTATCTACGGCCAAAAGACGCTGCGATTGCCAATCTTCTGGGCGCATCCATCGTTTTGCCAGCGCAACTGGCAGATGGCTGGGCGGACTGCGCGCTGGGGCGCATTGCCGTTGACGACAGCCAGCGCAGCGGCTCGGCTCAGATCATGTTGCGTCCCGAGCAACTACAGGTTGCCGAGGTGTCAACGGAGAGAACGCCGAGCGCAGCCGCCAGGAGCAATGACTCTGCCGAGTGCTACGGCGTCGTAACTGAGACGGATTTTGGCGGCTCTGTCTGCGTGCTGTCAGTTCGCCTGCTGCGTCACGCCCACAGTCATGCGAACAGCGTCAGCCTGACGGCAGACGGTGCGACGGCATGTGAAGCGCCACTGCTGTTGCACAGCGCTGGCGCTGATATGCCGGCGGTCGGAGCCACCGTTCGCGTCACGATGGTCGGTCAAGCCCACGTGTTCGACAGATAGCGTGGGCCTGACCGACCTTGCCGCCGCATCGCCTGTTCGGAGGGTGACGCAGTAATGGCGACGACGGGGTGCCGCCGCCGGCTGGACTGCTGAGGTCGGCTGTGAGCGGCATGGCAGAACGCCCTCGGCAGCACGAACAGTGGCAGTAGCCAGGCCAGCCACGAGGTGGTCACCACAGCGTGAAAACCCCCACAAAAAGTAGCCGTCATTGACAGCATCGTCAGTTGTTCCTACATTTTCATAATTGCGAACAGTTCTTATTAGCAATTAAAATAAATGTCGGAAGTGGACGGTAAGCCGAGCACTCGCAATTTACACACGGCGCATGGCGCTGACTTCTCTTCATCCCCATTTCGTAATACACATGAACTCCTGTCTTCGGGACTCAGTCGCGGTCCATCGCTTCGCGCACCTCTCCTTGGCGAAAGCGGCCTATTTGCTGGCGGCCAGTGCAACGCTTACGATTTGCGCCACACCCGCTTGGTCGCAAACCGACAGCGGCTCGCTACCACAGATCACGGTCAACGGCGCAGACGACCAGGGCTATTCGGCTAAGCGCAGCACGACCGCCACCAAAACCGATACTCCGCTTCGCGACACACCGCAATCGATCAGCGTCATCACCGCCGACGAAATGCGCGACCGCGCTGTACAGAGCATTGCCGAGGCCACCCGCTACGTGCCGGGCGTGGGCTTCGCACAAGGCGAAGGCAACCGCGAGACACCGATTTTCCGGGGCATCAGCACCACCGGCGACTTCTTCATCGACGGCATTCGGGACGACGTGCAGTACTACCGCGACCTGTACAACATCGAGCGTGTCGAAGTCTTTAAGGGACCAAACGCAATGGTATTCGGCCGTGGCGCCACTGGCGGTCTGATCAACCGCGTGAGCAAGCAACCCGAGTGGAAGCCCTTCTACGCAGGCTCCGCTACGCTGGGTTCGTACAGCAATCGTCGCCTGACGGCCGACTTGAACCAGCCCATCAATGACCAACTGTCGTTCCGCCTGAACGCCCTCGACGAGAACACGAAGAGCTACCGCGACGGCGTGTGGGTGAAGCGCTCTGGTATCAATCCGACTGTCAGCTGGCGGGCCGATGCGAAGACGCTCGTCACGCTGGGCTATGAGCAGTTCAAAGACAACCGCATCGCTGACCGCGGCATCCCATCGGTCCGCGGCGTGCCCGTCCTCACTGACCCATCGACATTTTTCGGCAATGCGGCCGCCAGCCCCACGGGATCCACGCTCAACGCGTTCAACGCACTGATAGAGCACGAATTCGACAATGGAGTGCTGCTGCGCAACCGCACGCGCTCGTCAAACCAAGACAAGTTTTATCAAAACGTATTCGCTGGCGCCGTGAATAACGCTGGAACAGATGTAGAGCTCAGAGCCTATAACAACGCAACCTCGCGCAAAAGCATCTTCAACCAGACCGATCTGAACTACACGCTCGATACAGGCACCATCAAGCACAAACTGCTGGTGGGCGCCGAGCTTGGCCAGCAAGAAACCGACAACTTCCGCAATACCGGCTTCTTTAACAACACAGCCACCGGCGTGACTGTGCCACTGGCCTCCCCGACCACCTATGCGCCAGTCGTCTTCCGCCAGTCGGCTACGGACGCGAACAACAGCGGAAAGGCAACCGTCGCAGCCCTGTATGCACAGGACCAAATAGAGCTGAGCCCACAGTTTCAGGTGATCGGTGGCCTGCGTTACGACCAGTTCAAGGTTGACTTTCTCAACAACCGCAACCTTGACCGCTTCAAAACCAACGACGGGCTCGTGTCGCCGCGCCTGGGCCTGATCTACAAGCCGCTGGAGCAGGTGTCGCTGTACGCTAACTACAGCATCGCCTACCAGCCGCGCGCCGGCGACCAGCTCGCTTCGCTGAACCTGAGCACCGCGGCACTCAAGCCCGAGAAATTCAAGAACTACGAGATCGGCGCGAAGTGGGACGTGCTGCCTAACCTTGCCGCCACTGCGGCGATATACCGCCTAGACCGCTCGAACGTTGTCGTGCTTGACCCGACCGACCCCGCCAACGTGCGCACCATCCTGAGCGATGGTCAACGCACGCAGGGCCTCGAACTGGGTCTGAGCGGCAACATTACGCGCGCATGGAGCGTGGCGGGCGGCTACTCGTACACCGACGCCAAATTCAAGGCCGATACGTCGGCCACCATTCGCGCCGGTGCCAACGTGGCCCAGGCGCCCAAGCACACCTTCGCGTTGTGGAATCGCTATGACTTCACACCTGCGTGGGGCGCCGGTCTCGGTGTGATCCATCAGACGAATATGTTCGCGTCGAGCCAGCAGATCGTGACCGCCAGCACGCCTTTCCCCAATGTGGTGCTGCCGGGCTACACCCGTGTCGATGCCGCCGTATTCTTCACGCTGAGCGAACAGGTTCAGATGCAGGTCAATGTCGAAAACCTGTTCAACCGCGAATACTTCCTGAACGCGAACAGCAATACCAACATCACGCCGGGCGGGCCTCGTGCGTTCCGTGTCTCGTTGAACGCAAAGTTCTGAGACATGCGTAGGCGGGCTTCGGCCCGCCTACGCATGTCGCGCACTGCCATGTCCCGTTGCACCCCAAGATCCCTGCCAAATAGCGCAGCGCTAGGTGCCACGCCTCCATTGGTCGACCGTTTACCAGCAATTGAAAACCCGCTCGATCGTCCTTAGATCTTGCGCGTCGACCTGCTTCGTCAGGCCTAGGCGCTATGAATCTCTCTGCGAATTCGGCCACGGGACATCGAGGTAGACCAGTACATCAAGCTCTTCGCGCACAACACGAATACCATCGTGGCCGCCATGACCGGCATGATTGACACCGCCACCCACACCACGGGGCTTCCTATGTGCCAGATGCCCGTCACGACTGAGGAAAAGCCTTGCTTGCTCAAACGCTCGCCTTCGCGTGGACACCGCATTGCGACGAGATCATGCTGCGCACTGCACGAAATGCACGAAAAGATGAAGGCACGCTGAGGCTCTATGAGCGGGCAGGTTTCGATAGGCACGGAAAGCAAGCATTTGTGACCAACCTACCGCCTGACCGCTGCTTTCAGCGAACTGGACTGCCGCCAACCGCTTCAGTGAATCGATGGGTGAATCTGCATACCGCAGCAAAAAAATAAAGTGTGAAGTCTGCCGATAAGCCGGATTCTGTGCATCGGCTGCGCCTTTGCAGCGCAGCCGATGTGACCGCCATTACTCTGGGCCGGGGGTCGCCCACCCGGCTCGATGCCACCTACCCGCACACTGCCCGCGAGCCGCGGTTGGCTCAGGCATTGCTGCCCGCGCCGTGTGTGCCTAATTGGTGGTGCTGCGCGCAGAGATTGCCCGTTTCACCCGAGGCAGGCTTTGCCGGCCTCGGGCGGCTGTGGGATTCCAGGCTTTCACCTGGACCGAACGGCTAGCGCCATCCGGTTGTCGGCTTTCGCCGCCGTCCCACAGAACACCTCTGGTGGCTACCACTGGCCCCGACTCGTCTCTGTTGCTCTGATCCTCACCTCACGGTGGAGAGTCGTTAACTCCTGCGCTGCCCTGTGCAGTCCGGACGTTCCTCCAGTGCGCTCTTTCGAGACTTGCACCAGCGGCAGTCTGGCAGGCTTCACGCGGAGATTATCGGCGACGTGCAATGGTGTTTGAGAAACCTGAAACGCTTCGCGAGCAACCACGAGTTGACGTATTTACTATTTATTTAGTAGCTAGTAGCGCTTAATAAATATGGAAATATTTCATATTTCATCAATATTTTCGAGCGTTATGAACGGAAGCACAGGGGCGGCCGCCGCAAGCTCATGCCTCATTCTTCCGAAATCGCCTGCGCCGGCTGCCCCTGCGCTTCTGGACGCGTGAATGGTCATGCACCGAAAACAGCGAATAGCACGGCGCGCCGAAACCGGCCGCAAAAGGCGCAACGCCTGATCCACCCCGAAGGATGTCGGGCACAGGTCGAAGCCGATTTCGGAGGAACGAGGCATGAGGCTTTGGCCTGTGCCCGACAGCAGCGCCGCCAAGAAGCACGGCTGTTCATTTCACGGACTCTCACACCACGCAGCCAAAAATGATCCCCGTCCCCTATCATCGACGCCCTTGCTTGATCACCACAAGCCACAGGTTTTCGCTTTCCCCATTCCACGCACGCCATGCTGCGCCTGACTGAAATCAAACTCCCGCTCGATCACGACGACGACGCGCTGCAGACAGCGGTAGCTGCCGCGTTGGGCATCGCCGTGGCCGACATCGGAGAAGTCAAGGTCTTCAAGCGCAGCTTCGACGCCCGCAAGGTGGCATTGCTGCAGGTCTACATCGTCGACGTGACACTGTCTGATCCGGCGCTGGAAACCGCACTGCTGGCGCGCCATGCCGATCACCCACACATCGCGGCCGCACCCGACATGACGTGGGTGCCGCCGCCCGCTGCCAACGCTTCGCCAACGCTCCGGCCGGTCGTGGTCGGCTTCGGCCCCTGCGGCATCTTTGCCGCGCTGGTGCTGGCGCAGCGCGGCTGGCGGCCGATTGTGCTGGAGCGCGGCAAAAGCGTGCGGGAGCGCACGCAAGATACCTGGGGCTTGTGGCGTCGTGGCGAACTGCATGCCGAATCGAACGTGCAGTTCGGCGAGGGCGGCGCTGGCACGTTTTCGGACGGCAAGCTCTGGAGCCAGATCAAGGACCCGCGACACCTCGGCCGCAAGGTGATGGAAGAATTCGTCAAAGCCGGCGCGCCGCCTGAGATCCTCTACGTGGCCCATCCGCATATCGGCACTTTCAAGCTGGTGAAGGTGGTGGAGCACATGCGTGAGCAGATCATTACGCTAGGCGGCGAAATCCGCTTTCAGCAGAAGGTGGTCGATATGCAGGTGGAGCGCGACGCTGCTGGTGCGCGCCATGTGCGCGGCCTGACCGTACTGGACCAGGCCAGTGGTCAGACGAGCGATCTGCGCTGCGACCACGTCGTATTGGCGCTCGGCCATAGCGCGCGCGACAGCTTCCAGATGCTGCATGCTCGCGGCGTGCAGATCGACGCCAAACCTTTTTCCATCGGCTTTCGCGTCGAGCATCCGCAGAGCGTCATCGACCGTGCTCGCTGGGGCCGGCATGCGGGCCATCCTCTCTTGGGTGCGGCCGATTACAAGCTGGTGCACCACGCGCGCAATGGCCGCAGCGTCTACAGCTTTTGCATGTGCCCGGGTGGCACGGTGGTCGCCGCTACGAGCGAGCCGGGCCGCGTGGTCACCAACGGCATGAGCCAGTATTCCCGCAACGAGCGCAACGCCAATGCCGGCATCGTGGTCGGCATCGATCCGCGCGACTTTCCCGAAGATTACGGCCAGCTCGAAGATGTGGCTCCAGAAGCACATGGCAAGCCGCATCCGCTGGCCGGCATCGAGCTGCAGCGCCGGCTTGAATCGCATGCCTATGTGCTCGGCGGCAGCAACTACCACGCGCCGGGCCAATTGGTGGGCGATTTTGTTGCCGGGCGCGCCTCCACACAGCTCGGCAGCGTCGAACCCAGCTACAAGCCGGGCGTGACGCTGGGCGATTTGCACAGCGCCCTGCCCGCCTACGCCATTGAAGCCATGCGCGAAGCGTTCCCGGTCTTCGGGCGCAAGATCGCCGGCTTCGATGGGCACGACGCAGTGCTGACGGGAGTCGAGACGCGCACCTCTTCGCCGATCCGCATCGGCCGTGGCGCAGACGATTTTCAGAGTCTGAATACGCGCGGCCTGTATCCGGCGGGCGAAGGCGCGAGTTATGCGGGCGGCATCCTCTCGGCCGGGGTCGACGGCATCAAGGTGGCCGAGGCGGTGGCGCGCAGCATGGCGGTCGCATCCGCAAATTCCGAAGAAAGACATCGATGATGACTGCGAAGACAGATTCACCAGCGCCCGGTGTGGCTGCCATGCAAGCCGATATGCATGTCTACGAGCCCGCGCAAGGCCACGGGCTGCCGCACGATCCGTTCAACGCTATCGTCGGTCCACGGCCGATCGGCTGGATCTCGTCGCAGGACGCGGCAGGCCGGCTGAACCTCGCGCCCTACAGCTTTTTCAACGCTTTCAACTACACGCCACCCATCGTCGGCTTTTCCAGTATTGGTCACAAGGACTCGGTCCGCAATATCGAGGCGACGGGCGAGTTCGGCTGGAACCTGGCCACCCGCGAGCTGGCCGAACAGATGAATGCATCCTGCGCGGCTGTCGGGCCCGAGGTGGATGAGTTTGCGCTCGCCGGTCTCACGCCGGTAGCGTCTCGCCGCATCGCCGTGCCGCGCGTGGGTGAGAGCCCTGTCAGCTTCGAGTGCCGGCTGACGCAGTTGATTCAGCTGCAGGGCGTCGACGGCGCGAAGGTTGAAACGTGGCTGGTGCTCGGTGAAGTAGTGGCCATCCACATCGCGCGCCATCTGTTGAAAGATGGCGTCTACGATACGGCTGGAGCGCATCCCATCCTGCGGGGCGGCGGGCCAGCGGATTACTTTCAGGTCATGCCGGAGAATCTCTTTCGCATGTTCCGGCCGAAGTAGCATCGTCCGGCACCATTTTTTGCGGCCCTGACAACCTTCACGGCCTTTCGACCCTTTTTTTCTTTCACGGCTTTGTGCCCTGCTTCTGATGAACGACACCGCCGAATCCCCCCTTTCCGCCGATGCGGTAGCGCCCGGCACAGACATCCCTGTTGTCACTGCAGGCCCATCCGATCAGCAAAACGATAAAAGCCAGGCCGAGGGCCAAGGCAAGGGTCAGCGCCAGGGCAATGGGCCATCCAACCCACAGAAGAAAAAAGCGCCACGCGCCCGCGGCCCGAATCCGGTTCTGGAAAAGCTCTTCGAGCTCTACCCGCAACTCTTTGGCGCCCGGTTTATGCCGCTCAAACTCGGTGTGTTCCAGGAGCTGATGGCGCGGCATCCCGACGCCTTTGCCAAAGACGAGCTCAAGGTCGCAATGGGCCTGCACGCGCGCTCCACCCGCTACCTGGAATCCGTGGCGGCAGGCCATCCGCGCCATGACCTGGACGCTCAGCCAGTTGAGCCGGTTGCGCCAGAGCATGTGCATCACGCCATCATGGAGCTGCACCGCCGCCGCCAGCTGCGCACACCAGACGACCTTTCTGGTGAGTTGCGCAACCGACTGGCGCGTGCGATCGACGAGAGCGGCCTCAGCCGTGAAGACTATGCGGAGCGCACCCGCACGCAGAACGAAGATCACAACGAGATGCTCGAAGGCGCGCTGGCGGAGCACGCCGGCTTTGTCGCGCGGCGCGAAGCCCTGTTGCGTGCGTTTGAAGCCAGCGGCAAAACCGAGGCCGAGTTTGCCGACATGTACGGCATGGACCCGAAGGAAGTGAACCGCACACTCAAGCGCGCCCGCCTGCCTGCGCCGGTAGCAGCCGCTCCCGTCGCGACCGCCGAACCGGAGGCAGAGGATGCGCCAGAGGCAGCAGCTGCGCCGGCAGAAGACAGCACGCCTTCAGATCCATCGGTCTAACAAAGGGCTTCACGTCGCGCAGGCAGCAAGGCGACTCGGAGGGCGCCGCGGCCGGGCTGATCGCGCGGCGTTTCTCTTTCAGCGACCGCTGCTGGCCTGCAGCGCCGCGATCCGCTCCTCAATCGGCGGATGGGTCGCGAATAGCTGGCCGATGCCGCCGGTGATACCCATGGCCTGCACGCTCTTGGGCAATACGCCCGGCACCATTCCGCCGAGTCGCGCCAGTGCGGCGACCATCGGCTGGGGTCGACCCATCAGCTTGGCCGAACCCGCATCGGCACGAAACTCGCGGTGCCGTGAGAACCAGGCCACGATGATGGCCGCCAGAAAACCCAGCACGATGTCGAGCACGATGGTGGTGGCGTAGTAGCCGATACCGGGGCCCGATCGATTGTCGTTGTTCCGGTTCAAGAAGCTGTCCACCGCGTAGCCGATGACCCGGCTCAGGAACACCACGAACGTGTTCATTACGCCCTGGATCAGCGTCATCGTCACCATGTCGCCATTGGCAATGTGCGCCACTTCATGGCCGATCACGGCCTCGATCTCTTCGCGCGTCATGCCCTGCAGCAGGCCGGTAGAAACCGCCACCAGCGCAGAGTTCTTGAAGGCTCCGGTGGCAAAGGCGTTGGCATCCCCTTCGAACACGCCGACCTCGGGCATGCCGATCCCGGCTTTGTCGGCAAAGCCCCGTACCGTCAAAACCAGCCAGGCTTCGTCGGCATTGGCCGGCTCTGAAATGACCCGCACGCCCGAGCTCCACTTGGCCACCGGCTTGCTGATGAGCAGCGAAATGAAAGCGCCCCCAAAACCGAACACCAAGGCGAATCCGAGAAGTGCCGGCAGATTCAACCCGTTGGCGGTGAGGTAGCGATTGAAGCCCAGCAGGCTGGTGACAATACCCAGCACCACCACGACAGCGAGGTTGGTGAGGACGAACAAGGCGATGCGTTTCATGGATTCTCCGTGGGTGGACTGATGCCCATTGCGCGGCAGATGGAGGCAGGCGTGCCCCGATTCAAGCCGTGCCACGTCGCAGATTCGCTTGTTGTCTGGTTCTGATGCTGCCCTGCGAGGACTGTGCAAGAGAGCGATGATAGAAGCAAAAAGTTCATACGACAGGGGCGGTTCGACTGGGTCGAAAAACCAGCGAATCGTCGTAGAACGCCGGGCTCTCGTTGGCCGGCCACCAACCGGGCACGCCCAGCACCGGCAGAGGCGCAAAGGGCTTCGACGCCAGCCGCTCGGCAGTCAGGTGCCGCGCCATCCAGACGTCGGTAGGCAAGAGGTCGGCATCAAACTCGTTCGATAGTTTTTCCATAGCTAAAGGCCTATGCAGTACATGCGCCACGATGCTTTTTCTTGGGGAAACAAGTTTCTCCAACAAGGCGTGTCCAAAAAGCTCCAAACGAGCGTAACGCCAAGCGTCGCGATGCGTGATAAACAACGCAGTCCAGTCGCGCGCCTGCAGGGCGTGCCATAACACCTCAGGCGCAGTGAACACAGCACCGTTTTCATCTAACACGGTGGCGGCATCGCGCACGAGGCCGCGCACTCGGCCCACGCCGTCTGCAGCAATTGCCGAGGCCTGTATCCGGTTGAGCTGTGTCTTCGTTTGCGGATAGCGCAGCCACGCGAGGCCGTTGAAAAAATCGTGCAGGTTGTCGCGAGTGGGGACCTGTCCAGTGTTGGCGATGAAGCGTTCGTATGGCATACCGGGCGGCAGCGTCTCTTGGCGAACGAAGCGAACCGCAGCGGTCGTTGTCAACGCGTTCAACGCATCGGCTGTATGTGCGCCGCCCAGACTTGTCGACCCCACAACGTGACCGCTTAGGTGCCACGGGATGAACCAGGGCATGCTCCAGTCGATAAGGGGTGACGCCAGCAAGCAGAGAACCGTCAGCGTTTGACTATGCCAGCTTCCAGGCCAGCGTATCGCCACCGCGCAATGGCTTAAGCGCAGCGTCACCGAACGGGACCGATTCGGGCACTGTCCAGGTCTCGCGACGGAGAGTTACTGTCTCGGTGTTGCGTGGCAGGCCGTAGAAATCGGGGCCGTAAAGGCTGGCAAAGCCTTCGAGCTTGTCGAGGGCCTGCGCAGCGTCGAAGGCCTCGGCGTACAGCTCGAGCGCGGTCAGTGCGCTGTAGCAGCCGGCACAGCCGCTGGCATGCTCTTTCAGATGGGCGGCGTGCGGTGCGCTGTCGGTACCCAAAAAGAATTTGGGGCTGCCGCTGGTAGCAGCCTCTACCAGCGCTTGACGGTGGAGCTCGCGCTTCAGAATCGGCAGACAGTAGAAGTGCGGACGGATGCCACCGGTGAATAGCGCGTTGCGGTTATATAGCAAATGCTGCGGCGTGATCGTGGCGGCCACAAAACGGTCTGCGCTGCGCACATAGTCGGCTCCCTCTTTGGTGGTGAGGTGCTCGAAGACGATTTTGAGTTCAGGGAAATCCCGTCGCAGCGGGATCAGGACTCGGTCGATGAACACCGCCTCGCGATCAAAAACATCAACGGTTTGATCTGCCACCTCGCCGTGAATCAGCAGCAGCAATCCTTGCCGCTGCATCGCCTCAAGCGCGGGATAGGTAAGCCGAATATCCGTCACGCCCGCGTCGCTGTTGGTGGTTGCGCCAGCCGGATAGAGCTTGACCGCTACGACCCCCGCTGCTTTCGCGCGTTCGATCTCGGCCGGGGCGAGGCGGTCGGTCAGGTAGAGCGACATCAACGGCTCGAAGGAATATCCGGATGGCACTGCATCGACAATTCGCTGGCGGTAGGCCATCGCCTGTTCAGCCGTCGTAATGGGCGGGCGCAAATTGGGCATGATCAGCGCGCGCCCCATTTGACGGGCAGACGCCGGGACCACCGCGCGCAACGCGTCCCCGTCGCGGACATGCAAATGCCAGTCGTCCGGGCGGATCAAGGTGAGGGAATCAATTGGGCTAGACATAGACATGCGTTCGAATGAACCAACGATCGATCGGCCGGGTGGGACGCTCGGTGCAGCAGCGCCGGCTCAGGCAAGCACGACCTGACGGAGCCGCAGAGCGAACGTAGAGGGCGTTCATGACCGCTCCGGGGAGCGCAACTGGCGGGATCGATCGTCTCGGGATGATCGGCACCCCCTGCTGACTGAGGCCAGGCACCACCGCGCCGCATCTGCTCTGTGGAGCGAGCGAAACGACGGTTTCCCTTCAGTGCTGCAGGATCTTGTCGAGAAAATCCTTGGTACGCGGCTGCCGCGCTTCAGGATGGTTGAAGAAATCCTCCTTCGAGCAATCTTCAAGGATACGGCCGCCCACGTCGATGAAGATCACGCGATTGGCTACCTTGCGGGCAAACCCCATTTCATGGGTGACGACCATCATTGTCATGCCTTCCTTCGCAAGACCGACCATCACGTCCAGCACTTCGCCCACCATTTCAGGATCAAGCGCCGAGGTGGGTTCATCAAAAAGCATGACCACAGGGTCCATCGACAAGGCGCGGGCAATGGCTACGCGCTGCTGCTGGCCGCCAGAGAGCTGACCGGGGAATTTGTCCTTGTGCGCCATAAGACCGACACGGTCGAGCATTTTCAGTCCGCGCTGGAGCGCTTCGTCCTTGCTGCGACCGAGCACCTTGATCTGGGCAATGGTGAGGTTCTCGGTCACGGAGAGATGGGGGAACAACTCGAAGTGCTGGAAGACCATACCGACACGCGAACGCAATTTCGGCAGATTGGTTTTTGGATCGTGCAGCGGCGTGCCGTCGACGGTGATTTCACCTTTCTGGAACGGCTCCAGCGCATTGACCGTCTTGATCAGGGTGGACTTGCCCGAACCAGAGGGCCCGCACACCACCACCACATCGCCCTTGTTGATGGCCACGGAGCAGTCGTTCAGAACCTGCACCGAGCCGTACCACTTCGAGACGTTCTTGATTTCGATCATTTGTTCAGACATTTTTTCTTCCTTCTCGGGCGATCAGCGAATGATGGCGATCTTGCGATGCAGACGCTTGACCATCAGGGACAGCGAATAGCAGATGACGAAGTAGACGACGGCCGCCAGCAAATAGGATTCGATCGGACGGTTGAAATTTTTCCCGGCGGTGTCGAAACCCTTGAGCAGGTCGTAGGCGCCGATGGCGTAAACCAGCGAAGTATCCTGGAACAGGATGATCGTCTGCGTCAGCAGCACTGGAAGCATGTTGCGAAACGCTTGCGGCAAGATGACGATGCGCATGTTCTGGCCATACGTCATTCCCACCGCTTGCCCCGCGTGGACCTGTCCCCGTGCGATCGACTGAATTCCAGCGCGCATGATCTCGCTGAAATATGCCGCCTCGAACGCGACAAAGGTAATCACGGCAGAAATTTCAGAACGGTAGTTCCGGCCTAATTCGTACGGAATGGCGTTGTAGAAGGCCGCCGGCACAAGAAGAAAGAACCACAGGATCACCATCACCAGCGGAATACTGCGCATGCCATTCACATAGATCGTGGCTGGCACCGTCAGGATCTTCACGCCCGATAGCCGCAACAGGGCAAGCAGTGTTCCAAAGACGACACCACCCACGGTCGCGATGGCGGTCAGCATGAGGCTGAACCAGAACCCCTTGAGAATAAATTCCCGGATCAGGGTCCAGCTGTAAAAGGAAAAGTCGAGATGGGACATCAGTGACCTCCGCCGCCGCCTTGAACCACAAAGCCCGGTATGCGCACCTTGCGCTCGATGACTGCCATGATCCGATTGATACTGAGGGCTGACACGACGTAAAGCGCGGTCACGGCGAGATAGACCTCGATCCCGCGCGACGTCTCTTCCTGCACCTGCATGGCATACATCGTCAGCTCAGTGACCGACACAGCGAATGCCACCGAGGAATTCTTGAAGATATTCATTGCCTCACTCGTCAGCGGCGGAACGATGATCCGGAAAGCCAGCGGCACCAACACGTACCGGTAGTACTGGAGCGTGGTGAAGCCCACCGCCATGCCGGCGTAACGCTGACCACGCGGCAAGGCCTGGATCCCCGATCTAACCTGCTCGGCAATCCGCGCCGAAGTGAAGAAGCCGAGTGCGAAAACGACGAGGATGAAGCCCGGCACCTTCTGTAGCGCCGGAACGAACGTCGGGATTACGAAGTACCAGAGAAAGATCTGCACCAACAACGGGATATTGCGGAACAGCTCCACCCAGACATTACCGAATCGCACCCAAAAGGGGCTGTCGGGAAGGGTTCTGAGCATGCCGATGGTGAAACCGAAAACCAGCGCTATGAGCAGCGAGAGCAGCGACACCGAAACCGTCCAGCCCCAGGCATGCATCATCCACTGTAGATAAGTGGGGTACTTGCCACCTGGATCGTCCAGGAAAAATTGCCAGTGCATCGAACTCATGCAATTGCCTCCTCGGCGCAAGGTGAGAGTGGAAATCCATCATTCATAGGGAACTGGACCAAGGACAGGGAAGAAGCGAGCCCCGGTCAATCGCAAGCGCATGTAGGTAGCGCGCAGGCACACCAGATGCGAGGGCAATCGCGGATTTGGAGCAAGAGGATTCAATGATTGCGCGCCTTTTTCAGCAAGGGGACAGCGTGATCGCACTGTGCGAAATTCTAGGCAATCGGGCTTGGGGGATAACCCTCTACCCATACCGCCCGGCATCCCAAACCTTTCGCCTTTCGTGCCCGATCGCAAATTGCAATCCGAGCAAGGGGCGGATCATCTCCAGCAAGCACCATGCCCGGATAAGGATGGTTGAGTCGATTGCCGATCCCGGGACGATGGCCCGATCCGGCAGACAACCCATTTACCTGCAAGCGCGTGGCGAATGTAAGCTGTGGTGACCAAAGTCGCCAATGCCCATTTGATGGGATTTCATGTCGCTTGCGAATACCGGCACAAACCCTGATGGTCAAAAGCTGGCGGAGGTGTGCGATGTCGGACCGCAGTCGCGAAAGCGGCAGAGCCCCGCCCGGGCGGGTAAGGCGAATGCAAGCGCGGCCTTAAACGGCAACTTGTGCCACAGAGCCTGGCTGGCGCGACTGCAGATAAGCCCACAACGCGTCTGCGGCGCGCTTGCCGTTGGCAGCGCTTCCATCACGCGAGGCACGAGCAGCACCGCGTGCGCGACCTGCGGACGCCCCGCCCTCCCCGCGCATCGCGGCAGGCTTCTCCCGATACGCGCGGATTTCCATCGTCATGGAAAGTCCCTGCAGCTCAGGGGGCAGCGCACTAACCAGACGCTGGCTGCGCAACTCCCCCCGAACCGCACTGACAGGCAGAAAAGCCACCCCGTGGCCTTCGACCGCCATTGCCTTGAGTCCTTCAGCCATGTCGGTCTCGTACACCCGGTTCAGATGAATCGGCGTGCTGCACTGCTTGAGCATCAGTTCCACCACGCGGCCGAAGTAAGCGCCTGGCGCGTAGCCAAGGTATGGCAAGGGCTGTGCACTGCGCCCCGGCAGAATCTGCTGCGGTCGACCCTCGACGTCGGGCCGGGCGAATGGCATCAGCTTTTCCTCGCCGAGCACGACCATTTCGTAGCGCTCGGCATCGAGCTGGAAGGGCTGCGAGCTGTGATAGTAAGCAATCAATAGATCGCAACTTCCTTCGACCAGCCGCAGCACGGCGTCGTGCACATTCAGTGCAATCAAGCGGCTCTTGATCGGTCCAAACTCTTCGCGCAGCGTCGACATCCACACCGGGAAAAACGTAAATGCCATGGTGTGAGGTACTGCGAACTCGATGACGTCCTTGCCAGCCGTGGTATGACCCCGCAGCGTGGCGCGGGTGGACTGCAGCGCCTGCAGCATGGCAAGCGATTCGCTGTGGAGGGTTTCGCCGGCCGGCGTCAGACGCGTGGGATAAGAACTGCGGTCAACCAAATCGGTGCCGGCCCAGGCCTCAAGCGCCTGAATGCGCCGTGAGAACGCCGGCTGTGTGACGTGGCGCAATTGAGCGGAGCGGCTGAAGCTCCGCGTTTCGGCCAGACTGACGAAATCTTCGAGCCATTTGGTTTCCATCGGCGAATTATCGGATTTTTGTTACAGCTATGCTGTATCCCTCAAGAAGCAACTTCGGGCGCCTCGCTTTGCTGCAGGTTCCACATCTGCGCATAGCGCCCTCCGCGCGCGATCAACGCCGCATGGCGCCCACGCTCGACGATGCGGCCAGCCTCCATCACGAGGATCTCGTGCGCATCAGCGATGGTGGAAAGCCGGTGCGCAATCACCAGCGTCGTCTTGCCGGTGGCCACGCTGTTGAGCGCGGATTGAATGCCACGCTCGTTGGCGGAATCCAGCGCCGAGGTGGCTTCGTCGAAGATCAGCACCGGGGGGTTTTTCAGCAGCGTGCGGGCGATGGCTACACGCTGCTTCTCGCCCCCGGAAAGCTTCAAGCCGCGTTCGCCCACCATGCTGTCGTAACCGAGCGGCATGGAGGCAATGAAATCGTGGATGCGGGCAGCACGCGCGGCCCCTTCGATCTGCGCTTGCGTGGCGCCCGTCCGGCCATAGCCGATGTTGTAGCCAATGGTGTCATTGAACAAAACCGTGTCTTGCGGCACGATGCCGATTGCCTGGCGCAGGCTCGATTGGGTGACGGCGCGCACGTCCTGCCCCGCGATACGGACGCTGCCGCCAAAAGTCTCGGGATGACCCGGTATGCCCACGTCGTAAAACCGGTAGAGCAGCCGTGCCAATGTCGATTTGCCCGAGCCCGATGGCCCGACCACCGCCACCGTTTTGCCGGGTGGGATCTCGAAGCTCACGTCGTGCAGGATGGTGCGCGACGCCTGGTAGGCAAAGGTCACATGCTCGAAGCGCACCGTGGCGCCAACAGCAGGCACTTGCAGCGCCTCGGCATCCGGCGCATCGGCAATCTCGCGATGCCGCTCCATCAGGGCAAACATCTTGTCCAGATCGGTCAGGTTCTGCTTGATCTGGCGGTACAGAACACCGAGGAAATTCAGCGGTATGTAGAGCTGGATCATGTAGGCATTGACCATCACCAGGTCACCCAGCGTAAGGCGCCCTTCGGTCACGCCGAGCGTGGCGCGCCACAGCATCGCCACCAGCCCGATGGCGATGATGAGTTGCTGGCCGGTGTTGAGAAGCGAAAGGGAGGTTTGTGCCTTGATGCGCGACTTGCGATAACGCTGCAGGCTCTTGTCGTAGCGCTCCGCTTCGAACTCTTCGTTGTTGAAATACTTGACGGTTTCGTAGTTCAGCAGCGAGTCGACCGCGCTGGTGTGCGATGCCGAATCGGCATTGTTGGCCTCGACGCGAAAGCGCGTGCGCCATTCGGTCAGGCTCACGGTGAAGATGATGTAGACCACCAGCGCGCCGCCCGTGATGCCGACAAACCAGGCATCGAATTTCACGCCCAGGATCGTCAGCACCAGCGTCACCTCGACCAGCGTCGGAATGATGCTGTAGAGCGAATATGAAATAAGCGACTCGATGCCACGCACACCGCGCTCGATATCACGCGTCATGCCGCCGGTTTGCCGCGCCAGATGAAAGCGCAGCGACAAGGCATGCAGATGCCGGAACGTTTGCAGCGCGATGCTGCGGGTAGCGCCCTGCGTGGCTTTGGAGAACACCAGCTCGCGCAACTCGGTGAAAAACGAGGTGGACAACCGCAGCAGCCCATAGCCCACCAGCAGCGCCACCGGCACCACCAGGATCGCGACCGGGTCGCCCGGTTTGATCGTCATGCGGTCGATCAAGGTTTTCAGGAGTACCGGTACGCCGACGTTGGCGCCCTTGGCTGCGATCATGAACAGCAGCGCCAGCACGGCGCGCACACGGTATTCCCACAAATAGGGGAACAGGCGTTTCAGCGTTGCCCAGTCGCTGCGGCCGGACGCACCGCTTTCGGTACTCGCATCGTCATCCGCCGCGCTGGTCGAAACAGCTTTGGGAGCCAGTGACGCGCCGGAAGCAGGCGGTTGGGAAGAAGCGGGCCGCGTGGCGGTCTCACCGTAATGGCGCATCGGGGAGAATCTCGCTTGCGATTGAGCGCCGTGTGCTCAATCGCGACAATGAAAATGAATGGAAAGAGCAAAGATTGTGCCCATGACCGACACCCGCTGCACACACGCCGCCGAATTGCCCACCGAACACGAACTGGTGTTGAAGGTGATCCCGCAGCCCGGCGACTGCAATGCCAATGGCGACATCTTCGGCGGCTGGGTCATGGCGCAGGTTGATCTGGCGGGCTCGGTGATCCCGGCGCGGCACACCAAAGGCCGCATGGCCACGGTGGCGGTGAAGGAGTTCATCTTCAAGCAGCCCGTACGGGTCGGCGACATCCTGAGCTTTTACGGCAAGCTGCTGAAGATCGGCCGCACCTCCGTGACTGTCGAGGTGGAGGTCTATGCCGAGCGCTTCATCAATCAGGGTCACTACATGAAAGTGACCGAAGCTACGCTCACCTATGTGGCGATCGACGATAACGGCCACCCCCGGCCGATTCCGCGAGATTGATGATCAAATAGGCTTGTAACGCTTATTCCATTTGCGCTATTAGCAATGGCTTTGATAGCGTCAATAACGCTACTGAGTTATCGCTCGACCCCATTAGCTCGCGCTGAAATCCGGCCGACGCTTCTGCATAAAGGCGGTGAAAGCTTCCTTTGCCGCCGGTTCGTGCAGCATACGGCCGAAGCTTTCGCCCTCCTCCTGCATCTGCGTGATGACCAGCGCCGCCTGGCCCTTCTTCAGCAGCCGCTTGGTTTCGATCAGTGACGACAGCGGCTTGGCAGCCAGCTTTCTGGCCTGGGTCTGCGCCAGGCCATTGACCTCGGTCGGTGGCACGATGCGGTTGATGAGACCGACTTCCAGCGCGGCTTCTGCCATGAACGGCTCACCCAACAACAACGCTTCGGCCGCGCGGTGGTAGCCGAACATCTGCGGCGCCAGCAGGCTGGACGCACCTTCGGGGCACAGGCCGAGGTTGACGAAAGGCATGGAGAACGCGGCGTTGTCGCCGGCATAGACCAGGTCGCAGTGAAACAACATCGTCGTGCCGATGCCGACCGCCGGGCCGCACACGGCGGCTAGCAAGGGCTTGGCAAAGCCGGCGATGGCACGCAGGAAGCGGAACGCCGGCGCGTCGTCATCGGCAGGCGGTGCGGCGAGAAAGTCGCCGATGTCGTTGCCGGCACTGAAGATGGTGATATCTCCCTGCAACAGCACTACGCGTACTGCAGCGTCCCCGCCGGCAGCATCGAGCGCGTCAACGAGTTCACGGTACATGGCGCGGGTGATGGAATTTTTCTTCTCCACCCGATTGAAGGTGATGGTTCGGACGCCGGCTTCGGTGTGGATCAGGATGTCGCTCATGACAGGGCTTTCTGGTTGGCGGAATGGTGGCAGATGAAAGGGCGAGGAATGGCCAATTGATGGCTAAGGAAGGGCGGAAGGAGGCCGCAGCTATTCTTTGAAGTAAACGATCTGATGGCTGGTCGCGAGCATGTGGCCTTTGCTGCTCCAGACCTGCACACTCTGGTCGAAAAAGCCGTTGCGGTATTCCAGGGCGCGAGCTTGGCCCAGCAGGGCCGCATCGCCCACGTGCAACAGGTCTTTTGCGCTGGCGTGGAAGTACACCGTCAAAGAGACTGTACCGGCCGGAACCCGCAGCGCGCGACGCAGCCAGACACGGGGAAAGAAGATGTCGCACATGGCAGCGAGCGACGCAAAATCGAGCGCTCGTGGTGGCGCATCGCGCATCCATAGTTGCGAAAGGCCATCGTCGCCCTGGCCTTCCCAGCGCTCCGGAATGGGCCCCACGACGGGGCGCAGCTCATAACGCTCAAGCCATTCCACTCCGCTCATGAAGGGGCGCTCTGGCATATCGGCCGCGCCCGCTACAGCCGGCATCGGCATATCAGAGCTGCTCCAGGTCTCGCGCCGCGCTGCGGTGACTGCTGTGGCGGTGGTGGCGACCACGCGCGCGCCTTGCGCATCCGCCTGGCTCAAAGTCACATTCCAGTGCTGGGTCGAACGGTTGGTGCGCATGGGGACCACTTCGAGCATGAAAGGGCCTTCGGCGATCGGCCCGGCATAGTTCACGGTGAGCGAGAGGGGCTCGCCCAGCAAGGCCGGATGCTGCATCACCGCCGCAAGCACGGTGGCGGCGGTAATGCCGCCGAACGGGCCGAGCATGTTCCAGTAGGCAGGGCTGGTATGTCCGCTGAAGCGATTTTCGCCAGCAGGTGCGAGGCGTGTCGCCTGGTCAAAAAGATGTAGGTTCATGTGAGAGCGAGTGTCCGTCACCGATGGGGTGATCGCCAGTCGTTTGGGTGACGTGGCCAGAATGCACGCGCATTTGCCAGTTGCTCTCGGCGGCTCTGCTACCCTGCCCGACGCCATGCTCAAGTCTCCAGATAACCGCTTCACCGCACGCGCCACACTCCCCATCACGCTGCTGGTACAGGCTGCCGCTTCGGCCGCCATCGTGGCACCCGCCGCCGCCGCGCCCAACCTCCCACTGGCACAACGCATCGGGCCAATCGCCGTAGGCCTCTACATCGCAACCGTCTATGCGGCAGCGATGGTGTCGAGCCAGACCGGCGTGGCAATGACCCGACGCTGGGGTCCGATCCGCACCAGTCAGGCCGCGTTGGTGTCGTGCGCGCTCGGCCTGCTGCTGGTCGGCATGGCATCGCCCTTGGTGGCAATCCTTGGCGCCGTTCTGCTCGGCATTGGGTATGGGCCGATCACCCCCGCCAGCTCGGAAATGTTGGCCCGCACCACGCCGTTGCACCGCTACTCGCTGGTGTTCTCCATCAAGCAGACCGGAGTGCCGCTCGGCGGTGCGATTGCGGGCCTGATGGTGCCGCCCGTGATCGGCTGGCTCGGAACCGGATGGGCACTGGCGCAGGTGGCGGTGCTCTGCGTGGCAGGAATCGGGCTCGCCGCACTGCTGCGCGCAGAGCTCGATGTGGCCCGCGATCCGCTGGCTCCCTGGCCCACGCTGCGCAGCACCATCAGCCCGATTCGCTTTGTGTGGGGTCACCCGCTACTGCGACGCATAGCGCTCAGCACTCTGGTGCTTTCGGGCGTGCAGGTGAGCCTGACAACCTATGCGGTGAGCTACCTGCGCGGCGATCTGCGCTGGAGTCTGGTGGCTGCCGGCTTGGGGCTGACGGTGGCGCAGGTGGCGGGCATGGTCGGCCGCATTGGCTGGGGTTTGATCGCCGACCGGCTGGATGACGGAGCGCGCCGCACCTTGCGGGGGTTGACGTTGGCAATGGCTGCGTTGGGGCTGCTGCTGCCACTGCTGCACAACGGATCGCCCACCGGTCTGGTGCTGGTATTGTTGGCTGCCTATGGGGCGACGGCAGTGGGCTGGAACGGCGTCTACCTGGCCACGGTGGCGCGCTCGGTGCCGCATGGCGAAGCAGCTACCGCCACTGGCGGCAGCCTGTTTTTCACGTATTTCGGTGTGGTGCTGGCACCGCCCCTGTTCGGAGCGGCCGCAGGTTTGAGCGGATCGATCGGCATCGCCTTCGCACTGATGGCCGTGCCGCTGAGCGCCGCAGTCTGGCTCCTGCGGCGGCGTTGAAAAGCTGAGGCTCAACACGGAGGCTCATCCAGTCAACTTCGAAGTAGGGCGTCAGACGCGCTCGAAAATCCCGGCAGCACCTTGGCCCATGCCGACGCACATGGTCACCATGCCGTATTTGAGGTTCTTGCGGCGCAGCGCATGCACCACCGTCGCAGCGCGAATGGCGCCGGTTGCGCCCAGCGGATGTCCGAGAGCGATGGCGCCACCCATCGGGTTCACCTTGGCCGGATCAAGCCCCAGCGTGTTCATCACCGCGATCGATTGCGCAGCGAAAGCCTCGTTCAGCTCGATCCAGTCCATGTCGTCCTGCTTGAGCCCCGCGTAACGCAAAGCCGCCGGAATTGCCTCAATCGGGCCGATGCCCATGATGGCCGGCGGCACGCCCTTGCTCGCAAAGCTCACAAAACGCGCCAGCGGCGTCAGGCCAAAGCGCTGCACTGCCGCGCCGCTCGCCAGCACCAAAGCGCCCGCGCCGTCCGAGGTTTGCGAGCTGTTGCCGGCCGTCACACTGCCGCGTGCGGAAAACACCGTCTTCAGTTTGGCGAGCCCTTCCAGGCTGGTATCGGGCCGTGCGCCTTCGTCCTTCGATACCGTGCGCTTGCTGATCGCCACCTCGCCGGTTTCGAGATCCGGCGTGCGCTCCGTCACCTCGATCGGCGTGGTCTCGTCTGCAAACTCGCCCGCCGCCTGCGCAGCAAGTGCGCGCTGGTGCGATTGGAGCGCGAAAGCGTCCTGCGCCTCGCGGCTCACCTTCCATTGCTGCGCCACTTTTTCTGCCGTCAGGCCCATGCCGTAGGCAATGCCCACGTCACCCTCGCGCTCGAAGATGCTGGGCGAGAGCGACGGCGCATTGCCCATCATCGGCACCATGCTCATGCTCTCGACGCCGGCGGCGATCATCACTTCAGCTTCGCCCACACGGATGCGGTCGGCCGCCATCTGAATTGCCGAAAGACCAGAGGCGCAGAAACGGTTCACGGTGATACCGCCGATGCTGGTTGGCAGGCCCGCCAGCACGGAAGCGATGCGCGCGACATTGAGGCCCTGTTGCGCCTCCGGAATCGCGCAACCGCAAATGATGTCTTCGATGGCTGCCGGATCAAGCCCCGGCACCTGCGCCAGCGCGGCCTTCAGCGTGGTGGCGAGCAGATCGTCCGGCCGGGTGTTGCGAAAGAAGCCGCGATGCGATTTGCCGATGGGCGTGCGCGTGGCGGCAACGATGTAGGCGTCCTGGATTTGTTTCATGGGAGTCTCCTGTAATGAGCTCCTTCCCCCGCTGGGGGAAGGTTGGGATGGGGGCTTGCGGCGGTCAATTCGTCGAGTCGATTGGCAATTGCCTGGAGCACACCATCCAGATGGTTGAACGGGTCATTCGATCCAAAGCGCAGTACTTCGAATCCCTGCGCGCGCAAGTAGCTTTCACGGCGCGCGTCGTACTCTTGGTGGGCCTGATGCTGCGATCCATCCAGTTCGACGACCAGCCTAGGTTCAAGGCACACGAAGTCCGCGATGTAGTTGCCCAAGGGATGCTGGCGCCGGAACTTCACACCCAATTGCCCGCCGCGCAGGTGGGTCCAGAGCTTGCGCTCGGAGTCCGTCATTTCACGCCGGAGCGCGCGGGCGTGCCGTTGGGCTGTTGGAGTGGATTGGTTTTGCATGGGCCCCTGTGCCCCTATCCCGGCCTTCCCCCAGCGGGGGAAGGAGGAAGGCACGCTTTAATTTCTGACTGGCTTGCCCGTGCTCAACATCCCCATAATCCGCTCCTGCGTCTTGGGATGTTCGATAAGCGCGCAGAACGCCTTGCGCTCCAGCGCCATCAGGTATTCCTCCGTCACCAGCGTGCCGGCATCCACATCACCGCCGCACATCACATCGGCGATCAACCCCGCAATGTGAAAGTCGTGTGCGCTGATGAAACCGCCGTCACGCATGTTCACCAGCTGGCCGCGGATGGTGGCAGCGCCGCTGCGGCCCACCACTGGAAAGCTGCGGCGCACCGGCGGGCGGTAGCCGGCATCCGCCATAGCGTGCACCTGGGCCAGCGCCACATGCAGAAGTTCATCCACATGCGGCACGATGATGTCGCTCTCCAGCAGATAGCCGAGCTTTTTCGATTCGAGCGCGCTGGTGCCAACCTTCGCCATGGCGGCCGCCGTAAAACCTTCTGTGAGAAACGGCAGGATGTCCTTGCCCGTAGAGGCGGCTGCGTTCTCTGCGGCGCGGCGCGCAATGTAGGCAAGTCCGCCGGCGCCCGGCACCAAACCCACGCCCACTTCGACCAAGCCGATGTAGCTCTCCATCGCCACGACCCGCCGGGCTGAATACACCGCCATCTCGCAGCCGCCACCAAGCGCCAAGCCACGTACGGCAGACACTACGGGCACCGCCGCGTAGCGCAGCTTGAGCATGGTTTGTTGCAGCTCGTGCTCGGCACCCTCAACAGCAGAAACGCCCGCCACCATGAAGGCCGGCAGCATCGCCTGCAGATCCGCACCCGCCGAGAACATGCTGTCGGGCGACCAGATTACGAGGCCGCTGTAATCGCGCTCGGCCAGATGGACTGCCTTGGCAAGCCCTTCGGCCACATCGGGGCTGATGGCGTGCATCTTGGTTTTGATGCTGGCGATGAGCACCTCGCCAACACCCGGCCCGGCCGCGCCGGTCGCATCTGTCGCAGCGGTCGACTGCGTGCCCTGCAAAGTCCAGAGCCGAATGGCGCGGTCTTCAAATACCGTGGTCCCGGCAGTCTTAGCACTGGCCGCGCCAGAACCGAGTACCGTCTCGGGGAACAACTGGCGCGCATGCACTGGCAACACGCGCTGGGCAATGAACTTGCCAGCTGCCGCGCTCCAAGAGCCCTGCGGCGTGTGCACACCACCGGCCTCGGCAACCGGGCCTTCGAACACCCACTTTGGCAGCGGCGCTGTGGAAAGCGCCTCGCCCTTGTCGATGTCTTCCTGCACCATCTTTGCCACATTGAGCCAGCCGGCTTCCTGCCAGAGTTCGAACGGGCCCTGCTTCATGCCGAAGCCGCGGCGCATGGCGAAATCAACATCGCGCGCTGTTTCTGCAATGGTGGCCAGATGCACGGCGGCATAGTGAAAACTGTCGCGCAGGATCGCCCAGATGAACCGGCCTTGCGCGCCCTCGCTTTCGCGCAGCAGCTTCAGCCGCTCACCAGCGGGCTTTTTCAGCATGCGCAGATAGACCTCATCGGCCTTGCCGTCAGCAGGCACGTATTCGCCGCTTGAGAGGTCGAAGCGCAGGATGTCGCGCCCGACCTTCTTGAAGAAACCAGCTTTGGTTTTTTGCCCGAGCTGCTTCAGATCCAGCAGCTTGGCGAGCACCTCGGGCGTGCCATAGCTGCCGTAGAACGGATCGTATTTGCCAGCGCCGGCTGACTCGTCAGCGCTTAGATTGTCTTGCAGTGTCTTGACGACGTGGGCCAGCGTATCGAGACCCACCACATCGGCTGTTCGGAAAGTGCCAGAGCTGGCGCGCCCGAGATTCTTGCCGGTAAGCGCGTCCACCACATCAACGCTGAGGCCGAACTTTTCCGCCTCTTTCATCGTCGCCAGCATGCCGGCGATGCCGACACGGTTGGCAATGAAATTGGGGGTGTCGTGCGCGCGCACCACGCCCTTGCCGAGCGCGCTGGTGACGAAGGTTTCCAGATCATCGAGCACGTCTTCGCCCGTGGCGGGCGTGTCAATCAATTCCACCAAGGCCATGTAGCGCGGCGGATTGAAGAAGTGGATGCCGCAGAAGCGCGGCTTCAGCGCGTCGGGCAATGCATCGCTCAATGCGGTGATCGAAAGCCCGGAGGTGTTCGACGCCAGGATGGCGTGCGGCGCAACGTGCGACGCAATCTTTTGATACAGATCGCGCTTCCAATCCATGCGCTCCGCAATCGCCTCGATCACCAGATCGCATTCACCGAGCAAGGCCAGATCGTCTTCGTAATTGGCCTGCTGAATCAGCCCCGCATCTTCCGGCACGCCAAGTGGAGCGGGCTTCAGCTTCTTCAAACCTTCCACCGCTTTGGCGACGATGCCGTTACGCGCCGCGCCTTCAGCCAGCTTGCCTTCCTTGTCCTTGGCTGCCAGATCGAACAGCACCACCGGCACCCGCACGTTGACGAGGTGCGCGGCAATCTGCGCGCCCATGACACCCGCGCCCAGTACGGCGACTTTCTTCACGATGAATCGAGACATGTTGTGAGATTTCCTTCATCCGACCGGCTACAGCACCGGCTCTAGGTATTCAATCGAGAACACCGCCGGGCCGGCTTCGCCGGACGGCTGGTGTTGCCCCCCTGAAAGGGGGTTGGCGAAGCGACACGCAGTGCGCGAAGACTGGGGGTTAGTTTCTAGCCCAGGTCTGGGTCCGCCAGAACGGCCCCAGGTAACCGCGCACTTCGAGCTTCTTGCCGCCGCCGATAGGCGTGTAGCTCGCGCGGTACTCCTTGCCGTTTTCAGGGTCGAGGATCTTTCCGCCCTCCCACACATCGCGGCCATCGGCCTTCTTGCCACCGCGGATGATTTCCATCCCGACCACCGGTTCATTCTTGCGGTCATCGCTGCATTCCGTGCAGCGCAGCGCTGGATCGGCGCCCTTGCGAAGCAGGGCATCCACCTTGCCGCTCAGCGCACCGTCACGCTCGGTGATGGTGATTTGCGACTTCGGCTCACCGGTACTTTCGTCAACGCTGCGCCAGGTTCCGACGGGCGTCATTTGCGCAAAGGCCGGCACCGATATCACTATTGCAACTGTAGCTAGTAGCGCTTTCAGCATATGCGGTCGCTCCTCTTTTTACTATGAATTTTGGCGTGACGAGAACCTGCGGATGATGATCAGGCGAAGATCGCTTCGGTATCCATCAGCGGCCGGGCTCCGGCGCGGGCGGTGCGCATCAGCATTGCAGTTTCGGGGAGCAGCTTGGCAAAGTAGAAAC
>JBBSUX010000002.1:0-35755 GCA_038234045.1 Burkholderiales bacterium
AGACGTAGTGGGCATGCACTTCTTCAGCCCCGCCAATGTGATGAAGCTGCTGGAAGTGGTGCGCGGCAAGCACACCGCGAAGGATGTGCTGGCTACCGTGATGGCGCTGGCCAAGAAAATCAAAAAGACGGCAGTGGTCTCGGGCGTTTGCGATGGTTTCATCGGCAACCGCATGATCGAGCAGTACAGCCGCCAGGCCGGTTTCCTGCTGGAAGAAGGGTGCACGCCTCAACAGGTCGACAAGGCGGTCGAGAAATTTGGCTTTGCGATGGGCCCGTTCCGCATGGGCGATCTGGCTGGCAACGATATTGGCTGGGCCATCCGCAAGCGCCGCTATGTCGAAAAGCCGAACCTGCGCTACAGCAAGACCGCTGATCTACTTTGCGAACTGGGACGCTACGGCCAAAAGACCGGCGCTGGCTGGTACGACTACCAACCCGGCAAGCGCGATGCGATCCCTTCGAAGGTGGTGACCGACATGGTCGAGCAACACCGCAAGGATCTGGGTGTGACGGCACGCAAGATTTCTGACGAGGAAATCGTGCAGCGGCTGGTGTATGCATTGGTGAACGAAGGCGCGCAAATCCTCGAGGACGGCATTGCCAGCAAGTCGGGCGATATCGATATGGTCTATCTCACTGGCTATGGCTTTCCGATCTGGCGCGGCGGCCCTATGCATTACGCCAACCAGGTTGGGCTTTTCAACGTGGTTCAGAGCATGCACAAGTTTGCGCGCAACCCGCTGGACGACGCCAATTTCTGGAAGCCGGCGCCGCTGTTGGCGCGCCTTGCCGAAGAAGGCAAGAGCTTCAGCTGATTGCCATCCCGACGGCAGTGATCAAAAAGCTTTTCCTTAGCCTGTTCGCCCTCTTGCTGGTGTTGGTGGCGGCGGTGGCCGTCAACACACTGCGCAAGGGTTCGCGCCAACTCGACGTGCAACCGTTGGCAGTGCTACCAGTGGATGAGCAAGGCGCAGCGCAGCGCCTGGGAGAAGCGGTGCGCCTGCGCACCATCTCATCACGCGACGATCCACAGCTAAATGCCGACCAGTTCCATCAGTTTCATGCCTTGCTTGCGCAGCGCTTTCCCAAAACGCATGCCGCACTCAAGCGTGAGGTGGTGAATGGCTTGAGCCTGCTCTACACGTGGCAGGGCAGCAAGCCCGAGTTGCCTCCCGTCCTTCTGTTGGCGCACCAGGACGTCGTGCCCATCGCGCCCGGTACCGAGGGCGACTGGACGGTGCCGCCGTTCAGCGGCGATACCCAGGCACAAGTGCTGGAGCATGTGAAGTCAGAGTTGGCGCATGCCGTCGGCGAAGGCAAGGTCAAACTGACTTCGCTGCCTGGCGCACAGGAGGCCTCCAAGGTGGCGCCCACCAGTTCGCGCCCGTATCACTTGATGAACACGACCATCCGCGAGGTCAGCCCCGACACTCTGGTCGCGAGCTCAGCGACAACATCTTCAAATTCTCACCTGTGCGCGCCAACGCCGAAGATCTCAAGCGCTTTCATGGCACCAACGAGCGCTTGTCGACCCGCAACTACGCAGAAGCCATCCGTTTTTATTACCGCTTGCTGAGCGAGGGTGCGAAGGCACCTGCGCCTTGAATAAATATCACCCAGAAGGACTCATCATGACTTCCGCCGTAATCATCTCCACTGCCCGTACGCCCCTTGCCAAGAGCTGGAAGGGCGCTTTCAACATGACGCATGGCGCCACGCTCGGTGGCCATGCTGTGCAGCACGCCGTTGAGCGCGCCGGCATCGAGGGCGCCACCGTTGATGACGTGATCATGGGTTGCGCCACGCCTGAAGGCGCCACGGGCTCCAACATCGCGCGCCAGATTGCGCTTCGTGCCGGCCTGCCGGTCACGACCTCGGGCATGACAATCAACCGTTTCTGCTCGTCGGGCCTGCAGGCTATTGCGCTTGCCGCGCAGCGCATCATCGCGGGTGAAGCCGAGGTGTTTGTGGCCGGTGGAGTCGAGAGCATCTCGTGCGTACAGAACGAAGCCAATCGCCACATGATCGCCGACCCCTGGCTGGTCAAGCACAAGCCGGAGATTTACTGGAACATGCTACAGACGGCTGAGCAGGTTGCCAAGCGCTACAACATCAGCCGACCCGCCATGGACGAATACGGCGCATCCAGCCAGCAGAAAGCAACTGCCGCGCTCGATGCCGGCCGCTTCAAGGATGAGATCGCACCGATCACCGTCACCATGGGTGTGGCGGACCCCGTCATGGGCCTACGCACCAAGGAGGTCACCGTCACCAACGACGAAGGCATCCGCGCCGGCACCACCCAGGAAGGCATCAGCGGCATCCGCCCGGCGATTCCCGGCGGTGTGATCTCGGCCGGCAACGCCAGCCAGTTCTCGGATGGCGCTGGCGCCTGCGTGGTCGTCGATGAAAAGTATGCGCAGCAGAAGGGCTTGAAACCCATGGGCCGCTTCCTCGGCTTCGCGGTCGCGGGTTGCGAGCCTGATGAAATGGGCATCGGCCCCGTCTTCGCAATCCCCAAGGTGCTAAAGCGCCTGGGCCTCACGGTCAACGACATCGACCTGTGGGAACTGAACGAAGCCTTCGCCGTACAGGTGATCTACTGCCGCGACAAGCTCGGCATTCCGGCCGACCGCCTGAACGTGGACGGCGGTGCTATTGCGGTGGGCCACCCCTACGGCGTGACCGGCCAGCGCTTGACGGGCCACGCGCTCATCGAAGGCAAGCGTCGTGGCGCCAAGCGCGTGGTGGTCACCATGTGCATCGGCGGCGGCATGGGCGCTGCGGGTGTGTTTGAAGTCTTATGACTCGACGCGAGTTAAGTCGAAGCATTGTGACCCACGTCGAGGTGATACGACTAGCCGCTTGAATCACCTCATCTACATGGCGCACGGCGCCAGCCATTACCGGCAGGAAGCCATTTACTCCCTGCTGAGCTGGCTGCGTGTTCGCCGGGCGGCAGGGGAAAATGCTGCTGCGTGCGACGCGCTGGTGGTGACCGATGCGCCACAAGATTTCATCGCTGTGCTGGGTGATGCGCCCGAGGTGCGTTACCTGGAGGTCACTCAGCAGCAACTGCTGTCATGGCGAGGTGGCGCGGAAGGTTACGTACACCGCATCAAGCCCATGGCCATGTTGCACGCGGCCCGCGAAATGGGCGCACACCGTTCCGACGTGTTCATGTTCATCGACTCCGATACCAGCTTTCTTGCAAATCCCGCGCCTCTGCTGGCGTTGGTTGCCGGCGGCACCGTGGTGCTGCATGAGCGTGAGGGCACGATCGTCGGCAACCGCAGCCATACGAAATCGCAGCGCCGCCTGTACCAGGCAGCACGCAAGGGACTGATTCCAGAAGGCGCACTCGGTGCGCGTATCGATGTGACCATGCCGCTCTGGAACTCGGGCGTCATCGGACTGCGTGGCGATCAGCTGGATGTGCTGGATGAAACCGTCGATCTAATCGACCGCATGACAACCACCTTGCGCCTCACCACAGCCGAGCAAGTGGCGCTTGCGGCGGTCTTGCAGCGGCGCGGGTCCCCGCTTGAATCGGCCTCGCGCTTCATTTTTCACTATTACCTATTCAAGGAATTTCGCGACGACTTGGCCGCGTTTTTCAGGCGGCATGCCGGCGCGAGCCTTGTGCAGTGGCTTTCGGTGATCGACCAGATCGACCCCGTTCGCCGCAGCGTTCCCAAAATGACCTTCATCCGCCAGCACAAATGGTGGCGGCAAATCCGCAAAGCCTTCGGCCACAACTGGCGGCCGCTTCCCTATCCCTGGCACAGCAGCAGTGAGCACCACACCCCATGAGCTTTCGCAACACTCTCGACTTTCTTCTCTACGACTGGCTGCATGCCGAGCGGCTCGTCGAACGCGAGCGCTTTGCCGAGCACACGCGGGAAACCTTCGATGCAGTGCTCGACACCTGCGAACGTATCGCCCGCGAAAAGTATGCGCCCTTCAACCGCCTGGTCGATACGCAGGAGCCGCATTTCGATGGCGAAAAGGTGACGCTCCCGCAAGCCACACACGATGCGCGAAAGGCCTATGCCGATTCGGGCATGCTTGCGGCGGCGCAGGATTACGAAGACGGCGGCATGCAGCTGCCCTACACCGTTGAGGCAGCGGCCAATGCGTTTTTTGCAATGGCATCGATCAGCATCGGCTCCAACATGCTTACGACCGGCAATGCCAATTTGCTGATGGTGCATGGCACGCCGCTGCAGCGTGATGTGTTTGCCCACAATGCATTTGCCGGCCGCTGGGCCGGCACGATGGCGCTTTCCGAGCCACAGGCGGGATCGAGTCTTTCGGATATCTCGACACGCGCCGTTCCGGATGGCGAAGATTTCGCCAACGACCCGTTCGGTGCGCGCTACCGGCTTACTGGCAACAAGATGTGGATCTCCTCGGGCGACCACGAGCTGACGGAGAACATCACTCACCTCGTGCTGGCGAAGATTCCCGGCCCGGATGGAAAGCTGGTGGCCGGAACGCGCGGCATCTCGCTCTTTATCGTTCCCAAGAAACTGGTGGATGTCGAAGGCCAACTCACTGGCGAGCGCAACGATGTGGCGCTGGCGGGCCTGAACCACAAGCTTGGCTGGCGCGGCACCACCAATACGCTGCTGAATTTTGGTGAAGGAAAGTACCCCGTGCGCGGCGCAGCCGGTGCCATCGGCTATCTGGTCGGCGAGCCCGGCAAGGGCCTGCACTGCATGTTCCACATGATGAACGAAGCGCGCATCGCCATCGGCATGGCAGCCACCATGCTGGGCATGGCCGGCTACCGGGCCTCGCTCGATTACGCCAAGAGCCGGCCGCAGGGCAGGCCGGTCGGCAAACCGGGCGCTGCTAAAACATCAGCTGCCGCTGGCGCCGCCACCGTGCCTTCCGCGCTCACCAAAGACACAGCCCGCGCACCAGTGCGCATCATCGAACACGCCGATGTAAAGCGCATGCTGCTTGCGCAGAAGTCGTATTGCGAAGGCGCGCTCGCTCTCGAGCTGTATTGCGCGCGGCTGGTCGATGAGCAGGCCACCGGCGAAGCGGCAGCCGCCGACGAAGCGCGTCTGCTGCTTGAGATACTCACCCCCATCGCCAAGAGCTGGCCCAGCGAATGGTGTCTTGAGGCCAACTCTCTTGCCATTCAGGTGCACGGTGGTTACGGCTACACGCGGGATTTCCCCGTGGAGCAATACTGGCGCGACAACCGCCTCAACATGATCCACGAAGGCACGCACGGAATTCAAGCGCTGGACTTGCTGGGCCGCAAGGTGCTGATGGAGGGCGGACGCGGCCTGCAATTGCTGGCGGGGCGGATGAACGCCACCATCGAGCGCGCCATTCAGGAGCCTGCGCTTGCCGAACATGCCAACGCGCTCGGCGCAGCGCTGGCCCAAGTGGATGCCGCCACTCGCGCGGCCTGGGCGACGAGTGAGCCGGGCGAGGCCTTGGCCAATGCAGTGCCGTACATGCAGGCCTTTGGCCACACCGTACTGGCCTGGATCTGGCTGGATGTAGCGCTGACCAGTGGAGGCGCGGATGCGCCGGCAATCGGCCGCCGCGCCGCGATGCGTTTCTTCTTTCACTACGAGCTGCCCAAGATCGGTGCCTGGCTACAGGTGGTGAGCCAGCGCGACATGACGTGTGCGACCATGCCGGAAGAAGCCTTCTGACCAACCGACATGCCGCCGGAGATCTCGCCTGCACCTTCACTTATCCATGCCATCTTCCATTGAACGCATCCAGCGTCTGCAAAAGCTCATCTGGGTCTTGATCTATCTCGGGCTATTTGCGCTGATCATCGGCGTCGTGATCCGTGGCGCCGCCCCCGTGGCCGGTCCTCTGCTGATCGTCACCGGACTGATCGCAGCAGTGGCGGGGGTCGTTCTCATCTATGTGCGTTCGCGCATGGAGGTGGAAAAATCCCCGCCCTGAACATCCTGCGGACAGTGCGCAATCCGCATATCGCCACCGGGACAGGCTTCGCCTCGCCTGCCCTTGAAAATCTCTCGCTGAACTTTTCTGAAAGCCACCCCTCATGAGTAGCCGCAACGTTCAGCAACTTTTTGACCTCACCGGTCGCACCGCGCTCGTCACCGGAGGCTCGCGCGGCCTCGGCCTGCAGCTGGCGATGGCGCTCGGTGAGGCGGGTGCCCGCATCATGCTCAGCTCGCGCAAAGCCGCAGATCTGGAGCAGGCAGCGGCCACGCTGCAAGCCGCTGGAATCGATACCCGCTGGATCGCCGCCGATTGTTCGCGCGAGGAAGACATCCGGCGTCTGGCTGACCAGACGCTCGAGCGCATGGGCGATATCGACATCCTCGTCAACAACGCTGGCGCGGCCTGGGGCGCACCAGCCGAGGATCACCCGGTCGACGCCTGGGACAAGGTGATGAATCTCAATGTGCGCGGCTATTTCATCCTCAGCCAGCACATCGCCAAGCACAGCATGATCGCCCGTGCGAAGAAGGCCAAGGCCGAAGGCGCGGGAGCGTTCTCCGGCAGCATCATCAACATTGCTTCCATCGCTGGGCTCGGTGGTAATCCGCGCGAAATGCAGACCATTGCCTACAACACGTCCAAGGGCGCCGTCATCAATTTCACCCGAGCGCTTGCGGCTGAATGGGGCCATCACGGGATCCGCGTCAACGCGATCTGCCCGGGCTTTTTCCCGAGCAAGATGACAGCCGGCACGCTGGCAGCTTTCGGGGAGGAAAACCTCAAGGCAAATTCACCGCTGCAGCGACTCGGTGACGATGAAGACCTCAAAGGTCTCTGCCTGCTCTATGCATCGGACGCGGGCAAGCACATCACAGGGCAGTGGATGGCGGTTGACGGCGGGACCAGCATCGTCACCGGAGGGTAGGGGCTTTTGGCCCACCCCCAGTCTGCGCACTTCGTGTCTTCGCCAACCCCCTCAAGGGGGCGACACTGGCGGCCCGGCAGAGCCGGTTCCGCGGTGTCCTCGATGAATTTCCGGATGCCTCACGCGTCCCACGGACCAACTAACCCTCTTCCGAATGCCCACTGAACAGGACAACCTCGACCGCTGGGCCGCCACGCGGATTCCGTTTGCTTCGCATCTGGGTCTGAAGATCGCGCGGATGGCAGATGGGCGCTCCGAGATGCACTACACAGCAGCGCCCGAGCACCTCAATACCTTCGACGTGACGCATGGCGGCGCGACGATGACCTTGCTGGATGTGACGATGGCCGCCGCGGCCCGCAGCGTGGAGCCCGACATGGGCGCCGTGACGATCGAGATGAAGACGACGTTCATGCATCCTTCGCGCGGCCCGCTGGTGGCCAGGGGAAATCTGCTGCACCGCACGCGCTCCATGGCGTTTGTTGAAGCAAGCGTGTTCGATGCCGAAAACCGTCTTTGCAGCCATGCAACCGGCACGTTTCGCTATGTGCGACGCGGTGCATTGCCGGGGCAGGCGGCAGATGTCGTTTCCACCGATGGATAGAAAATATCAATCAAATAACGATCTAGCGCTTATTGCAGAAGCGCAATCAGCTATCTAATTCATTGCACATCCGCGTCAACAGTTTCTTGCTCCGTTCGATTAATTTCCCTCAACCGCATTTCAGGAGACACCATGCCCAAGAACCAGCAAATCGTTCTCGATAACCGCCCCCAGGGCGAAGCCGTCGCTTCCAACTTCCGCCTCACCACCGCTGAGACGCCGGCACTGAAAGACAACCAAGTGCTGGTCAAGCACCACTTCCTGAGCCTCGACCCGTACATGCGCGGCCGCATGAACGACAGCAAAAGCTACGCCGCTCCACAAGAGGTAGGGCAAGTGATGGGCGGCGGCACGGTGGGTGAAGTGGTGGAGAGCCGCAACCCCAAGTTCGCCACCGGCGACAAGGTCGTGGGTATGGGCGGCTGGCAGGAATACAGCGTCGTCGATGCCGATCAGCCGGGCGCCCTGCGCAAGGTCGATACCGCCCATGTGCCGCTTTCGCACTACCTCGGCGCGGTCGGCATGCCCGGTGTCACCGCCTGGTACGGCCTGGTCAAAATTATCGAACCCAAGGCCGGCGAAACAATGGTGGTCAGCGCCGCCAGCGGAGCAGTCGGCAGCGCCTTTGGCGCGTTGGCCAAAGCGCGCGGATGCCGCGTTGTCGGTATTGCCGGCGGCAAGGAAAAGTGTGATTACGTCACCAAGGAACTCGGCTTCGACGCCTGCATCGACCACCGCGAAAACGGCGACCTAAAATCCATGTCCAAGGCGCTGAAGGAAGCTTGCCCGGACGGTATTGATGGTGCTTTTGAGAACGTCGGCGGCTACATCCTGGATGCCGTTTTGCTTCGTACCAACGCCTTCGCGCGCATCGCGCTGTGCGGAATGATCGCCGGCTATGACGGCGTACCGCTGCCCATGACCAACCCGGCGCTGATTCTCGTCAACCGCGTCAAGATCCAGGGCTTTATTGTGAGCGAGCACATGGAAATCTGGCCTGAGGCGCTGAAAGAACTCGGTGGCCTGATCGGTAGCGGCAAGTTCAAGCCCCGTGAATCCGTCGTTAATGGTCTGGGCGGCGCACCGGAAGCGTTCCTCGGCCTGCTGAAGGGCAAGAATTTTGGCAAGCAGCTGGTGAAGCTGGGTTAATTGGCAGGCACCCCGGCTTGCTCCGGGGCCCGTTGAGAATCGCATCCCCTCGGCGGATGGGTAGCGCGTTGGATCGAGTTCATGTCGATCGAATTCCTATCGCTCAGTGTGCGCTAAGTCTTAAATCCTAATCTCCATTTCACGCGATTTCCCGCGTGCAACCTGTCTGGAGACGGATTCATGAAAACCCCCAAGTCCCGCTATTTCTACACCGCAGTGGCCGCCGCCATTCTTGCCACCACCACTGCCTCATTTGCCGCCACCAGCAGCGACAACGACGCCATTCCTGCCCAGGCTGCGAAAGTTTCTCTTTCGCAAGCAATCGGGCATGCCGAGCAACAAACAGGCGGCAATGCCGTGCGTGCGGAGTACGAAAACACCAACGCCGGGTGGGCCTATGACATCGAAGTCGTCAAGGGCGCCAAGGTGCTTGATGTGCGCGTCGATGCCACATCCGGCAGCGTGATCTCCGCTGTTGAAGACACTGTAGATCACGACGACGAGCACGACGCCAAAGACTGATGCGTCGGGATGACGCATCGCTTGCGTTCCCCGAAGCCGCCTGCCCTTGCGCAGGCGGCTATTTTCGTTCCCATTTGTACCCATTTCCGCCGCCCTAAGGCGACCGTAAGTCTCACGCGTCGAGACTGACGCCATACCGGGCACTCTTGACCCGAATGCTTCAGCCCCTCGAAAGGAACCCGCCATGAATACCGTAGTGGAAAGCACCACAACCCAAATGCTCAACAAGGTACCGCAGGTCACGCTCCTGTTCTGGATCGTCAAGATGATGTCCACAACGGTAGGGGAAACCGCCGCCGACCTTCTGAACGTGAACCTCAAGCTCGGTTTGACCAACACCTCGATCGTCATGACGGTGCTTCTGCTTGCGGTGCTGGCTGTGCAACTGCGCGCCCGCCGCTACGTGCCGGGCGTTTACTGGCTAGCCGTAGTGCTCATCAGCACGGTCGGTACCTTGATCACCGACAACCTGAGCGACAACTTCGGCGTCTCGCTGTGGACGACCACCTTGGCTTTCAGCACGGCGCTCATCGTGACCTTCGGTGCCTGGTATGCAAGCGAGCGCACCCTTGCGATGCACAGCATCACCACGACGCGGCGGGAGTTGTTCTACTGGTTTGCGATCCTGTTCACTTTCGCTCTCGGCACCGCTGCGGGTGATCTCGTCGCTGAAAAACTGGGCCTCGGTTACGCCCTGTCGGCGCTGATCGTGGCCGGGCTGATCGTCCTGATCGCACTCGCTCACTACGCGTTCAAACTGAACGGCGTTATGGCCTTTTGGCTGGCTTATATCCTCACACGTCCGTTGGGCGCCTCGTGCGGCGACTATCTCTCGCAGCCAGCGGCCAGCGGCGGCTTGGGCCTGGGCACTGTCGTGACCAGCCTCATTTTTTTGGGCGCCATTCTGGGCTGCGTATCGTTCATGACAGCCACGCGCTTTGATGCGGTAGAAAGCCCGACACCGCGGCGGCCGGCTGCTGAAGCCTGATCCGGCAAACCGGATTCAGCTAGAGCGATCAGGCTTTTTTGGCCCAGGCACTGCACCAGCCCGTGGCGGCGACCTGCTTGCCAGCAAACAGTGGGCAGGGGCCCGCTGCGTCGCCCGCCTTACCTTGGTACAGCGCGCAGTTACCGCAATGCTCGCCAGCGGCGTATTTGGGGTATTTGGTTTTGTCGACCTTGGTTGCGTCGGTCTTGTAGCCCAGAGCCACAGCTTGCGGGTCTGATTCGGCAACTGCTGCCTGGGCCTGCGCCAGATGCACGACGCCGGCAGCGCCGACAGCGATAGCCGACTGGATGAAGAAGGTTCTGCGAGTCGAGGTTTTCATGATTTTTCCGGCAGACAATGTCCGCGCTGAATTGAGCGCAAGCCGACACTAGCGCGGCACCGATGTCCTACGTGGACGGTCGGCTTCTCGCATGCGGTGCAAGTCGATCAATTCAGGGCGAAGGTGACGCAAACCGACAGGCCCGACTGCAGCGCCTCGTCCGCATAAGCCAGTCGCACCTGTGCGCCAATCCGGTCGCAGATCGACTGGACGATCGAGAGTCCCAGACCCGATCCGGGCTGCTCATTGCCAAGCACCCGGTAGAAGGGGTCGAATACGCGGCTGCGCTCACCCACTGGAATGCCTGGTCCCGAATCCTGCACGCGCAGCGTTGCGCGGCCGGGCTCGACCACTACCGAAAGATCGACCTTGCCAGTTTCCGGCGTGTAGCGGATGGCGTTGTCGACGAGATTCCTGACGATGGCGGTCAGATCGAGCTCGCTCACCTGCAAGTACGCGTCCTGTTCGCCTTCCACGCCAATATCGATATGCTTGGCCTCGGCCAGTGGCTGCAGGTCTTCCAGGACACGGCGGAAGGTGCGCTGCACGGAAATCGCGGCTCCGGGCTCAGCCTTCCCGTCGGTGGTCTGGGCTTTGGCAAGCGCCAGGAGCTGCTCCAGCAGGTTGCGTCCACGTTCGATTCCGTGCTGAAGGCTTGTCAATCGCTCCCGGACGGTATCCGGCATTTCCGCTCCCGCCATTCGTTCGGCCTGCAGCGACATGGCGGTCAGCGGGGAGCGAAGCTCGTGCGCGGCATCGGCAACGAACCGGCGCTGCACATCTACCGAGCGTGCGACACGCGCAAGCAAACGGTTGATCGCGACCACGAAAGGCCGCACCTCGACCGGGAGATGGGCCTCGTGCACAGCATGCAAATCACGCTCATCCCGCTCGTCGATTTCCCGGGAAAGCAAGGCGATCGGCCGGAACATCGTTCGCACCAGCTTGGCGACGATGATGAGCAGGATGGGAACGAGGATGAGGAACGGCATCAAGGTGCGCAAGGCACTGTCGCGGGCGATCTCGTCGCGAACCTTGGTTTCCTGTGCGACCGCGATCCGCTCACCGCTCGCGAAGCTTCTGACCAGCACGCGAAACCGTTTCTCGCCCAGGTTCAGCGTGTGCAGGCCTTGGGCGAGCGCAGGTGGAATCGGAAGCTGCATGTGGGATCGCATTTGTGTTTGCAAACCGTGCGTGCCGGCCTCTATGCCGCTCTGATTCAGGTACTCAACGATGACACGTGATTCGGGATCGCTGTCCGTGGGTCGTTCGCCGCCCGGCTGACGACCGATCGCTGGCGCTTGACGGCTCACCAGCGCTGCTACCTGTCGCAATGTGTCGTCCTGCAGCTCATGCGCTTCGCTGAGCGCTGAGAGAAACGAGAAAACCCCTGCGAGCACCGCCACCAGCAGGATCGCAAGCGACAGCGATAGCGACAGCTTGAGCTGAATGGACTCGTTCAGGCGCTTTTTGAAACCATCCATCCCACCCCCCTCACGTTCTTGATGACTTCGCTGCCCAGCTTGCGCCGCAGCGCATGAATCAGAAACTCGACCGCATTGCTTTCGACCTCTTCACCCCAGCCGTAGATCCGGTCTTCAAGATCGCTGCGAGACAGGATCGCGCCCGGACGCATCAGTAAGGCCTGCAGTAGTGCGAACTCCCGGTTCGTCAGTTGCAAAGGCGCCGCATTGCCAGTCTGGGCTTCTCGCGTAGCGGGATCGAGGCTGACCACGCCATTACTCAGGACGGATGAGCCACTTCCGCCTTTTCGGCGCATCACGGCGCGCATACGAGCGAGCAACTCCGCCATCTCGAAAGGCTTGGGCACATAGTCGTCCGCTCCACCATCCAGACCATCCAGCCGGTCGTCGAGCGCGTCACGCGCTGTGATGATGATGAGCGGAACGGGGTTGTCCCTGGCCCGGATGCTGCGCAGAACCTCCAGCCCGTCGTTGCCGGGAAGACCCAGATCGAGCAAGACCAGGTCGTAGGGCTGGCAGGCGAGTGTGATGAGCGCCGTCTGTCCATTCTTGACCCAGTCGGCAGCGTAAGCCGCATCTTTCAGCGCGCTCTGGATGGCCTCGCCGATCATGGGATCGTCTTCAACCAGCAATACCCGCATCGTGCCTCCGTGTGGGAACCCGTTTATGAGCCGTTCATCGCTTGCCGCCCGCCGTCTGACAGCACGAGACAAAAGAGGATATAGGCAAGAAGCGCTGCCCGGCGCAGACTTCATCCATTGGTTTTGGTTGAGTCTGGACGAGGAAACTTAGCCGAACCATAGGCACTGCAGGGGCAAACCGGCACGCCTGCAGCATGATCGGCCGCCGTCGAGCTCCGCGTCTTGTCCGTTATCTGATCGGAAGCGCAATCAATGACAGCGCGCTCGGTGGTCGCTATTCTTGCGTCATGTACATCGCAACCGCCGACAACTTCACCCACGACGTGACCAACCAAAGCACGCCGCTGGTCGATGTCAACCTGTTCGACGGCGACGCGGCTTTACGCGATGCCCTGCGCTTCAACGCGCCGGCGCTTGATACGACGCAGCTGAAAGCGCTGGGTGCGCAAGCCGGCTCGCAGACGATGCAGCAGCACGCGCGCCTTGCCAACGCGCATCCGCCGGAGCTGCACACGCATGACCGCTTTGGCCACCGCATCGATACGGTGGAATTTCACCCCAGCTACCACGCGCTGATGAGCGCTGCGGTAGCTGCCGGCCTGCATGGGGCACCGTGGGCCGGCAGCAGCCATGTAGAGCGGGCGGCGGGCTTCATTCTGTTTACCGAACTGGAGCCCTCGGTGCTGTGCCCCATCTCGATGACCTACGCCTCTACGCCCGCCTTGCGCGGTAACCCGGCCATCCACGAGGCTTGGGCGCCGGGCTTGCGAAGCCGCGAGTACGACCCGACCACGCTCCCGTGCGATCAGAAAGCCGGCCTCACCATGGGCATGGGCATGACCGAGAAGCAGGGCGGCTCTGACGTGCGCGCCAACACGACCCAAGCGATGCGCGATGGCAGCGACGCCTGGGGCGAGCGCTACCGGCTCAACGGCCACAAATGGTTTTTTTCCGCGCCGATGTGCGATGCGCATCTGGTGCTGGCGCAGGCGCCCGGCGGGCTTTCCTGCTTCTTCATGCCGCGCGTGCTGCCAAGCGGTGAGCGCAATGCTGTCGCCATCCAGCGCTTGAAGGACAAGCTCGGTAACCACGCCAATGCCAGCAGCGAGGTCGAATTCAACGGCGCAACCGCCTGGCTGGTGGGCGACGAAGGCCGTGGCGTGCAGCAAATTCTTGAAATGGGCACCATGACCCGGCTCGATTGCGCACTTGGCACCAGCGGCCTGATGCGCCAGGCGCTGGCGCTAGCGTTGCACCACTGCGCGCAGCGCTGCGCTTTTGGCAAGCGCCTCATCGAGCAGCCACTGATGCTGAATGTGTTGGCTGACCTTGCTATTGAGAGTGAAGCTAATAGCGCCCTTGCAATAAGGCTTGCAAGCGCTTTTGATCATCAAGATGACGCCCATGAGCGTCTCATGGCGCGGCTGCTCACCCCCATCGCCAAGTTCTGGATCTGCAAACGCGGCGCAGCGCTGGCGCAGGAGGCGATGGAATGCCTGGGCGGCAACGGCTATGTGGAGGAGGGCGGCGAGGGCGTGATGGCCCGCATCTACCGCGAGATGCCGCTCAATTCCATCTGGGAAGGCGCCGGCAACATCATGGCGCTGGATCTGCTGCGCGCCACGCGCAAGGGCGATGCCGCCGCCGCGCTGGCGCAGGAACTTGCCCCCGCGCGCGGCCAGCATGCCGCGCTCGACCGGCTGATCGATGCGCTGCCCACCCGCATGGACGCGCTTGCGACGGAGACCGAAGCCCGCCGCCTGGCGCAGGACGTAGCGCTGGCAGTGCAGGCCGCGTTGCTGGTGCAAGGCGCGCCAGCGGCGGTGAGCGATGCGTTCTGCGCCTCACGCATCGGCGGGGAATGGGGCTTGGTGTTCGGCACGCTGGGCGCCGGTGCCGATTGCGCGGAAATCGTTGCACGGGCTATGCCGTTCGCAGGACGCTGACCGACTGACACTGTCTGAACCCCATTCGCATGCTGATTCGTCCTACGGCCTTGCGCTCAACATTCGTGGCGCCACCAAAGCAGATCCATCCGCCAACAAGGGATCATCCAGCTAGCGTGCGCCGCGCTGGGTGGTGAACCTGGGGCGATTTTTTCTGACAGCAGAGGCGGCGCGGTACCGACAAGGCCTTCTCGTGGGTTCTCGTAACTTGCACCGCTCCAGATCACAAAGAGGCTCTTGCGATGTCAGATTCATCCCGAAAAAACGCGGCTGCGGCCAAGTCCACCGCTCGCAAATCCGACAGCGCTCCAGCCAAGATGCCGGCCGGCGCCGGTGGTGACGCTGCTGTCGAAAAAGCCAGGGCAACCAACGCGTTGGCCGCCGCTATTCCCTTTGCCCAGCACAAGCTCGACGAGCAGGGCCACAACAACGCCGTCTCGCCGCCCGAGGGTACCCACGCCGAGTCCAGTTCGCCGATGGTCGGCGCCAGCACGCTGGCCGAGAAGAACGAAAGCGCCAAGGTAGGCACGGCTGCCACACCCGGCACTAACGCCACGGTCGAGTCGCTTGACCGGGTGCGCGCAGATGCCACCGGCCAGCCGCTGACCACCAACCAAGGTGTGCGCGTTGCCGACAACCAGCATTCGCTCAAAGCCGGCTTGCGTGGACCAGCACTGCTAGAAGATTTCATCCTGCGCGAGAAGATCACACACTTTGATCACGAACGCATTCCCGAGCGCATCGTGCATGCGCGCGGTGCTGCTGCGCACGGCTATTTCGAGTGTTACGAAGCGCTGACGGAGCTGACCGCGGCCGCACCGTTTCAACAGAAGGGCAAGATCACGCCGCTGTTCACCCGCATATCCACTGTCGCCGGTGAACGCGGTTCCAAGGACACGGCACGCGACGTACGCGGGTTTGCCGTCAAGTTCTATACCGACGAGGGCAACTGGGATCTGGTGGGCAACAACATGCCGGTGTTTTTCATTCAGGACGCGATGAAGTTCCCGGATCTGGTGCACGCGGTCAAGCCCGAGCCGCACAACCAGATTCCGCAAGCGGCCAGCGCACACGACACGTTTTGGGATTTCGTCTCGCTCAGCCCGGAATCCACCCACATGCTGATGTGGATCATGAGCGACCGCGCCATTCCGCGCAGTTTGCGCATGATGGAAGGCTTCGGCGTACACACGTTTCGCATGGTCAATGCCAGGAACGAGTCCAAGCTGGTCAAGTTCCACTGGAAACCCAAGCTGGGCATGCACTCGCTGGTGTGGGACGAGGCAGTGAAGATTTCGGGCGCTGATCCGGACTACCACCGGCGCGATTTATGGGAAGCCATCGAGGCGGGCGAATACCCAGAATGGGAGCTGGGCCTGCAGGTCTTCGACGAAGCCAAAGCCGAGAAGTGGAGCTTCGATTTTCTGGATGCAACCAAGCTGGTACCCGAAGAACTGGTACCGGTGCAAATCGTCGGGCGTATGGTGCTCAACCGAAACCCGGACAACTACTTTGCCGAGACCGAGCAGGTGGCCTTTTGCGTTTCTCACGTGGTGCCGGGCATCGACTTCACCAACGACCCTTTGCTGGCGGGGCGCATCCACAGTTACCTCGACACACAGATCAGCCGGCTGGGCGGCGCCAACTTTCACGAAATCCCGATAAACGCGTCGATTGCGCCGGTGGCCAACAACCAGCGCGATGGCGCCCATCGCCAGACCATCAACCGTGGCCGCGTGGCTTATGAGCCCAACTCGCTAGCTGGTGGCTGCCCGTTCCAGGCTGGTTCGGCCACCGGTTTCGTTTCGTTCCCGCAGCCGGTGCAGGGCGACAAGGTGCGCGGCAACCCCGAAAAATTTGCCGACCATTACACCCAGGCCACGCTCTTCTTCGAGAGCCAGACCGACTGGGAGCAAGCCCACATCGTCGATGGCTTTCGGTTCGAGTTATCGAAGCTCACCGTTCCGGCGATCCGCGAGCGCATGGTCGCGGGTTTGCGCAACGTGTCCCATGACCTGGCCCAGAAAGTCGCCGACGGGCTGGGCATCGAAACCCTGCCCGACGCACTACCAAAGGCGCTGCAAAAAGCCGTCAACCCCGAGATCGACCGCTCACCCGCGCTATCGCTTACGGCCCGTCCAGGAGACGGATCTATTCGAACCCGCAACATCGCGATCTTGATCGCGCCCGGCGTCGATGGGCCAGCCGCAATGACAGTGCAGAAAGCGTTGGTCGAAAAGGGCGCGATTGCACGGCTGGTCGGCCCGCGCATTGGCGGTATCAAAACCGCCAGTGGAGACATGCTGCAAGCCAGCGCATCGATGGAAAACGAACCGGGATTTTTGTTCGATGGCATGGTGCTACCGGCGGGTCAGGACGCCGTCGATGTGTTGGCCAAGCACCCGTTCACCATGGCCTTCATCAAGGACCAGTACCTGCACGGCAAGCCGCTGCTGGCACTCGGCGAATCGGCGTCGCTGATCGAAGCCGCCGACCTTCCGCCTGAGATGCCCAACGGTGACGCGGACCCAGGCCTCATCCTTTCGGACAAGGCGCAAGACGGTGCCCAACGTCTGATCGCGGCATTGGCCAGGCGCTATCCGGAACGGATCGAACCGCCAAAGCTCGCTTGATGGGTTGATGGGCGATTGCGCGACGGCGGTCGCGCGCAGGCTATGCCTCAATGCGTGTGCGCGTGATGCACATCCGGCACATGCGCGTGCGTGTGCCGGGTCGGCTCATGTAGGTGCCAATGGCTGTGCTCCGTAGCGGGTAACTGCGCGTGAGTGTGATCGTGATGTCCGTCGTCATGCCGGTGCGCATGCTCATGACCGAGCGGCTCGTGCGTGTGCTCGTGGCTGTGACGTTCCACCAGATGCACGATCACGCCCGCGAGCATCAGCAGCCCGCCCAGCGCCATGCCCCAGCTCAGGTTGCGGTCTCCCAGGGCGATGGCAACCAGCGCGCCGATGAAGGGCGCAAACGCAAACACCGATCCAGTGCGCGCCGCGCCGAAAGAGCGTTGCGCCAGCAGGTACAGGCGCAGGCTCAAGCCGTAGCCGGTGGCGCCGATGGCAAGCAAGGCAAGGGCTGGCTTCCAGTCGGGGAGCGGCTCCAGAACGATGAGCGCAATACATGCCGTCGCACCCGCACCAAGAATAGATTTGCCGAGGACCACCTGGCCGGGATCGCGTTCGGCCAGTGTGCGGGACAAGGTGTTGTCGACGCCCCAGGCCACGGTTGCCACCAGTACCGCGAGCAGCCCCAGAAGTTGAGCGTTGCCGGCCGCCGCTCCGCGATCAACCACCAGCACCACGCCACCTGCGAGCAATAGCAGCACCGCGCACCAGATGCGCGGCCCCATCATTTCCTGGTACAGGATACGTGCCAGAACGGCGGTAAACACCGCCTCCAGCGCCAGCATCAGGGAGCCGCTCGTGCCGCTGGTGTGCTGGAGTCCCCAAGCCAGCGCAACCGGGCCGATTGCCGCGCCAAATAGCGCCATCAACGCAAGGCGTTTCAGATCGCTGCGGCGCAACGACGCTTCGCGCTCGACCGGCCGGCGCAGCAGGTAACCCATGCACGCAGCCCCGGCGTATAGCAGCGCCGCAGTGGTGAAAGGCCCCAACCCCACGCCCGCGCGCTGAACAAAAGGGGTGCTGATGCCGAACATTGCAGCGGCCAGAAGCGCCAGCATGGCGCCTTGCAAAGCGGGCAGGCGTGGGTGAATTTTCATGGGCAATATTGTGAATGGCTCTAAGCGTGTCGGAGTGCACAAGAGGTGTTTTCATAAAACGAATGTGAAGCATCCCTTCATACTTCCCGATCATTTGAGCCCCGTGAAGAATAAACATACCTGTTTGCCATGAACGATCTCGTCTCTTTCCCTGCTGGAAACTGCTGCTGCTACGGAGCGCCGTGCGAACTGGCGTGCTCGCCGGTCGAACGGGAAACGACGGCATGAGGATGCGCACTCTCACCGACCCCGACAGCCTGCCGGCGCTGGATGAATCATTCGCCAGCCGGGACCCGGCAGCCACCCTCGCGCCGAGCGTGCCGCCGGTTCGTATCCTGCTGCTGTACGGCTCGCTGCGTCCCCGGTCGTTTTCGCGGCTGGCTGTCGAAGAAGCGGCGCGGGTGCTGCAATTCTTCGGCGCCGAAACGCGCATCTTCGATCCCTCGGACCTGCCTTTTCCCGACCAGGTCGCCAATGACGATCACCCGGCCATCAAGGAATTGCGGGCGTTGTCGCAATGGTCCGAAGGCCACGTGTGGTGCAGCCCCGAGCGCCACGGGCAGATCACCGGCTTGATGAAGGCGCAGATCGATCATTTGCCGCTCGAAATTGCTGGAATGCGGCCCACGCAGGGACGCACGCTCGCCGTCATGCAGGTGTCGGGCGGCTCGCAGAGCTTCAATGCCGTCAACACCCTGCGCCTCCTGGGCCGCTGGATGCGCATGTTCACCATCCCCAATCAATCGAGCGTGGCCAAGGCGTATCAGGAGTTCGACGAGGCCGGCCGCATGCGGCCATCGCCCTACTACGACCGCATCGTGGACGTCATGGAGGAGCTGGTGCGCTTCACCGTGCTGATGCGGCCTCACGTCGCAACGCTGACCGACCGATATTCAGAGCGCAAGGCCGCCGGCGAAACCGTCGACCTGACGGCCGATCTCTCCGCTATCGCGACCGCCACCACGATCAACCGATTGCCACCCGCCTGACCGCGAAAAAGACCTGCGACATTCTTCTAACATCCCATCCGCCGCTGCCGCTTCGGCAACGCGCGCGGCCCACGTCAAAAAAGGAAGGAGTCACCGTTGCCAGATCTGGATATTGCTGGACGCAAATTCAAGGTCCACACGCTTACGCTCGCCGATACCGCCGCTGCCACCATTCGTGATGAAGCCGCCGCGATCTTTGCCTTGTTCCTGAAGCGCGAGGCCGAGTTTGGCGTCCACCCTTCGGTGGTGATCGATTACCCCGATCTCTCCGACCGTTCGCTATCCGGGTTTCTGGCCGATGCGGCGGCCTACGTCGCCAAGCGGGCGGCATCGATGCCAGACGACCCGGCCGGGGTCGCCATCGTTGTTCTCACCACCTACGCAGATGTGGTCGGGTCGGGCTTCGCAGCGGCGGGATACAAGACGGTGCGCATCGACATGCCCGCCGGCCCCGACCACACCGCTGCATTCCTTCTACCGGCGCGCGACCCCGGGCTGGCTGCTCGCACCCTCTACATCGAAGCGGTGAACGAGGAAGACGAAAAGATCAAACCGTCGTTCGTTCTGAAATTGACCGATGAGCGCGGCCACCTCTGCGGCGGCGCGTGCGGCTCCATCCATGAGCGAGAGGGACAGCGTTACGCCTATCTGGCGACCATGACGCTTGCGCCAGGAGTGCCTGAAGGCAGTGGCAGCGCGCTGGTGGCGCAGCTCGTGCAATTTTTACGCAGTCAGGGCGTAGCGATGGTGCACCTCGGAACGCAAACCGCCGGCAGGTTCTACGAAAAAATGGGTTTCAAGGTTGAGCATCGGCTGGTGCGCAATCTGCGGGCTCGGCAACAGGATGGGCAGGAGATCACGGGCGATTTGGTGATGCTGAGCATGAAGTTGCAGACTCGGCAACCGTAGCAGCCAACTCAAGCGAAACGGCGAACGACTCGACGTGCTTCGCCGGTTGCGGCGGCCACCACCGCAACCGCCACAACCGCCACAACTACATCGACGAAACCGAACGCCAGCGTGCTCGGCCATCCTTCGCCGCTGCCGCGTCGGCAACGCGGGCGCGGCCGACGGCTTCCAGCGTTTCGAGGATGCGCGGCAGGCTTTTCTTCCAGGCGCCACGGCTTTTGAAAGCGATCTCCACCTCGGCCAGCGATAGCCCCGTACTCGCGGCGGCGGCGCTGCCGAGCAGGTCAGCCACCGCCCGCATCTGCTCGGGCAGCGTAGCCGGCCAAGGCCGAGCGGCGCCGCTGGTACCGTCCGATGCACTCGCCGGGCTCGCCGCGCCTGAGCCGGCACCATGTTTGGCGCCGCGAGCGCGTCGGGGCGCCGGATCTGGCAGATCGAGAGAACTTTGAATGAAATGTGCCTCTTGCGCTTTGTTTTCAAGCGCTACTAGCTCTTTATTCGATAGTGTTTGTGAGTTTGGAGCGGAGGCGGACGCTGCCGCCGGGTTCTGAAACTCTGGCCGCAGCCAGCGCACCGTGCCGGCTTTTTCTTCCGCTGCGCGGCGGGCGTTGAGCGCCACCAGGCGTTCGAGCAGCGTGGCAGTGGCAGTTGCGGCTGCCTCGCCGCCATCCGCCAGCGGTGCGCGTAGATCGGCCCAGCCGTAGGCTTCAAGCACAGCGGCGTCGAGCTCGTCGTGCAGCTCTTTGAGCACCCCGACCAGGCCTTGTTCGTGGATGATTTTTTCTTTGGGGGTGAGCGCGCGCGGCACGCCTGCGCCACGGGCAGCGCTTTCATTGGCGCGCAGCAGTTCGAGCACGTTGTACATTCCCGTCAAGGTGAGCGTGGCGTGTGCTGCCTGCTGGCGTTTGCGGTGCGCGTCGATCTGCTCGGCGAGGGCGCCGATGCGTACCCGGAGTGCGGGCGTGAGGCCGGTGTCTTCGTCGGGGAAGGGGAAGGTTTCGAAGCAGCGGGATTTGTTGTAGCGGGGGTCGTTGCCAACGCCAAGACGTGCGCCCGTCGCAAGGGCCCATTCGATGTGCGTTCGACTCGAAAGCACGCCGAGCAAATGCGCGTCGTCACTTGCGATGGCGATCAACATGTTGTCGGGCAGGATGCTCGCATCCAGAAATTGGAACGTGCGGTGCTTGGAGGTTTCGACGGTGGCGATGTAGCGGGGAAGGCCGGCGAGCGCCGGACGCAACTCGCGCCTTGGCTCACCGAAGATCCACCAGCTGTCGCGGTAGGTGGCGCGGTTGTTCTGATCGCGCTCCGGTTTGACGCGCTCCGTGACGCGCTGGTATGCGGCTGGGAACTGATTGCGTGCTTGATGCGCGCTCAAACCGAAAAGATCGATGACCATCACGTCGCGCGGCCGGTCCGTCAGATCGCGGCCGTTGCGGTACGCGCGGATGTGCGAATCCAGTCCCACGACCGTACCAAGCCCGAGCGCCGTCGCCTCGTCTTTGGTCACGATGAAACCGGCACCATGCAGCTTGACGCCAGGTGATGAAATTCCGCCGTTGGCCTGAAGGGCGACGGCCATTCCCACGTTCGCGCCAATGCTCAGGTCCGCATGAATCACCCCGCCTTCTTCGGCCAGCAGCACGGCCGACTCGCCGGATTTGCTACCGGTTTCCCGCTCCACACGCAGTAGCCGGGCGATGGCAGTTTGGGATGACGGCTGCGCCACCGTCATTGCGATCCGTACAGCAGCGCCATCGGTACTGTCCACCCACGGATGATCAGGAATCGCAAAGCTCAATTCCAAGCCGCTATCCAACACCTTCTGCAACACCCGCCGGTTGAAGGTTTGCCGGATGCTGTTGGTGGTGATGAAGCCAAAGCGCTGCGCCGTGCCAGCCAACACCTGTGCGGCGGCGTGTTGCCACCAGTACATGACGAAATCTGCGCTTTCGGGCACATCCTTCCAGGTGGCGCGCAGTGACTGCACATAACCGTCGCCGAGCGCGGCGCGCATGGACGATGCGCCAATGAACGGCGGATTTCCGACGATGAAATCCGCCTTGGGCCACGCCGCCTTCCGCGCGCCGGTATATTTCCACTGGGCGATCTGCGCTGATTCATCCGGCACCAGCTTGCCGGTGACAGGGTGTGGTTTGAAGCTGCGCCCATCCCAGCGCGTCAACACTTTTCCATTCGCATCGAGCGCCGGCTCCTGTGCATCCCAGGCCAGCACCGCGTCGCGGCATTCGATATTTCCGTAGTCGTGCACAACAGGCTCGGCCACAGCGGCGTTGCCTCGGGTGCGGATGTGCCACTGCAAGAATCCGATCCACAGCACCAGCTCGGCCATGGCAGCGGCGCGGGGGTTGAGCTCGATGCCGCGCAGTTGCTGCAGGGTGACTGTTTCGCCCTCCAATCCCAGCGCGGCCTGGCTGTCGCCCAGGTCGTGCAGCAGGTTCAGCACTTCGCCTTCCAGGCGTTTGAGGTGCTCCAGCGTCACGTAAAGAAAGTTGCCACTGCCACACGCTGGATCGAGCACGCGCAGGGTGCAGAGCCGGTGGTGAAAGCGGCGGACCTCTGCGCGGGCTTCGGCCAGTTTGTCGTCGTGCTTCTTCTGGTCGGCCTTGCTGGCGCCTGTCCATTGCTCGGCTTCCTGCGCCAGCAGCACGGCGGCGGCTTGCGCGTCGGCCCATTCGGCGCGCAATGGTTCAATCACGGTGGGCATCACCAGCCGCTCGACATAGGCGCGCGGGGTGTAGTGCGCGCCGAGAGCATGACGCTCGACCGGGTTCAGCGCACGCTCGAGAAGGGTGCCGAAAATGGCGGGCTCCACTTCGCGCCAGTTGGCGTGCGCAGCAGCGATCAGCTGATCGATCTGCGCGGTGGTGAGCACAAGGCTGTAGCCATCCTCGCCGCTGCCCTTGAAGAGCTTGCCGTTGAAGCGCAGCACGTTTTGCCCCAACGTGGCGCTGTAGCCGCGCTCGCCGCCACGGTCCATGTCGGTCCAGAGCGCGCGCAGGGCGTTGGCGAGCGTTTGCGGCGTGGCGCGGTGGCGTCGTAGCAGTTCGATAAAGGCGCCAGCGGGCAATAGCTCGACATCTTCGGCAAACATCGAGAACAGGCAGCGGGTCAGAAACGCGGCGACCTGTTCGCTGCGCTGGCCGGCTTCTTCCATCGAGCGGGCAAGGCGGGCAAGCTGGTCGGCTACCTCACGCGTAACGCGGGCGGCGATTCGGCTGGGGTCGAGCGCGTCGGGGTTGGTCCAGATCAGGCGCAGGCGCTGCTGCACTTCTGGCAGCGCCAGATCGGCCAGCGCAATGCGGTGGCTGCGCGCATCGGGAAACGGCGTGTAGGTGGCGCCGCTGCGGGTGAAATCGGCATACAGCTCGATCACATGGCCCACATCCGCCACCATCAAAAACGGCACCCGCCCCTCAGAAGCGGGCAAGGCGCGCGCATAGGCCTGCGCCTGCGCATGGGCGGCGAGCATGGCGGTTTTGAAGCGGTCGCTACCGGCTTTGATTTGCCGCAGCTTTTTGCTCTCCCACACGAAGTGGCCGCGCCGGTAGCAGTCGATGCGGCGGGCTGCTTCACCACCATCGGCAAAGTGCTCTTTCAGCGGGCGCTCGAACATGTAGTCGGGTTGATGCGTCACGCGCGGCAGATCGAGAAGATCGCACAGTTCGGCCACGAAGCTCTGCGAGGTGGCCAGCTCCGACGCATCGGTGGCCTGCACGGTGCGCCAGCGCTCGATGAAGGCGGCGGCATCTACGACAGGTACCGCTGGCTCGGCGGGTTCCGCAGAGGTGTTCGCAGCAGGTTTGAGGGGAGCGGAGGAGGGCGATGAAGGCGGCACGGGTATCGGTCGGGAGCGTTGGAATGCTGGGCGAGCAGGGCGAAGCAGAGCAGATAACTTGTGAGGGATTGTGACGGCTCGTTCATGCGGGGCTTACCTTGGTGACAGCACCCTTTCGACAAGCGACCAGCGAGCGGTTACTGTTCGGGATATGCCAGAACTCATCCTGCACCACTACCCGCGTTCACCGTTTTCGGAAAAAGTCCGGCTTATGCTGGGCGCCAAGAAGCTGCCGTGGAAGTCGGTGATCATCCCGGCGGTGATGCCCAAGCCCGATCTGCTGGAGCTCACCGGCGGCTACCGCCGCACGCCGGTGCTGCAGATCGGGGCCGATATGTATTGCGATACCGCGCTGATCGCCGATGTGCTGGAGCATTTGCAGCCAGAGCCTTCGCTCTTTCCCGAGCCTGAAAAAGGGCTGGCGCGCACCCTTGCGCAATGGGCCGACGGCACGCTTTTCTGGGCGGCGATGGCCTGGAACCTGCAGCCCAAAGGCGCGGCTGAAGTCTTCGGTGGCGCGCCCCCGGAAGTAGCCAAGGCGTTTGGCGCCGATCGTGGTCAGATGGCCACTGGCAACATGACGCGCATCAAACCCGCCGATGCCGCCAGCGCCTACAAGTCGTATTTGCGGCGCCTCTCCGACATGCTCGATGACAAGCCCTATCTGCTGGGCGAAGTGCCCTGCATTGCAGACTTTGCGGTGTATCACCCGCTTTGGTACACGCGGCAGATTGCTTCGGTGCGCGAGATTCTGGCGTTGACCCCGGCGGTGGGCGACTGGATGGACCGTATCGCCGCGATCGGTCACGGCGAGCTCACGAAGTTCACCGCCGAAGAAGCGATTGCAGTAGCCGCCGCAGCGCGACCGCACACGTTGCTGAGCGACAGCGCCTTTCAGGATGACCACGGAATTGCGCTTGGCAGCGCGGTGACGATCCGGGCCGAGAGTTTTGGCCTGGAGGAAACCGCCGGCACGCTGGCAGCCGCTACGCGCACCCACTACACGCTGGAGCGCACGGGCGAGCGGGCAGGAACCGTGCATGTGCATTTCCCGCGCATCGGGTATGTGCTGCGGGCGGCGGAAGCCTGAATTTGTCGGCGATTGAGCACCGGCACCATCGCCATCAGAACCACGATTACATCCACAACGAACCGAGACACATCCCATGATCGACAACTTCGCCGGCAAGACAGCAGTGCTCACCGGAGCGGGCTCTGGCTTTGGCCTGGAGTGCGCGCGCATCGGCGCAAAACGCGGCATGAACCTGGTGCTGGTAGATGTGCAGCAGGACGCGCTCGACCGCGCCCGCGATGAGGCGGAAGCAGCCGGCGCGCAGGTAATGGCGCGGCGCATTGATGTGTCGGATGCGGGCTCGATGGAATCGCTCGCCAAGGCGGTGACCGAGCGCTTTGGCGCGCCGCACATGGTGTTCAACAACGCCGGTGTGGCAACCGGCGGCCTGGTGTGGGAAAACTCGGTGGCCGACTGGAAGTGGGTGCTGGGCGTGAACGTCTGGGGCATGATCCACGGCGTGCGGCTCTTCACACCCATGATGCTTGCGGCAGCCAAAGCTGATCCGGCATACCGCGGCCACATCGTCAACACCGCCAGCATGGCCGGCCTGCTGACGCCACCCAACATGGGTGTGTACAACGTGAGCAAGCACGCGGTGGTGAGCCTGACCGAAACGCTGTACCAGGATCTGCGCCTGGTGACCGATCAGATCGGCGCGAGCCTGTTGTGCCCGTATTTTGTGCCAACGGGCATCAGCCAGAGCCACCGCAACCGGGCTGACGGCTCAGGCGCCGGCAAGCCGACGCGTAGCCAGATGGTGGGCCAGGCGATGAGCAACAAAGCGGTAGGCAAGGGCAAGGTAAGCGCCGCCGAAGTGGCGCACAACGTGTTCGAAGCCGTAGCCAACGACAAGTTCTATATCTACAGCCACCCCAAGGCGCTGGCAGCTGTCACCACGCGGATGGAAGACGTGGTGCAGGGCCGTAACCCGACCGATCCGTTTGCTGAGCGGCCCGAGCTGGGCGAAGAACTGCGCAAGGCGCTGCGCGAAGGGGCCTGAGGGCTTCAGGCCCTGAACCGGCTGTCGTAGAACCACTGCCGGATCTTGCGTGCGCGGATGCGGCGCACATCGGCGTGAGCCGGATTGATGATCACGTTCATCTCTTCGGGAATGATGACTGAGGGCACCACCAACAGTGCCGTGGGCGCAGACTGCAGCCAGGCGTCGCCGGCATCGAGCGAGGCGCGGCCTTCGGGCACGGCGCTCCAGCCCACCGGTGGCGCATCCATCACGGTGCGGGCCTGCCAGACCTCATCGGGTATGTCGATAGCGACGAGGAAGCGATTGAGCGGCAAATCGTGCGCATTCAGATGCACAACGGTTTCGAGGCAAGCCAGCGATACGGTGCTGGCGGCATACACCGCCGGGCGGCCGGGCCGGTTCCAGCGGCCGCCGGTTTTCTCGGCGCCCTTGCCGGAGAGATCGTGCGCTTCGTAATCGCGGGTGTCGGTGGCGATGCGCCAGAGGACGGTATCGCCGCTACCTCTCAAGCGTAGGCCCCGCTGTGCGCACGCGCCAGCAGGTTGGACACGAGCGCCTGACCTTCAGCGGTGTCCATCAGTTCTGCCGGACGGCGGCCATCGAGCGCGGGTAGCGGGCGGTCGAGCCAGGCGGCTGTCCAATGCGCCGCATCGAAGCCAGCCTCGTCTGGCCGGCCGGATTCCTCGACCATCGATTGCACTTGGCCCACCAAATGCGCCACGCCCAGCAGGCGCGAGCTTTCGTCGGGTGAAAGGGGCTTGTGCTCGCGTACCTTGCGGTCGACCGTGGCGCGGGCCAAGCCGAGCGTGCTCATGAGCCGCTCCTTGGTGACGCCCATGCGGCGCGCCACGCCTTCGACTTCGCGCGCGGCCAGGCCTTCCTTGATCCACAGAATGCGCTCCATCGGCTCTGCCGCGAACACATGGGCGAACCGGATGGCGGCCACCGATGCGGCTTCTGCAGAAATTGCGGGCTGTGCTCTGGCAGTCGCTTTGCGCTGGGAAGCCCCACGCGCCAGCGCTGCGGCGGATCGCGCTGGGGCAACGCGTGCGCCGGACTGGGGTGAAGAAGCGGATACAGCAGAAGGAAGACTCATTATTTTCTCCAATGAGCAAAATTATCGCTCATTCGAGCAAAACCCGCAACGCGTCACACCAACCGTTCGATCTTGCGATGCTTCCAGACCAGCTGGAAATACGCTGTCTGAAGCGCAAGCATCGCCAGGAAGGTGATCGGATACGCCATCCATACACCGTTCAACCCGAAATGCGCGCTCAGCAGATAGGCGGCGGGCACTTCCACTGCCACGATGCAGAAGATCGAGATGCCGGTCGGAACCAGCACAGACCCGCTGGCGCGCATGACGCCGCTGAGCACAGACGAGAAGCCGAACACCACGCTGCTCCACAGCATGATGTGCAGAAGCGTCTGAGCAATATCGACCACCTCCGGTTTGGTGATGAATACAGAGATGAACTGCCGCGAAAACAGATAGGCAATCAATACCAACATCCCGGTGAGTACCAGGTTCATCTGCAAGCCGGTCCGGGTGATCGCACCGAGCCGGTCGCCCTTGCCGGCACCGATGGACTGCGCGCCGAGGATGGATGCCGTAATAGCAATCGACAGCGCCGGAAACTGCACGTAATTAACCACCTGGTTGACCGCACCATAGGCGGCCGTGGCATCCGAGCCATAGCGATTGACCAAAGACAGCAGCACGATTTCAGCTAGCGAAATGATGATCATCTGCACGCCGGTGGGCAGACCGATCTTCAAAACCTTCATGAGGATGACGCGATCGACGTTGAGCGCTCTGAGCAGTTCCATATCAGGCGCCAGCGCGTGGTTCTTGCGGCGCATGTACCAGGCCAGAAAGCTCAGGGCCACGATGAAGGAGGCAATGGAGGCAACAGCGGCGCTGGTTACGCCCATTTGCGGCAAGCCACCCCAGCCCCGGATCAGTGCCGGCGTGAGCACCAAGCCGACCGAGGTGGAAATCAGCAGCGCAAATAGCGGCGTGAGGGTGTCGCCCACGCCGCGCATCAGTTGAGTGAGCAGGATAAACACCAGCAAACCCGGCATGGCCAGCAACATCACCCGCGCATAGCTGAGCGCGTCGGGCAGGATGTCGGCGGGGGTGTCTAGTGCCGTCAGCATTGCGTGGGTGAAAGCGCCACCAAACACCGCCACCAGCAAGCCGATGATCAGGCCGAGCGCCAGCGCGGTGCCTGCAATCGCTTTGACCTTGCCGGTATCGCGTGCGCCCCAGGCTTGCCCGATCAGCACCGAGGCGCCAGCGCCCACGCCAATGATCAGCGAGATGAAGAAAAAGACGATCGGGAAGATGCCCGCCACTGCCGCCAACGCGCTCGTGCCGATCATCTGGCCGATATAGATGCTGTTGAGCGTGCCCGACATCGACTGAAGAATGTTGCTGAGCACCATCGGCGCCAGGAACGCAAGAAAGGTGCGCCAAAGTGGACGGGCAGTCGTAACTGCAGCTTCTTCGTAGGGAACGGACATGGGGGTACGGGAAGAACGCACTGTGGCGTTATGGCAAACGCGGCACGCCTCGGAGCCCTCGGGTTCCTGAAATCATGGCGCGGCAAAACCGCCTAATGTAGGGCGGGATGCCCTTCGGAGATAGCGCTGTGGTTATGGGCGAATCGTCCGTTCGCGCAATTTCTTGATAGTCCACGCAGGCTGGAACTATCAAGCGCCGCGCCTGGCGTTACCTTGGCCAGTGAGCGGGTAGCCAATCAGCCAGTGGCGTTGCGTCGCGCCTGAGCAGCGCGCCGCCCGCAGCATCGACCACTTGCGGTCCTGGAATCGACAAGTCCGCAGCAGCAAGCTGCGCCATCCAGACCGGATCTATCCCGCCACTCGGCGAGGGACGGGAATAGATCAGCTCCAGCATTCTTTTCGCCTGCGCGTTGCCCTCTGCAGCTGCCAGCCGGTAGAGCCTGATTGCTTCGGTAAAGTTGGCTGGCACCCCTTCACCGCGGTGATTGCGGCGCGCTGCCGCAAGTGTTGCTGTAGCGCGATCACCCCGGTCTTCACTGCCAGGATCGCGCGGAGCAAGTGATGCCTGTTGCAATCGCACAATCCGTGCGTTGTAGGCAGCGCTCGGCGAGCGCGACGCAATGGTCTCGAAGTGGCGACTGGCCGCGGTGAGATCGCCCGCCGCAAAGGCCTCGAATCCCAGTTCCATGTGCGCTTGCACATCGCCGTCGCGTGCAGCGCGCTGCAGCCATGGCAGAGCCGCTGGATCCGTTCCCGCTGAGATACCTCGATGCGCGCCTGGGTGATTCGGTCCGGTGCGTCCTTCAGCCAGCGCCACTTCCGCGCGCCAACGCAGAAAGTCGGCCCGACCGGGTTCGTTGGAGCGAAGCAGTGCGATCCATGGCAATGCGGCCGCCGGGTCGGATGCCTCACCGCATCCGTCGATGGCGCACCATGCAAGACCTGCCGGTGCAAGCGGATGACCAAGCGCATGGGCGCGCATGAACCATCGGCGCGCTTCGCCGGGCCGTGCGCCATCGATCAGACCGTTGGCCTCCAGCAAGCCGAGGGCCCATGCAGCTGCGGCGGGTGATGAAATCGTCGCCAACGCTGGCTCCTCTGCGTTCCGGCTTTTGACTCTCCCGTTGTGCGATTTCTGCCGGGACGACGGACGTGCCGACGGCGCTGCGGACTCGGCGAGCCTGCGAAGCCGTTCAATCTCTATTGCTCTTACCCGGGAGGCGTCAAAAGGTGCTTGCAGAAGTGGCTCCGTCTGCCAAGCGTGCTCGACATGTTCCGGAATCACTACCTGCGGATAGGCCGCTGCCCAGCTCGCCGCACATCCCAAAAGCAGCTGAAGGGGCGAAGCTGTCCTGAACCCTCGTTTTGCCATCGCCAGCACAGCGGCGACCTGAATGGCGGCACTCATTTGGGCGGCTTCGGCGGGGTAGAGGCCGCAGCGTGCGGAGCAGCAGGTGCGGCGGGGCGCGCAACGACGCTCCAGCCCACCATGTGGCTGGTGTAGCCCCCGTCACCCAACACCTTTTGGTAAATACGCTCGACATCGGCCAGCCCATTCACACCCGGCATCGGCTTGAGTGGCGCACCGCTGAGCGGTGGCGGCATGCGCGCCAACACGTCCTGATCCGTGGCAACACACAAAACGCCTTCCTCGCCGGGGGGGCCTGCGTCCATCAGGAACCCGGGATTGGGGCTCATCCAGTCCGGAATTCGAACAGCCTGATTCGCCGACGCAAGCACCAGCGTGCTGGTCATGTTCGGCAGCAGACGCATGACACTCTTGCGTGCATCGCTCATGTAGCAAGCCAGATACGAAGCGCGCGAGACTGTGAGCGAGAGGAATATCTGCTCGCCCTGAGTAAAGGCCGACCGGTCGAGCAGCAGATTCTCGATCTGCATGTTCATGTAGCGCGGTTCGGCGGCCGCACCATAGGCCGACGCGGAGGCGGGCACCGGCGGTTGATTCGATGGGGAGCTCGATGGATCCGATGCTGTCGCTGTTGCGGCATTGACTGCAAGCGCAGTGGCAGCGCTGTCGTGCAAAACCGGCTCTGCGGTGGTCGGCGCCCAACCAATGCGTGCGAGGTTGCCCTGCTCGTCAAGCCCGACGAAATTTCGCAAGGCCCGTTCATAGGTACTGAAATCGATCAGTCCCGAAACCACCATTCCGTTGTCCGCCTGAAACCGCGCGATTGCGTTGCGGACCACGGCAGTGTTGGGTGCCAGATCGTCGTCGCTCGACGATAAGTAGCCCTGGCTCACAAGCGACCGCATCGCCAGATGGTTGCGGGAGGCGGGGCTGCCTTCGTCATACCAGTCACGCAGCTGCCGCTGGAAATACGGGTTGGTCTGGTCGAGAGTAAGACACTGCCAGTAGGGCACGTGGGCCCACTTGCCGACCAGCTCGATCATTGCCAGATCCACCAATGTCCGGATCGCCGCGCCCGAGCCTTGCGTGTAATCCCGGCCCACGTTGAACTGCACGCCATAGGTTCCGATGCGTCCCGCCAGATCAAGCCCTTGTCCACCGTTTCCGATGACCACCTCATTGGCAGAATCGAGACCCGGAATCAATGTTCGTGTACGGAAGTCGCCCAGATGAAACTCCATGCCGATGATGGTGGCATTGCGGTTCTGGCTATACCCCGACTCCAGTCGCGAGGCGGTCACTCCCGCATCGAAGCGGTTGTTCAACACGTTCTGGTCGACGAAAGAGATGGCGCCCGAGACGTAGAGTGCGGGTCGCTGGAGCTGCAATTGGTTGTTGTTGAGCAGGATCGTCGTCAGGTTCTGGACCGTGTCCTGCTGGACGATATTGACCTCGTAATCGACGTATCGGAACGCGTTCGACAGCCGCGACATTTGCGACAGTGCGGTGACCACCATATCCTTTGCCGCGACTGGAACCTTGGTTGAGTAGTCGGGAATGTTCTTGCTGGCGATCAGCGTGGTGGGAAGTTCAACGGCGCGAAGCATGCGGTCCATGCACATCAATGAATCCGAAAAGCTCGAGAGCGATCGAGTGGGTCGCTGCGTGGGGCGATCCAGGACCGGCGCATAGGACTGGAAGTTCGAGTCCTTGCGAGCGTCTGCGGGGGTCGCGCACCCCGCCAGCACACTTGAAAACACGATCGCTGCAAAGATACACAGCGCGGTTAACGGTGACTCGGTTTTGCGAGAGCCATTAGGTAGGCATCGAGTGACTGCGCCCGCCGGTAGGGAATGCTGGATCATGATGGTGACACGAAAAAATGGCCGAGCAAGGCGAAGCGCGGGAACGATTCGGGACCTGAAAAATTCGGTTTCGATTTCCGTCATCCAAGCACCGGAAAACGCCTCCGCTCTCTCAATTGCAAATATTCACAAGATCCCCCTTCAACACCACGATCTGAGGCTGACCCTTGGGTCCGTACTGGGCGAAGCCGCTGTTGTTGCTGGCTCCGCTTGTGGTGTTACTGCCAATCTCCTGCACGCACGCCTTCTTCAGGCCCGAAGCAGTGGCGGTGGTCACTACGTCGCTGTTCGTGAGAATGTCCGAGGACGAACTGGAGTAGGCCTTCGATTCGTAGCGTGTCACCCGAGCACGCATCCAGGCCGGCATGCCGGTGGTTTGATCCATGCCGGTAGATTTGGTGGTCGCGCCGGTGGGGAGCATGTTGACGCCAACCTTTGCGGTAAGGATCACCGGGTCTTCGCCGGGAGCATGCTGCGCGATCGCCGAACCCACCGCACCGATCGAGACGCCAGCCACTAATGAGATCCGAAGAATGTGGGCTTGCAACACCATAGAAAACCTCCGGACTTAGTCATTTGAGCCGATACAAAAAACGGCGCGTGCCGGGCGGCTTTCTAAAGCCGCCCGGGCGCGCAGGCGAGCCTTATTGGCAGGTGAAGCAGGCGTTGTTCGTCGCGATGTTCTGTACGGCGAGCGTACGGCTGCCCTGAGCAAAGTTGCTAGCCGAAGAGTTCAACATGGCAGTAACTTGCGTGCTGTGCGCTTTAATCGTTACATTTCCAACGTTGGACGAAAGGCTTTGGGTAGCGACGTTGTTGTTATCTGATGCCCCGTTACTGATCGAGCTATTGGCTGCAAGCACGGCCTGGGTGCTATGGCTCTTCACGTCAACATTACCAGTGTTGCTGGCCAGGTTTTGCTGCGCTTTGTTGTCATTGCCACTGACGGCGTTGCGCACCGAGGTGGATACAAGCACTGCGGCCTGCTCAGAGGCACCAGAGATGGTGATTTCCGGAGGGACTGGCGTTGTGGCAAATGCGGAAACAGAGAGCGCTGCGAATGCAAGGAGAGCAAGCTTTTTCATGACAGTTCCTGGTTGGGTTGAGATTGCAGGGCCCAGAATCTGTGCCCTGCCGGCGCACCAGAAACCCGTTTCCGGGGTGATGTTTCCGATGGCCTTGGATCAGTTTCCGTCGAGCCGCAGCACCAGCGAATACCCTGGATCAGGTAGCCTGAAGCTGCTATCTGGATGAAAACTCAAAGGACTGTGCTCCCTTGAAAGAACAGGATCTTCCTGATCGGCCGCAAATCAAAGCAGGTAGTTTCAAAATGCAACTACTGTGAATATTTAGCTCCGAATGTCAGATTTCTCATAGGATGTATCGGCAGGCAGTTAGTGTTGGAGATCGGCCTCACTATCGGAGCAGGACCTATGCGGATCGACATGCATGCCTACGAAGCGACCCCACTTCCCACAGCGAACCTGACAGTTTCGTCACCCGCGACCCAAGTAGGAGCAGGAGGATCTCTCCCGCTCTGCCAAGCTGGCGTGCCGGCGTGGCCCGGTTTTCTGCTGGGCCAGGTGGAACGCCCAATCCGCGTCTTGCTGATCGATGACGACCCCCATGTTCGTAACGTCATCGCGCAAGAGCTGCTCGGGGATTTGCGCATCAACCTCGTCGCACAAGGCTCGAGCGTGCGTGAAGCGCGCAAACTCATGGCAACGCATGACTTCGATGTACTTGTTGTCGATCTCAACCTTGGTGACGGCTCCGGCTTCGAACTCATCGATCAGGCCAAGCAGCGCCGAACCGGCGTCGAGGTCATCGTCGTTTCCGCGCTCGAGGACGACGACAAGGTGTTGCAGGCATTCGAGCTGGGCGCAACCGGCTATCTCGCCAAGAACTCTTGGTTCGGAAACTTCGCTCAATCCGTCCTGCAGGTGGTCAACGGCGGTGCTTCGATCACTCCGAATCTGGCGCGACGCTTGCTGGGAAAGCTCAATCGCTCGGGCGCACGCCGCGAATCCTATGCGCCGCCCAGCCAGGATCTGCTGTCTGCGCGTGAGGCGGAGGTACTCGGCCTTGTTGCCTGCGGGCACACCAGTGCCGAGATTGCGACGCGGCTCGCCATCAGTGGGCAGACAGTCGACACCCATGTCAAAAACATTTATCGCAAGCTTAGGGTGCGCAGCCGTGCGCAAGCCGTGAGTTGTGCATCTGCACGCGGCCTGATCTGAGGCCTAACCCATGCCGTCAGGGAATCGTTTGCAGCTATTCAACCTGAAACGGCGAACCCATGGTTGATGAATCCGAGTTGCTTTTCCGGCTCTGGATGGGTCTGAGCGCGCCCTCATGTCTGCTGGTGCTGATGCTGGTTGCTTATCAGCGCCAGCGCCATGCGGCGGATCTTCTTTTCGGACTCCTGCTCTTGGCCTGGTTGATACGGCTTGCGCTCCAGCTGCCGCAGCCTCCGCCGGCCGCCGGTATTGGCTTCAGAACATCAGTGTGTCTGGTGGCGACCGCAGTTTTTTCCTTTGGGTACGAATTCATGCGGCGGCCCAAACGCTGGCGATTTGTTGCAACGGGGGCCTTGGTTCTCATGCTTGTGACGTCCACAGCTCTCACCAGCTGGATGGTGCGCTCAGAGGATGACGGACCGGCAATCCTCATTTGGCAACTTGCACACGTTGGACTTGCGTTGGCGATCGTATTCGAGACCTGGCGCGCCTGGCGTCAACGCAGAACTTCTCGTATCGTCGTCTTTTGCGTTGCCGCGGGGCTGGTCATCCTCGGCATCGGTCTGCTGTTTCCGCGAGGCACCAGTTATGCGATGCCTCTGGGGAGCTACCTCTACATCGGGATCCTGTCGGCAGCATGGCTGGTGTCGACCGGTCGGCTCCAGTTGGGCAGGGGCAGGATGCGCAGGGCCACCGATCCGCTTGCGGGGCTCTATCGCAATGCTGATTCGTTCGATACCTCACCAGAAAGTTTCTCCACAGGTGCCAGATCGGAGAAAGCCGTAAAAACCGAGCGCATGCGGATCGCCCGCGATCTGCATGACGGGTTGGGTTCGCAGCTGGTCGGGCTTATCGCCCGCTACGACCTGCACGATCCCGCCCAGCAGCAAATGGTGCTTGCGCTGGAGGAATGCCTGCTGGAACTGAAGCGGGTCGTTGATTCCATCGATATGGATGATCTCGATTCACTTCCCTATGCGCTCGGGCGTCTGCGCCACCGGGTGCAGCCGTCGCTGGACCGTCTGGGCATGTCGCTGAACTGGCATGTGGACGACCATCCCGTGCTACACGCGATTGGCCCCACTCGAGTCGAGCAGCTCCTGCGCATCACGCAGGAGGCACTCTGCAACGTCATGCGGCACTCACAGGCGCATCATGTGGAAGTAGGCTTGCTTCACGACGAATCGGCTGCTTCCATGGTGCTGCAAATTCGGGACGATGGTTGTGGAATCGCCGGTTCCCGTATCACCCGTGACGACCAGGCAAGCCTGGGAACGGGCTTGGCCGGCATGCACCAGCGCTGCCGCGCGATCCAGGCGGAAATCGACATCATCAGTGTGCACCAACAAGGAACGGTGGTGAGGGTCGCTCTGCCGCTGCAGCCGCATCCGGTCAGTCAAGAGCGCTGGTGGTCGGCCTTGCATCGCCCATTTTCGCGGGCGTGATGAAGCGGGCAGCCTGAGGGTTTCTGAGAGCGTCAGGATTTTCCGCCTGCGCATCCTCGTTCAGTTGCTGACCTTCGCGCTTCGGCCGCGTCCAAGGCTCGGCCCTCCAACGGCTGTGGTGCAACAGATCACGGCTGCGCTCGAACCCGCCGGTAATTTCCATTTCAAGGCGCTCAGCATCCCGGCGACGCACATCGTCCGTCACCTCGG
>JBBSUX010000003.1:0-33071 GCA_038234045.1 Burkholderiales bacterium
ACTACAAAACGCGTTTTAGACCTTATGAGATGCTGATAAACAGTACCTGGTCAGCTGGAGAGGAGCTTGAAGACGCCAGCGGCCAATAACAGGTGCCTCTAAGACTTTTCACCAGATAAAATGCAGGCTCGCCTACCGAAAGCCGCCCCGTCATGAGAAACAACGAAAACGATCCGCCTTCCGCGCCCAGCGTGCAGGTTCTCGAACGCATGTTTTCCCTGATAGATGTGCTGGCGTCCGGAGAAGAATCCATGTCCCTAAAGGACATCAGTGGGCGTACCGGGCTCCATCCGTCGACCGCCCATCGCATCCTCAACGACCTGTGCACCGGCCGGTATGTGGAGCGGCCGGAGCCGGGTTGTTATCGACTCGGAATGCGCCTCCTGGAACTCGGCAACCTGGTCAAGGGACGCCTGAGCGTGCGCGAGGCAGCTTTGGGGCCGATGCGGGAGCTCCACCGGGCGATTCACCAACCGGTCAACCTCAGCCTGCGCCAAGGCGACGAAATCATCTACGTCGAGCGCGCCTACAGCGAACGCTCGGGCATGCAAGTGGTACGCGCTATCGGGGGCCGCGCCCCCCTGCACCTCACCTCGGTGGGCAAGCTATTTCTGGCGATGGACGATCCGCAGCGCGTCCGTTCCTATGCGACCCGCACGGGCCTGCACGGGCACACGCATAACAGCATCACCCAGCTCCCGGCGCTCGAGCGGGAGCTTTCACGGGCTCGCCAGTACGGAACTGCGCGCGACAACGAAGAGTTGGAGCTCGGCGTGCGCTGCATGGCTGCCGGAATCTACGACGATCAGCGCCATCTGGTGGCCGGACTTTCCATTTCCGCACCTGCAGACAGGCTCGACGAGGGCTGGCTCGTCAAATTGCAGGCGGCCGCCAACGAGATTTCGAGCGCCTTGGGTTTCACCAGCCAGACGGAAAGCTGAAAGTAGCGGTTGAGGCCGGCCCCCGGGGGAACACCGTAGACGCAGCCGGCGTTACAGCTGGTTCCCCACCCCTGCATGTCGAGGCTTAGAGTGCGAGGAATGCGTTCATTTCTCGCCCTACATTCGCCCCCCCGCCTCCCGAACAACTTCGGGCACATCGGCCTAACTCGATTGACCGCCCGACACACTTGGCAAAACCTTAGCTCTTCACAATGGTCGGGCTTCGGTCGCTGGATCGTAGTCGCCGCTTCTCTCGTGGCAGCGCAGCATGCGTTGGCGCAGGCTCGCACCAATCCCGTGGACCGTGGTGCAGCGGATGTAGAGCACACCTACGAAGCAATCAAACCGGCCCTGCGAGACAGCGCATTCGGTAAGCCGCTAGCAATCAAATCACAGCAGCGCGACGATCAGTTGCAAGGCGATGTTTACGCCGTGATTGACCATTCGTTTTCCTCAGTACGGGACGCGCTGCGGCCGGCTTCCCATTGGTGCGAGATTTTGATGCTGCACCTGAACACCAAGGGCTGTGCGGTACATACTGCCAAGCAGGAAACTTCGGAGGTGTCGCCATCCGCCGAGACAGCATCGCTCGCAGTCGCAGTGGGCAGCAAACATGAGGAAGCACCCGGGGAATCGCGCGACATCACCCTCGACTACCGCGTTGCAGCAGCGTCGCCGCGCCTCCTGGACGTACGCATGCAAGCCAAGGACGGTCCTATGTCAACCCACGACTACCGACTCTGGCTGCAAGCGGTTCCCGTTGAGGGCGATCGCACCTTCGTCCACCTCCACTACGCCTACGGGTTCGGCATTGCGGCTCGGCTCGCGATGAAGGGCTACTTGGCAACGATTGGCCGCGACAAGGTGGGATTCAGCCGCTCTGGCCCCAACCAAGGCGAATACGTCGACGGGATCCGTGGAGTGGTGGAACGCAATGCAATGCGCTATTACCTTGCGATCGACGCGTACCTCGATTCGCTCTCCGCGCCACCTGATCGCCAGCGTGAGGCCCGGTTCAAGGCCTGGTTCGATGCGACGGAGCTTTATCCGCGGCAGCTTCACGAAATAGACCGCGACGAATACCTGACGATGAAGCGCCATGAGCTAGGTCGAGTTCCAAGATCGCCGTGAAACTGTGCGCTCACCCGAAATTGCGCGATGGTGACACAACCGCCGCCAGAATCTCGCAACCGAAGGCAAAATACGACCTGCGATGCAACAAGTTCCCGAAACCGTCCGTCTCGATAAATGGCTCTGGTGCGCCCGTTTTTTCAAGACACGCACTCTGGCAGTCGAGGAGATCGATCGAGGCCGCGTCGTGGTTAACGAGCGGGCCGCCAAACCGGGGCGGGATCTCAAACCGGGGGATAGGGTGACCTTCCGGCAAGGCCCGGTCGCGAGAACGGTGCAGGTAGTTGCGCTCAGCAACCTTCGTGGGCCGGCAAGCATTGCTCAAGGCCTTTACGTTGAAACATCTGGAAGCATTGCAACCCGTGAACAGTTAGCAGAACATCGCCGTCTTGCGCCTGAACCTGCCGACAGCCTGCGCCACGGAAGACCCACCAAACGGGACCGTCGTGACATTGAGCGTGCCGGCGCAGGGGCTGTAGTGCACGATGGACGATGGAGCGCATCACTGCGCGACTGAGCCGCCGTCCGACCTGCCTGTGCGCGCCGTCCTGCACGGCCGACACGCCGCTCGTGGCATGGTCCCTGCAGCCGTCAAGTACAGTCTCCAATGCCACTAAGAATCTATCTCATCGAAGATGATGAAACCATGCGCTCCGCGCTGGAGGAAACTCTGCGCGCGCGTCTGGGTAACGTTGAAATCGTCGGATTCGGCGACAACGAGAGAAGCGTGACGCATTGGCTTTCCAGCCACGATAGCGGCTGGGATCTGGCTATTGTCGATCTCCAGTTACGCCAGGGAAGCGGACACGCTGCCCTGCACTGGTGCGCGACGAGATTGCCCCACCAAAAGGTGGTGGTCCTGAGCGCACTCGTCACCGATGAAGCCCGCGCGATGTGTCTGAGATTCGGCGCAGATATGGTTTTCGACAAGGCCACCGACATGGATGGCTTGGTCGACTTTTGTCGCGGGTTATTGCGGGCCAATTCCTCCTAGTAAAACGTCCATCGAGTCCACGGCCGAGCGACGAAGTGCAAAAATTGATTTAAAAAGAGAAAGCGCTTGTAGCCACTTCCTCTTTCTGCATTACGAAGTTCGCGTTCGTAAGGCGGTGACTTGCGCCATCAGTCCACCTTGCCCAGTGCGCGCAAGATCTTCTGCGGCGTGATAGGCTGCGAATGCACATGCGCATCAAAGGGCGAAAGGGCGTCATTGATGGCGTTCATCACTGCGGCCGGTGCGCCCGCTGTTCCAGCTTCGCCTGCTCCTTTCGCTCCCAGCTTTGATGTAGCGGTTGGCGTTTGTATGTGTGCAACCACGATATCCGGCATCTCGGACGACATGGGAACCAGATAGTCGGCCATACTGGCGTTAACCATGAGGCCGCTCTCGTCGTATAGGCACTCCTCCAGCAAGGCGCCGCCGATGCCTTGCACAATGGCGCCACGCATCTGCTCATCCACCAGCATCGGGTTGAGCACCCGGCCGCAGTCTTCGACGGCCCAGTGTTTGAGCAACTTAACGAAGCCGGTGTCCGGATCTAGCTCTACGTACGACGCTTGTACGCCGTTGGTAAAGACGAAGGGAAAGTCCCGTTGTGCGTAGTGTCGCGTGACCATGAGTTCGGGGGTAAAGTCGGGCGGCAGCGTATCTGAGCGGAAATACGCGATGCGCCCTACCTCTGCCAGAGGCAAAAGCTCCGCGTTCGAGGCGCTATCTGCGATGCAGTCACGATGTACGACTAGGTCTGCTTCGGCGCGCTTGAGGATGACAGACGCAACCTTCAAGATGCTTGCCCGCAGTGCCTGCCCAGCAAGCAGTACAGCTTCGCCGCCAATGCCGGCTCCGCGAGATGCCCAAGTACCGCCTCCGTACGGGGTTACGTCCGTGTCACCCGTGATGATTTTTACCTTGGCGATATCCACGCCAACCGCATCGGCAGCAATTTGCCGATATATGCCTTCAGTCCCTTGGCCTTGCTCCCCGACTCCGACCAGAACGGTAATATTGCCCTCTGGGTCCAGCCGAATAGTGGCGCCGTCTTGAGATGCAATTCGAGCACCGCCGACGCCATAGAACGCTGCGCTTGGGTTGGTCAGCTCTATCACCGTCGCAAAGCCTATCCCGCGGAAGACTCCCCGCTTGCGAAGTAACGCCTGTTCGATGCGCAGAGCGTCGTAGCTCATTAGCTCCCGCAGCTTTTTGAGACTCGCCTGGTGCGAGAGAATCTCAAGCTTGATGCCCGCCGCGCCGGTGGTCGGATAGGCGTCGTCCGGGATAACGTTGAGCTCGCGAATCTCGAGCGGGTCCATCCCTATTTTTTGTGCGGCGAGATCGACCAGCGCCTCGGTTACAGCGCATGCAATCGGATGGCCCACGCCGCGATACTGGCATGTAGGCGTTTTGTTCAAATACACCACGTTCAGGTGGGCGCGGTAGTGCTTGTGCTTATACGGCCCGCCTACCAGACTCACAACCTGATTGCCCTCAATGGCGCTGGTGCGCGGAAACATGGAGTACGGACCGACGCCGGTCAGATCTTCCATGTCGAATCCCAGTATTTCACCGTCGCGGTTTACGGCAATGCGTGCCTGAATGCGGTGATGTCGTGCATGAATATCCGTCGTGAAACTTTCGAGCCGGTCTGCCACAAACTTCACGGGGCGGCCCAACAAGATGGAAGCCGCTACGGTCGCGAAGTCATCGGGGTAGGCATGAACCTTGACGCCAAACGAACCGCCCACATCTTTACAGAGTACGCGGATGGCGCTGGCAGGAAGATCAAACTGTCGCCCATACAGGTCCAACATCATGTGCGGTGCCTGGCATGAGTGGTACACAGTGAGCCGCTGGGCTGCAGGATCCCAGTGCGCAATCTGCGACCGGGGTTCGAGCGTCACTCCTGTGTGGCGCCCGAACTCAAAATCGATTTCCGCGACCACGTCAGCTTGAGCAAACACGTCATCTACATTGCCAACATCCAAGCTGCGCGTGAAACAAAGGTTGTCACCCAGGTCTGGATGGATCACCGGGGTCGAGCGGCTCAGCGCGGTCTGCATGTCCGCGGTCACGGGAAGCTCCTCCCATTCCACCTGCAGATAAGCCAGAGCATCTTCCGCTTCGGCGCGAGACTCAGCTACCACGGCCACCACGGGCTCGCCTTGCCAACATGCACGATCCACTGCCAAGGCGTATTGCGGCGCCGATTTCATTCCAACCAAATGATCCAAGGTGGCTACCCAAGGCTTGCACACGCGCGCCATGTCCTTTCCGTCAGCGACCATGAGCACGCCAGGCATGGCACGTGCAAACTCCGCGTTGACCGCGATGATGCGCATATGGGCAACGGGGCTTCGCCAGAAGACCACATGGGCCATACGTGGCAATTCGATATCGTCCACATACTGGCCCAGGCCTTGGGTGAGTCGCTCTATACCGCCGCGTGGTACGGACGCGCCGATGTAGCGCTGGTCGGGGTTTACCGGCGTGAGCGGCTTGGGTTGCTGGACCGCGGGCTCCAGGTTGACAAGGTCTCGCTTCATAGGAGTGCCTCTTTGCGTTGTTCCTGCACTTCGCAGATAGCGTCTACGATGGATTGATATCCAGTGCATCGACAGTAGTTGCCTGAGATCCAGTCTCGTACTTCTGGACGTGTTGCGTTCGGCAATTGCTCAATGAGCTCTTTCGCGGCCATCAATATGCCGGAGGTGCAAAAGCCGCACTGAAGCGCGTTGCGTCTCACAAAGGCATCCTGTAGATCGCGGATCGCCCCGGACCTGGTCACCCCCTCAATGGTCTGCACTTTGCCCCCATCGGCTTGCACTGCAAGGGTAAGGCAGCCGCGCACGATCTGACCGTTCAGCTCGACGGTACATGCACCACACACTCCGTGTTCGCAACCAAGATGGCTTCCTTTAAGTGCAAGCTCCTCCCTTAAAAAATCCACGAGGTGCGTCCGTGGCTCAACGCTGCTCCGCACCAGTTTGCCGTTTACCGTAACTTTGATCGCTTGAAGATCCGCCATGAGTGTTCCTTTAGTGCTCAATGGGCATTCGCCTCAGCGAGCATGCGCTGCAGTAAAACGCCGGCAAGATGCCGTTTTGTAGCTGGAGTGTTGGTCAGGTCGGGCAGCGGATCGATCTCGTCGCGCAGGGTAGCGACCGCCCGTGTCACTGTGGATGCGTCGAGCGTTCTACCTTGGAGCAACGATTCGGTCTTGCGGGCGCGTATAGGAGTGGAGTCCACCCCAAGCAGTGCGATTCGGAGCTCATGCAGAGCCGAATCTTCGCGCCGTGCCGTGGCCGCCATGCCGACGATGGCGTAGTCGCCGTGCCGACGGGCAAGCTCGCTAAAGCCAAACCAGTGATCGGCACCCGCCAGCGGTAATTCGCACGAGACAAGTAGCTCGTCAGGTCTTAACGCTGTGCTGTACAACCCGGTGAAAAAATCATCAGCGTCAATTCGACGATCGCCGTTTGGACCTTGCGCGATCACATTGCCACCAAGCGCCAGCAGGCATGTTGGCCATTCAGCTGCTGGATCGGCGTAAGCGATTGAGCCACCCCACGTGCCGCGGTTACGGATGGCACGGTGAGCGATGTGCGGCGCTGCAGCCTGAAGAAGTGGCGCATGGCGAGCAATGAGTTTGCTGTTTTCAATCTCAGTGTGAGTGACCAGCGCACCGATCCAAAGCTTCGAGCCTTGTACCCGAATGCCGCGCAGCGACTCGATCCCCGTGATGTCTACAACAAGCTGCGGTTCAGACAGTCGCATGTTCAGCGTCGCCATCAGCGTCTGCCCACCGGCGAGCAGGCGCGCATCGTCGCCATGCTCCTTGAGCAGAGAAAGCACCTGGGCTATCGAGTCAGGTTTGACGTAATCGAACGCAGCAGCTTTCATTCTGTAATCCTTAGGATGTCAAGACTGAAGCGATCCATACGCCAAAGGCTGTGGACACGGCTCCCAACAAAAACCACAGCACGCGCACACCCTCTCCAACAAGCTTGTTTTGGGTTGGTACGCCGGATTGCGCAGAAATGATCGGAGTTGTTCCGACCGTAGAGACAGGGACGGCTCCTGATACGTCCGCTGAAGTAACATCAAGTTGTGCAGGCGGAGCGCCCACCATTTGCTCGTTGAATGCGGTGAAGAATTGGCCCGCCATTTGCTTGGCCGCAGCATCGATCATGCGGCCACCTACTTGCCCCAGCTTTCCACCGATGGAGGCTTGGGCGGTGTAGCGAAGACGCGTTCCCCCAGCCTCTTCCGTGAGTTCTACATTCGACTGGCCCTTCGCCATTCCGGCCGCGCCACCCGACCCCTCAAAGCGCAGAAGGCACCCTTCGCCCGGCCGTATGTCTTCCATACGAATTTGCCCCACGAAGCGTGCTCGCACAGGGCCCACCTTTACAGCGACGCGAGCGGTTCGCTCGGTTGGACTGGTGGCCTCCAGGCCTTCGCAGCCAGGTATGCAGCGCAACAAAATCTCTGGGCTATTGAGTCCTTCCCAGACCTTTTGGCGCGGCGCATCGATCAGGATGTCTCCATTCAATTCCATGGTAATCCTTGGTTGGGCTGTATGTCGGAAAAGGCATGTGGGGCGCCGCTTCTTCAGCTCTTTGAAGCTGAGGGTTTGCACTGATGAACTTATTGACCAAGCGTTCAACAATGCTATCGATGGATCAACCATCGGTAAATAGGGCGTCGCCTAGGGCAAACCCTAAAGCCCTACAAATTGAGGCTCCTGCGGTACGCAAGCGCATGTCGCCGCCGGAGCGTGAGCGTCAGATTCTCGAAGGCGCAATCCAATTTTTTGCGCGCCACGGTTTTGATGCGCAGCTCCGAGACTTGGCCAAGAGCATCGGCACTACGCACACATTGCTGTACCACTACTTTCCGGATAAGCAGGCTTTGATTGATCGGGTTTATATAGAGGTCTTTGAGGGCTGCTGGAAAGCCGAGTGGGAGAAGTGGCTGGATGACCCCACGCTAAGCTGCGAAGATAAATTTACTCGCTTCTACATCGATTATGCAGCGACGGTGCTGAACCATGACTTTGTACGCATTCTTATTTTTTCGGGTCTGACAGACCAGACTATTACCACCCGATTTTTCGAGCTATTGCGCGCGCGGCTATTTCCGCGACTGATTCGTGAAACCCGACGCTTCCGTGGTGTCAAAAGCCGCGCCAAGTCAACGCTGGCCGAGCACGAGTTACTGATGGGCTTGCACGGCAGTATTTTTTACATGGGCGTTCGCCGTTGGGTCTACAACCAGGCTGTTCAAAATACGTCAACGCATGTTTTTGACCCAGAGATCATCCGCAACCAGGTACGTAGCTATTTGCAGGCTAGCCGACCCTTGGTCAATGCTTCTGCCTCTCAATGCAACTCCTTGTAGGAGCCCGCACCATGCCACTGACGCTGAATCATTTTTCCATTCGCACGCTTGACATTGAGACGACGCGTCGTTTTTATGTGGATGTGCTGGGCTTGACGGTTGGTCCACGGCCGTCTTTTCCATTTCCTGGCATCTGGCTTTACCGTGGCGACCATCGCGAGGTTGGCAACGCTGTAGTGCATGTAATCGGAATGGATGTGAACGATCCCATCGGTTTGAAACAATACCTCGGTGATCGTGATGTGTCGTCGCTTAGCGGCAGCGGCTCGATAGACCACATTGCCTTTTTTGCAGATGGTTTGAGCACCATGCTGACCAAATTGCAAACGCAAGGTGTCACGGCGCGCGAACGGACGGTACCGTCGATTGGTTTGCATCAGGTGTTTCTTGATGATCCCAACGGAGTAGTAATAGAACTCAACTACCCGGCGGCGGAAAAGCAGGCGATGGACGCTGCGGCCTGAATGTCAAGAATTCTCATCATTGGCGGCTCGCTGGGTGGTTTGCTCGCAGCGAACATATTGCACCGTGAAGGTCACGATGTGTGTGTGCTGGAAAAAGTCCAGGGTTCGATGGACGGCCGTGGTGCGGGCATCGTCACGCATGACGCCTTGTTTGCAGGCTTGCGGCGCGCTGGCGTTGACGCCACCGAGACGCTCGGAGTTGAAGTGCAACACCGTGTGGTGCTGGACATCGCTGGCGATGATGTGGCCTTACTTGAAATGCCGCAGATCCTGACGTCATGGAGCCGTCTTTATGACGCGTTGCACCAGCTGCTGCCAGCTGAACGTTATGCGCAAGGTGTGACGGTTGAAAAAGTCGACAACCTTGCGGATGGTGCCGTCGTTCACGGCTTGACCGCCGAGGGCGTCAGGACGTGGCCAGCCGACTTGGTGATTGCCAGCGACGGTTTACGCTCCGTCGTGCGCCAACAGCTCGCGCCGCAGGTGCAGCCGCTCTACGCCGGCTACGTGGCGTGGCGCGGCGTTTGCAGCGAGTCAGTGCTGTCCGCGCGCACGCTCAAAAGCGTTTTCGAAAAGTTTGGGTTTGGTCTACCGGCGGGTGAGCAAATCATCGGCTACCCGGTCGCCGGGCAGGGCAATGACACGCGTCCGGGGCACCGGGCCTACAACTATGTCTGGTATCGCGCGGCCACTGAGGTCGCGCTGGAGAGCTTGTTGACGGACGCTGATGGCGTCCACTACCAAGGCGGCATTCCGCCGAACAAGGTGGATTGGCAGCATATCGCCGACATGCGCAACGCGGCTCGCGATCTGTTGGCGCCGCAGTTTGCCGAAATGATTGAGAAAGCTGCGCAACCATTTTTACAACCTGTCTACGATGTGTGCTCCGAGCAAGTTGCCTTCGGACGTATCGGCCTGATGGGAGACGCGGCCTTTGTCGCCCGCCCGCACATCGGCATGGGCGTGACGAAAGCAGCACAGGATGCCGTCGCGCTAGGTGACGCAATTGGCGCGCACGGTGCCACGCCGCAAGCCTTGCTCGCATTCCAAAAAAGTCGTTTAGCTGAAGGGCAGAGCACCGTTGCGCGGGCACGCTGGCTTGGAGCTTATATGCAGGCCCAGACTAACTCAGTCCGTGCGCAGCAGACCAGTCGCAGTGCGCGTGATGTGCTGATCGAGACCGCCATTGATTTAGGCCGATATGGGCGCCTTAGTTCTTTTCCCGGGGCGGCAGCGTATCGCCTCGATCCTGCTCCGGTCACATCGACCATTCTTTGAATTTTTGACACCTTCTTAGGAGACATACGTGAGCCATCAAGATTACAAAAACGTCATCGCGCCAAACCGCCGTAAGTTGCTTCAAATAGGTGCCGCAGGCGTCGCCATGGGGACGGCCCCTTTCTTCTTGAACATCGCCAAGGCGCAGGCCGAGAAGATCAAAATCGGCTTTCCGGTCCCCTTAACGGGCCCCTACTCGGCCGAAGCGCAAGATCAAGTGCGCGCCGCAGAAATTGCCATCAAGGATTTCAATGACGCCGGCGGCTTCAATGGCCGTGAGGCTGTGCTACTGGTGCGTGACACCAAGCTCAATCCTGGCGAATCCGCGACCCGAACGTTGGAATTGATCGAGAAAGACAACGTCGCCTTCGTTGTCGGTTCGCTGTCTGCAGCTACCCAATTGTCGATCAATGGTGTGACCCGCGAACGCAAGGTCATCTTTAACTCGATCAGCCAGTCGGATGCCATCACTGAGGCCAAACAGGGCGGGCCTTACACCTTTCATGAGGCCCTTACTCCCCACATGACGGCTGGCGCTGTGGCGCGTTACGCTTTCCCAAAATACGGCAAACGCGTGGTTTACCTGACAGCAGATTACGCCTACGGGCATGAAATGGTTCGTGGTTTCGAAACAGCGGGAAAACCGTTGGGCACCAACACTTTGGCGAATATTTTGCACCCGATTGGAACGGCTGATTTCTCGTCATTCCTCCCGCGCATCCAGGCGCTGAACCCGGATGTGCTGGTCATGTGTAATTTCGGACGGGACTTGGTGAACTCCGTCAAGCAGGCGACTGATTTTGGTCTGAAAGAAAAAACCCGAATTATCGCCCCGGTTTTGCTATACGCCGCGCGGCAGGCTGGAGGTGCCGATGCATTCGACGGCGTTGTTGGCGGCACCTCATATTACTGGGGTATGGAAGACAGCGTGCCGGCAGCCAAGGCGTTTAACGACAAGTTTCGCAAAGCCAACGGTGGTGCGGTGCCATCGGACTACGGCGCGCTGGGTTATGCCGGTATTCGCAGCGTCTTGCAGGGTGTAATGAACGCCAAATCAACCGATTCACTTAAAGTCAGCGAGGCTATGAGCGGGATGAAATACGACTGGTACAAGGGCGAACAGCACTTCCGCAAGTGTGACCATCAGTCGGTCCAGTCGGTCATCATCGTAGAGTCGAAATCCAAGGGGATGAAGGATAAATACGATCTTTTCAACATCTTGGAAGTAGAAAGCCCCAACGAAGCCAACTTGCGCAGCTGCACAGAACTCGGCTACAAGGCCTGACGATAAAAGGAAGGCTACCCGTGCTTGATATCACACCTTCCTTGCTCATGCTTCAGTTGATGACGGGCATCGCTCTCGGGGCTATCTATGCCCTGTTGGCGATTGGTCTTTCATTGATCTTCGGCATGTTGACCGTCGTGAATTTTGCCCACGGGGCATTCTTCATGGTGGGCGCTTTTTTGGGGGTGTATTTCTTGGGACTGACCGGGAATTTTTGGCTCAGCCTGGTCATTGCGCCCCTCGTGGTTGGCGCAATAGGTCTGGTGGCCGAACGTTTTCTGGTCCGACCCTTGTATGGTCGGGGCATCGATTACCCACTGCTGCTCACGTTCGGCCTGTCTTATGTGCTGATTGACATGGTGCGCGCCCTATTCGGTATTGGAGGTTTACAGTCCTCCACACCGGCATCTCTGCGCGGCGCGGTAAATCTTGGTTTTGGCTATTTCCCTTTATACCGATTGTTCCTGATTGGCGCGACGGCGGTTGTCGTGCTAGCGCTCTGGCTGTTTTTGGAAAAGACACGTTACGGCCTGATCATTCGCGCCGGTTCGCGTGACTCTGAAATCGTGCGCGTACTAGGTGTAGATATTGCCAAGGTTTGGTGGCTGGTATTTGGCTTGGGCACCGCTATTGCCGGCCTGTCTGGTGTGCTGGCAGCGCCGACTCGCGCGGTGAATCCAGAGATGGGTATTCCCGTGTTGGCAGAGTCGTTTGTGGTCACGGTTGTTGGTGGCATGGGTTCGTTGCCTGGTGCTGTGGTCGCAGGACTCTTGGTGGGTATTGTCTACAGCATCACGGCATTGTTTGCGCCGGCCTATGCGGAGATGTCGATCTTTGTTTTGATGGCGTTGGTGCTGCTTGTGCGGCCACAAGGATTTTTTGGAAAAACCGGAGCGCTCGGATGAATCTGCGTCCCGTAGTCAACGGCATCGCTCGCCACCGTGTAGCCTCGGCCCTTTTAATTTTGCTGATCTTGCCGGTATTAACGCCTTACAACGCCCTGGCCGTCAATATCCTGATATTTGGTTTGTTCGCTGTCGGATTTAATCTCGTCTATGGTTATACCGGAATGTTGTCTTTTGGTCATGCCTCATTTTTTGGTGTCGGCAGTTACCTAACTGGCATCGCCATGGTGCATTTCGGCGTGAATTGGATTCCCGCAATCTTCGTCGGCGTAGCAGCGTCCTTGCTCGCAGGCCTGCTTGTCGGCTATCTGGCGGTGCGGACACGAGGAATTTATTTTTCAATGGTGACGCTGGCGCTCGGGCAAGTCATTTATTACATGTTCTACAAAGCGGAAAAATGGACGGGTGGCGAAAACGGGCTGAGCGGGATCAAGGCGCAGGTCATCGATGTTTTTGGTTTCCGCATCGACTTTCTCAACCCACTCATCAAGTATTATGTTTTCTGGATTTTTGTCGCTTTCTCCTTATGGCTGGTGTCGAGAATACTGGCGTCACCATTTGGGTCAGTGATTGAGTCCATCCGTGAGAACGAAAGACGAGCGGCGGCCTGCGGCTACGACGTGGCACGCTCCAAGCTGCTGATCTTTGTGATATCTGCGGGCGTCTGCGGTTTGGCCGGCGCATTGCGGGCGCTCCATTTGTCGGTAGTACCAGTGGATTCACTGAATTACCTTCAGTCAGGGCAGGTTTTGATGATGTCTTTGCTGGGCGGGATAGGTAGCTTTTTTGGCCCTTTCCTGGGTGCTGCTGTTTTCCTCTACCTTGAAGAGGTAGCCACCAACCTGACCAAGTATTGGATGGGCGTCGTCGGAATACTCTTCATTGTCCTCATTCTGTTTTTTCCGCGCGGCATATTAGGCAGTCTGGTACACCAGCTTAGACAGCGCGGAATGCTGCAGGGGGAGCGTGAATGAGCCCGCCGCTGTTGATGGAGGTGCGCAATGTCAGTCTGCATTTCGGGCGTTTCAAGGCGCTTTCAAATGTCTCTGTGGGCTTTGCACCTAACGAGCTGACGGCCATCATTGGCCCAAATGGTGCAGGCAAGAGCACGTTTTTCAATGTCTTGAGCGGGGCGTTGGTGCCGACCACTGGCAAAGTGCTTTTTGAAGGGCATGACATTACGCCCTTGAAAGCGTATGACTACGCGCGACGTGGAATCGCCAAAAGTTTTCAGATAACCAACGTCTTCAAACAACTTAGCGTGCACGAAAACGTTCGTGTAGCGGCGCAGATGCGTTATGCGCGCTACCAACTATTCAAACCGCGCGCTTCGCTCAAACATGTAATAGAAGAGGCTGATGCTTTGCTCGCTCGAATCGGCCTGACGGCTTTGCGCAACAAGACGGTGGCTGATTTGGCGCATGGGCAGCAGCGGTCTCTCGAAATTGCCATGGCGCTAGCTGCCAAGCCGAAGCTCTTGCTGATGGATGAGCCGACAGCGGGCATGTCGCCAGAAGAAACGTCATTAATGATGGTTTTGATCACAGAACTGGCCAAGGAACGTACCGTCGTCCTGGTGGAGCACAAAATGAAGCTGGTTATGGGCATTTGCGAGCGATTGATCGTCCTGCACCATGGTGAGTTTTTGGCGCAGGGTACGGCTGACGACATCCGCAACAACGACGAAGTTCGCCGTGTTTATTTAGGTCAGGGTTGAAAATGAAGCCCACTCCTTTGCTTGACGTCCAAGATTTGGGCGCGTGGTACGACCGTAGTCACGTGGTGCAGAACGTTTCGTTTCACGTCAATGAGGGTGAAATCGTCACCTTGATGGGCCGCAACGGCGCCGGCAAAACCACCACGCTGCGGACTCTGATGGGTTTGCTAACGCGTTGCAAGGGTCGCGTCGTGTTTGACGGCCAGGAATTGCTGGCACAGCCAACGCATGCGCGCTTTCATTTGGGGCTTGCTTTCGTGCCAGAAGACAGGCGCATCGTGCCATCTTTGACGGTGCGTGAGAATCTGCAACTCGGCCTGCTTGCCAGTCGCAAGAAGGTGGATATCGAAGCGCGTATTGACGTGATCGCGGAAACATTTCCACGTCTGAAAGAGCGCTTGTCACAGGAGGCGACGTCGATGTCTGGCGGAGAGCAGCAAATGCTTGCCATTGCGCGAGCAATGATGGCCGAACCACGGATGGTCCTGCTCGACGAACCCTCAGAGGGCATCATGCCGTTGCTGGTGGACGAGATGTTCGAGCTCTTTGCGCGCATGAAGGCCACCGGCATCACGCTCCTGCTAGTGGAGCAAAACGTCTCGCGCGCGTTGGCGGTGTCTGACCGTGCCTACATCCTTGATCAAGGCCTGGTCGTGCACGAAGGAGCCGCTGAGGCTCTGTTGGCGGATGACGAGATTCAGAATAAATACTGCGCGGTTTGAGGGCAGTTGGGCTGCCCCAGTAAGGGGCTTGGTCATACCCGGTCGAAGGCCTCGATCGCTTCTGTCAGTGCTTCAGGATTTTCAAGCGGCAGCACGTGCCCACCGGCAATGACTTTCAACTCGCCCTGTCCCAGATGCGGCATCGTCAGTCGGCGCTGAATGTCGGCGCCGAGTGAAGGATCGTCCGCACCAGCAATGACCAATACCGGCAACGACAACACGCCAACACGCTCTGACCAGTCTTCTTGGCTGGTTGTGGATATCCATGTCTTCCAGGCGACCAGAGAAGCCCGCATTGCATCAGCGATTGCTGGTTCGCGCCACTCGTCGGGCAATGGTTTTGCAGTAATCCCGTCAAGGTAAGTGGCGGCTGCATCGCGGCTTCCGTCGAAAGCCATCAAACGCTTGCGTACTTCATCCGTGAAAGGCTCGGGCGGCGGCGGCGAGGGCGTCACGAGGATGAGCCCGCGGAGGTAGTCCGGCTTACGGCTGGCAAGAGCGGAGCTGATCTTGCCTGTCATTGAATGACCGACGATGACGCAATTCTCAATCCCCGCGGCATGGATTTTCCCGTCGACATAGTCGGCCATGGCAGCCACATCGAGGGCACCCATCTCAGCAGCATCACCGAAGCCAGGCATGTCGAACATGAGAAGGCGGTGTCGGGCCGAGAGCCGCGGCGCTACACGCGCCCATTCGCGATGCGAATTTCCGAAAAAGTGGAGCAGGACGAGAGTGGGATTTGAGGTCGTCGTTTCAGTTGTCATCAACGAAGTATCGGGCCGATACCGTCAATACTGGATACAGGTTGCATCCGCTGCGTTGGCAGAACAAAGCGTCGGCAAAAATAGAAAAGCGACCCGAAAAAAAAGCGGCCCGAAGGCCGCGTTCTTGCTTGCATCTTGGCGGAACCGGAGGGATTCGAACCCTCGATGAGGCTCTACACCCCATACTCCCTTAGCAGGGGAGCACCTTCGGCCACTCGGTCACAGTTCCAGCGTCTGCAATTATGCCTCAAGCGGGGACCGTAATCGCCCGCGGTTCGTCCAGATCGAAGGCCTTGTGCAGCGCGCGCACTGCGAGCTCCATGTATTTTTCGTCGATCACCACTGAGGTCTTGATTTCACTTGTCGAGATCATCTGAATGTTGATGCCCTCCTCGCTCAGCACGCGGAACATCTTCGCCGCCACACCTACGTGACTTCGCATCCCGATGCCGACGATGCTCACCTTGCAGATGCGGGTGTCGCCCGTTACCTCGCTTGCTCCCAGCCCGGGCAGAACGCTCTTTTCGAGCAGGTCTATGGTCTTGGCGTAATCGTTGCGATGGACGGTAAAACTGAAATCAGTCTTTCCGTCCTTCGACAGATTCTGGATGATGACATCCACCTCGATATTCGCGTCCGCAACCGCCCCCAAGATCTGGTAGGCGATGCCGGGCTTGTCTGGAACGCCCAGCACCGACACCTTGGCCTCGTCGCGGGCGAATGCGATGCCCGACACCACGGCTTTTTCCATGTTCTCGTCTTCCTCAAAAGTGATCAGGGTACCCGAGACTGCCTCTTCGGCGACATCGATATCCCAGGGCGTGAAGCTGGAAAGCACGCGCATCGGCACACGGTATTTGCCGGCAAATTCCACCGAACGGATCTGCAGGACCTTGGAGCCAAGCGACGCCATTTCGAGCATCTCTTCGAAGCTCACCGTACCCAGCCGGCGCGCCTCGGGCACGACTCGCGGATCGGTCGTATAGACACCGTCCACGTCGGTAAAGATCAGGCATTCTGCCGCCTTCATCGCGGCGGCTACGGCGACAGCCGAGGTATCGCTGCCGCCTCTTCCCAGGGTCGTGATATGACCCTCTTCGTTGACGCCCTGGAAACCCGTCACGATGACCACTTTGCCTGCCGCCAGGTCGGTGCGAACGCGGGTGTCATCGATCGATTCGATACGCGCCTTGGTATAGGCATCGTCGGTCCGAATCGGCACCTGCCACCCGGCATAGCTGACGGAAGACATGCCCTCGCCCTGCAATGCGATAGCCAGCAAGGCCGAGGACGCCTGCTCGCCGGTGGCCGCCAGCATGTCGAGCTCGCGGTCGTAGGCATCGTCGGTGCTTGAGGGCGCCAGCTCCTTGGCCAGGCCCAGCAGGCGATTTGTTTCACCGCTCATGGCACTTGGCACCACCACCATCTGATGACCAGCACGCGCCCATTTGGCGACGCGGCGCGCCACATTGCGGATGCGCTCGGTCGAGCCCATCGACGTGCCGCCATATTTGTGAACGATCAGTGCCATCAGGAGATCAAGAAGGAAAAGGAAAGAGTAGGTCCAAAGGGGAAGCGCCTCAGGAACTGAGGCAGTCCTTCGAAAGAATCCGTAGAAATGCCGCATTGGCCCAATACGGACGGCCCGGCATCGATTTATCGCAATGGGACATTCGGCAAGCTCTGTCAGAAGTCCTCAGGAGCCCTCGCAGCGACGGCAGAAGCGGCCGAATTGTACCAATCGATGACATCGCCTTCGCGTTGCACGAAGCCCACGCCCACCCGGATCAGGATGCGGTGCCCCTTCGTCGTGCAGCGCAGGATTTGGCTCTGCAGTTCAGCCAGCTGCCGGGCTTCCGGTGTCGTCTGATGAACCACGCGAAGCCAGTGACGAAGCACCAGCGCCTGCCGACCGGGCGAAAGCGCCTGCAAGCGCGTGATGACTGGCGGCACTCCGACGACGGCAAGATCGCTGGTGCTGATCTCTTCAAGCACCATCTGCGCTTCTGCGGCATGTCTTGCGCTGCGTGCGAACGTTTCCCTGAATGCCGGAAACGCGGTCTCGAGCGCGGGAAGCAGCCGCCCGCGGATGCGGTTGCGCGTGAAATGCTCCTCGTCATTGGAAGGGTCTTCGATCCAAGCCACGCCAGCCTGCAGCGCAAGCCAAGCCCGAAGATCCGACCGCGCCACCCGAAGAAACGGACGATGGAAAGCGAGCGAAGCGCGTTGCCACCGGGCTGGCATTGCGGCGATGCCGCGCAGGCCAGCGCCGCGTGAAAGCGCCAGCAGCACAGTTTCCACCTGATCATCCGCATGATGACCGAAAGCTACGGATTTGATAGCTGATAGCGCTTTTCCATACTGCGTTAGCGCATCAAAACACCCATAACGTGCATTGCGGGCAGCGGCTTCCGGGCTTTCGCCAGGGAGCGGTTTGGCATCGACGGCTTCGACATGCAACGGCACCCCGATCGATGCGCAGACCTTGCGGCAGTGCGCCTCAAAGTCGGCCGCCGCTGGCTGCAGGGCGTGATTGACATGGACTGCCAGCAACTTGCCGGGCCAGCGCGCTGCGCAGGCCAGCAGCAAGGCGGTGGAATCCGCCCCTCCGCTGTAGGCAATAGCGAGAGGCAATTCGGGCGCAAAGGCCGCAATAGCGCGCTCGACCGCAGCGGCATCCCCCGCCGGAGAACGCCCGCTGTCTTGCGCGTCGATGCTGCTCATCGGTTCAACCCCGGCGCACGCTACGAAGCGCACCGCAGAAAGGAATCCGCCTCAGCTGCTCTCGGCCTTGGTGTCGTTGAAGCGGCCATAGCTCTGCAGGCGCGCATAACGGCGGTCGAGCAGCTCGGGAGGGCGTAGATCGTGCACCTGCCGGAATGCATCACCCAGCGCACGCTTCAAAAACGCCGCCATCTGCCGCGGATCGCGGTGCGCACCGCCTACCGGTTCGTTGACGATTTTGTCGACCAGCCCAAGCGCCTTCAGTCGATGCGCCGTGATGCCCATCGCATCGGCCGCATCCTGCGCGCGTTCGCTGGTTTTCCAGAGAATCGATGCGCAGCCTTCCGGGCTGATCACCGAATAGACCGAGTACTGCAGCATCAATACCTGGTCAGCCACGGAAATGGCGAGAGCGCCACCAGAGCCACCTTCACCGATCACTGTCGTGATGATGGGGACTTCCAACTGCGCCATCTCAAAAATATTGCGCCCAATGGCTTCGGACTGCGAGCGCTCTTCTGCATCGATGCCGGGATAGGCGCCCGGCGTATCGACGAACGTAAAGACCGGCAAGCGAAACTTTTCGGCGGTTTTCATCAGGCGCAGCGCCTTGCGATAACCCTCGGGTTTAGTCATACCGAAGTTGCGCAGCCCTCGCTCTTTGGTATCGCGCCCTTTCTGGTGGCCAAGCACCATGCAGGCATGACCGGTGAAGCGCGCAAGCCCACCGACGATGGAGAGATCGTCGGAGAAATGCCGGTCGCCGTGCATCTCGATGAAGTCGGTGAAGATTTCGCGAACGTAGTCCAGCGTGTAGGGACGCTCGATATGGCGGGCGATCTTTGTGATCTGCCAGGGCGAAAGATCGCTGTAGATGTCCTTGGTCAGCTGCAGGCTCTTCTTGGCCAGCTGGGTAATTTCTTCCGAGATGTCGACCGCAGATTCGGTCTGAACGTATCGCAGTTCTTCAATCTTCCCTTCAAGGTCCGCAATCGGCTGCTCAAAGTCAAGGAATGTTTTTTTGGCCAAGGCCTTGCTCCTTCAGGGGGCACGCACTGCGGTTGGTGCATGCGGGCCGTTGCGTCTGTCAGTAGGCAACGGGCACGGGGTCGAGCGACCGCCAAATATACCAAGTTGCAACGCTCCGATACGGTGCCCACGCGGCTGACACCTCTCGCGCATCGCTGCGACTGACCGGATCTCCCGAGAAATATCCGCGACTGATTCCGGTCAGCAAACCCACGTCGTCGAGCGGCAGAACATCGGGCCGCATCAGATAGAAGATGAGAAACATTTCGGCCGTCCAGCGGCCGATGCCACGAATCGCAATCAGCTCTGCAATGATTTCTTCGTCATCCATTTCCTCCCACGCCTTGACATGCACGCTGCCGCTGTTGAAGTGCAGTGCCAAATCGCACAGGTATTCCACCTTGCGCGCCGAAAGACCGGCCGCACGCATGTCGTCGACCTTGAGCTTCAGCACGCCCGCAGGCGTCATCCGCTTCGACAACGCCGCAAAACGGTCCCAGACCGCCTGCGCTGCCTTCACCGAAATCTGCTGGCCGACGATGCTGCGTGCCAGCGTCGTAAAGGCGTCGCCTCGGGACTGCAGACAGGCTTCGCCGAACTGGGGAATAAGCCGCTTCATCACCCGATCCTTGGCCATCAGGTGTTTGCAGGCCTGTGCCCAGTACGCTGGCGTGGCAATAACTGGTTCCGACGCCTTGGAAAGGGCAACCGGCTTCTTCACACGAGCCACAGTCCCTTCAGGCTGAGCCGCAACATCGGTGATCAGTGGTTTTTCACGAGCGGCCATCGATACCCCACAAGACTGGAAGTGTGATTCTCATGCAAGCTCCCATGTGGTGCCGGAAGCCGAATCCTTCAGCACCACGCCCTGCTGCGCCAGCTGCGCACGAATCCGGTCGGCTTCGCTGAAATCGCGTGCAGCCTTGGCAGCCGCGCGGGCTGCGATCAGCGCATCGATGGCTGCGCCATCAAGCGCTGACGCGGCCTTGCCTGCCCCGCCGCTGGTGAGAAAGGTGCGCGGGTCCGCCTGCAACAAGCCAAGCACTCCGCCGAGCTGCCGCAAACGCCTTGCGGTCGCCACGCGCTCGGCGCCCTCGGTTCGATGCACCAGCCCCGCCAGATCGAACAGCACTGCGATGGCCTCGGGCGTACCGAAATCCTCGTTCATCGTCTGCATGAAACGGGCGGCGTGGGCATCTTCCCAGTCGATCGGAGAGTCGAGTTCCTGCAAGCGATCAGCCGGAACGGCGTCAAGTGCGGTGTAGAGCCGTTTGAGCCCGGCCCGCGCATCGCGCAAGTGCGCATCGCTGTAGTTAAGCGGGCTGCGGTAGTGCGCGCGCGCGATGAAAAACCGAATGGTTTCCGCATCGAAACTCTGCAAAACGTCGCGGATGGTGAAGAAGTTGCCCAGGCTCTTGGACATCTTCTCGTTGTCGATGTTGATGAAGCCGTTGTGCATCCACGTGCGGGCCAGCGGCTTGTCATGAGCACCTTCACTCTGAGCGATTTCGTTTTCGTGATGCGGAAATTGCAGGTCGGCGCCGCCTCCGTGGATATCGAATGTCTCTCCCAACAATGCGCAGGCCATGGCCGAGCATTCGATATGCCAGCCAGGGCGGCCTTCGCCGAACGGCCCCTGCCATCGCACATCCTGCGGTTCGTCGGGCTTGGCCGACTTCCACAACACGAAGTCGAGCGGATCGGTTTTACCGCCGGCAACGGCAACACGCTCGCCCGCCCGGAGTTCATCCAGAGATTTGCCCGAGAGTCGACCGTATCCCGGGAATCGGCGCACCGCGTAATTCACATCGCCGTTGTCGGCGCGGTAGGCGAGCCCGCGGCTCTCCAGCGTCTGGACCAGATCGAGCATCTGCGAAACGAATTCCGTGGCGCGCGGCTCAAGTGTGGGTCGCTCGACGCCCAGAGCGTCCGCGTCAGCATGCAACGCGTCGATCATCCGGTCGGTGAGGGCGCGGACCGGCTCCTTGTTCTCGAGCGCACGGCGAATAATCTTGTCGTCGATGTCGGTAATGTTGCGCACATAGGTCACCCGCAGGCCGAGAGCGCGCAACCAGCGTTGCACCACGTCAAAAGCCACCATCGAACGGGCGTGGCCGATATGGCAAAGGTCATAGACCGTCATGCCGCAGACATACATGCGGACATGGCCAGGCTCGAGTGGGGAAAAGTCTTCCAGCGCACGCGTGAGCGTGTTGTGGATGCGCATGCTCATGGGTATCGGGATGGGACGACTCGTCTGCCGGACGCGGATTTCGCGCAGCGGCAGCAGGCATTTCAGATGGGGGCTTGAGAGCGCCTGACGCATGCGCGGCGGAGCCCGGCACGCAGCCTCTGGCCGCTACAATCGTTGGCAGTATATCGCCGCCCGGTGAGTTCCCAAGCCTCCCGCGCCACCCTCGGCAAGCCGATCGCAACCCAGCCCAGAACGTATGAAACCCGGCTTTGTCACCTCCTACAAACGCCTGCGGCGCTCGGTGACTGCCGCCCTCCTCGGCTTGTTTTTGGCCAGCACCGCAAACGCTGATGCCTATGGCGATGTCAACCGGCTGATCAGGGCGAACAAACTGGCGGACGCATCCGTCAAGGTCAATAGCTATCTGGCGAGCAATCCCCGCGATCCGCAGATGCGGTTTCTGAAGGGCGTGATTCAGACCGACGAAGGCCAGGCAGCGGACGCCGCAGCTACTTTCACAGCGCTGACGCGGGAATTTCCCGAACTGCCAGAGCCGTACAACAACCTCGCTGCGCTTTACGCTAATGCCGGTGAATACGACAAGGCCCGCACCGCACTGGAAATGGCCATCCGCCTGAATCCTGATTACGCCATCGCTTACGAGAACCTGGGTGATGTGCAAGCCCGGCTCGCAGGTGAGTCTTACGCGAAATCGCAACGTCTTGAATCCTCCAATCCCCGGCTTGGACCCAAGCTCGCGTTGATCCGCCAGCTTTTCATCGCGCCGACTGCCAAACGCAAGGGAGCCGGTGCCTCAAATCCACCGGCGGCAATGGCTCCGTCCACCACTGACTCGGCAGCCGGCGCGGCTTCGGTTGCCGACCCGGGCGCAGGAAAGCCTGCACGCTGAGTGAGCCACTTCGTCGGTTCTGCCAGATGCGTTTGTTCAGCACAATGCAATAGTTTTGTGCCTGGCCGGGAACGGGAGACCCCGAATCCGGATCCATCTATTTTTCCGAAAAAGAAAGTCACGCTGATGTCTCATTCACCCGTCGATCGTTTCAATGACCTGTCGTTTGCCACGCGTCTCACGCGGCGCGCGGCTGCCAGTGCGCTCGTACTTGCAGCGGCGCTCTCGGCAGGCGGCGCACAAGCAGCCGATACCGATGCGCCCAAGGTAAAGCTCGTCACCAGCGATGGCGACATCGTCCTGCAGCTCGATGCGCAGAAAGCGCCGAAGACAGTTGCCAATTTCCTGAGTTATGTGCGTGCCAAACACTACGACGGCACGATCTTCCACCGGGTGATCGATGGCTTCATGATTCAGGGCGGCGGTTTCACACCCGACATGCAGCAAAAGCCTGTGCAGGCGCCTCTAGCGCTGGAGACTACCGGCCTCAAGAACGACACCTACACGGTAGCGATGGCTCGCACCAGCAACCCCAATTCGGCGACCGCACAGTTCTTCATCAATGTGAAGGACAACGCGATGCTCAATCCGCCGAATCCCGATGGCTACGGCTATGCCGTCTTCGGCAAGGTGATCGAGGGCAAGGATGTCGTCGACAAGATCCGCAATGTTGCTACCGGCAACAAGGGGCCTTACCAAAATGTTCCGCTCACTCCGGTCATTATCAAATCAGCCACCGTGCTTCCCTGACGCGCTTCCCCAACATTCTTTCGGTTCACCCATTCAGGAGCTTTCATTCATGACCCGTCCCCAAGTCGAACTTCAGATCCGTGACTACGGCAACATCACGCTTGAACTCGATGATGAAAAGGCGCCGAAAAGCGTCGCCAATTTCCTTGAATATGTCGGCAAGGGCCACTACGACGGCACCATCTTTCACCGCGTGATCCCCGGTTTCATGGTGCAGGGTGGCGGAATGGAGCCGGGCATGGGGCAGAAACCCACCGGCGCCGAGATCGAGAACGAAGCCAACAACGGCTTGAAGAACGCCAAGTACACCGTTGCCATGGCACGGACCAACGCTCCGCATTCCGCAACCGCGCAATTCTTTGTCAACATCGCCGACAACGGCTTTTTGAACCATACCGCGCCTTCGGCACAGGGCTGGGGATATGCAGTGTTCGGTAAAGTAATCAAGGGCACCGACGTGGTCGACAAGATCGCCGCCGTGAAAACCGGCCGCAAGGGCATGCACGACGACGTTCCGAAAGACGACGTTGTCATCGAGAAAGCTGTCGCTCTCTGACATTGTTCCGGGCGGGCCGCAAGCCGAAGATTTGCCTCGGTTAATTCTTCGCAGCGTGCCCTCCGTTCCCGCATGCCGTCGACAGTGATGCCTATCGTGGAGCTTGTTGCTCCTGCGACATGGCGCACGGTCGATTGCATTTCCGATCTGCATCTGCATGCATCAGATGCAGCGACCGTGGGCGCCTTCACGCGCTACCTGCACGACACCATCGCCGATGCAGTCTTCATCCTGGGTGATCTGTTCGAAGTCTGGGTAGGGGACGACGCAGCCGAAGAAGTCGGCAGCTTCGAGTCGCAGTGCGTGAAGCTGCTGCGGGAGGCAGCTCACGGCCGACCAATATTTGTGATGCACGGTAATCGGGATTTCATGTTGGGTGATTCATTTCACACGGCGGCCGGAACGACCGCCCTGGCCGACCCTGTGGTTCTGGTGCTGGGCAGTCACCGCTTCGTGCTCACCCACGGCGACGCGCTGTGTCTGGACGACATCGACTACCAACGCTTTCGTGAGCAGGTTCGCAGCGACGCATGGCAATCAGATTTTCTGGCGCAATCGCTCGATGAGCGCCGGGCATTGGCGCGCGGGCTGAGAGATCGCAGCGAAGCCGCACAACGCGAAAAAGGTGCAGAGCATGGGCGTGAAGAAGCCACTGCCGCGGATGCGCCCTCCTCCCCCTTTGCCGATGTCGATACGCCGGCAGCCCGCCAATTGCTGCAGCAGGCCAGGTCCACAATTCTCGTTCACGGACATACGCATCGCCCTGCAGAACATTTCCTGGGGGACGGCATGCGGCGGATGGTGCTGAGCGACTGGGAACTTTCCGCAGCAACCCCGCGCGCCGATATTTTGCGTCTTTCGGCTGCTGACGGATCGCTCGTCCGGCTAGGCGTGAGCGACATCCTCACGTGAAGCTGACCGACTGGCTCGCAGCGTTGTGGCGCCGACTGCGCGGGCAGTCAGCCGCAGGCGATATTCCCGAAGCGCTCTGGCAGCAGGTGCAAACCCGCTATGCGTTCATAGCTACGCTCGACCCGCGCCGTGACATGCTGCTGCGCGATCTGTCGGCGCGCTTTTTACGCTCCAAACGCTTTCACGGCGCGGCCGGGCTTGTCGTTACTGATCTGATGGCCTTGGCGGTTGCAGCGCAAGCGTGCCTCTTGCTGCTTGGTTGGGCCGAGCGGCGCGGGCCGCGTTCGGCGCTGTGCTGGTATGGCGATTTCGTCGGCATCGTGCTGCATCCCGATGCGATGCTGGCCACGCGCGAAAGGATCGACGGTGCCGGCGTGGTCCATCGCTGGCGCGAGGGGCTGCTGGGCGAAGCGATGGAGCGCGGTCCGGTAACGCTGGCTTGGCGGGCAGTAGCAGATGCGGGCGGCCAAGATGCGATGGAGCGTGGCTCGAACGTAGTGATCCACGAATTCGCCCACAAGCTCGACATGCAGGCCGGTGGTGCCGATGGCTGCCCGCCCCTGCCACCGCGTTTTATGGGCGCGACGAGTGCACGTGCGGCACGCCGGCGTTGGCGCAAGGTACTCGAGCCGGCGTACCGGGATTTCCGCGAGCGATGCATGCTGGCGCAGCGCTTCGGGGGCGAGCCACCTTGGCTCGATGCCTATGGCGCAACCGCACCGGCCGAATTTTTTGCCGTGGCCTGCGAAGCGTATTTTGTGAACCGTGAAGCACTGACTAACGAGCTGCCATCCCTGCCGCCGCTCTTCGACGCGTTCTTCAGCGCATGACGTCCATAAGGTGAACGTGCGCAGGCCTGATCAAACGCTCTCACGGACATAGCATGTTGCGATTATAGAATATGCGCTAGAACCATATTTCTTCACTATATTTCAGACACGCAGACTCGGTTGAAAAAGTCATTGCGTTATCCCACAGGCGATTCTGTCTTCGTCGCAACAATGTGCCGGTCACAGGCGGAAACCCACGAATTACCCAGAAGCGTCAAAGTATTGGCATCCCTTTGGGGACTGCGGCGCGTCCGCTTCAAGACACTTCGTCGCGAGTCCGGCGCCCTCCAACTGCAACTACGGAAACACGCAACATGCTCGAAAACCTGCCCGGCGCCATTGGCCACGCTCTGCGCGATCAGCGCGCCGGGCTCGAGTCGTTGGCCATCCATCACAGTGGCCTGCGAACGGGTCTGATGGCGCTCGATGTGCAGAGCCTGTCGTTCAAGGATCATGCTGGCATACCACCGCCTTACACAGCGGATGGCGAGGGCATCTCTCCGGCGCTGCACTGGACAGGAGTACCCGAAGAAGCGCAACAGCTGGCACTGATCGTCGAGGATGCCGACTCGCCCACGCCCAAGCCGCTGGTGCATGCCATCCTTGTCAATCTGCCGCCGGAGGATGCGCATCTGCCGGAAGGCGCGCTGCAAAGTCCCGACCATGAATCGATCCTCGAAGACGCGGTACTGGAAGGTCGCAATTCCTATTTGCAGGTTGGCTGGCTCCCACCCGACCCACCTCCGGGGCACGGCGTACATCGATACGCGTTTCAGCTTTTCGCATTGAATGCTGCCGTTGACTGGCCTGCCACCCCCGGCCGCGAGGCCTTGCTGGAAGCCGTCGAGGCGCATGCGATCGCAGCCGGAATGATCATCGGCACCTACGAACGCCCGGATGGATCGCTCCCCACGCACCAGGCGCGCCGCGCGACGGTTGCAGTTCAATCGGACGCCGGGCCTGAAGCTGCACCGGGCCTTGCGCCAGCCTGAGGCCGAGGAACCGCGCCCGCGAGTTGCACCTGCAGCGTCAGGTGGGCACGACTTCAGCGCTTTCTTCCGTCCAGCGGGCGACGGAGCCAGCGGCCGACCGACGTGCGTGGTAGCGTAAAACTCGACCACTATCGGGCACTATGCAGAACAGGTGTATCCACTCACCGTGCACCAGTCGACGCACGGTTTCATTCGCGACGACCACGCTGGCAATCGCCTCGGGTGCAGCCTCGATCCAGACGGACAGGCGCACAGGGGTGTGCATCCAGCGGTTGCCGTCGTGCAGTGATTGCATTGGCAAGCCAATCCGCAGATCACCGCCGTTGCCTTCGAACACGCCGATGTCGCCACCCACCACGTTGTGCAGTACCTTGTTGCCGCAGCCCCATTTGGTGTTGTCCACGGTCGATGCGTAGTACTGCATGCTGATCCAGTGCGCCACCACCACCGGCGCGGTGAGGATCAGCGTCAGCACGGAATGATCGGCATCAGCCGCATGGTCGTAGTCATGCAGAAACGCACGACCCGCCAGATTCATGCCGCGCGTGCGTTCGCGCGGCGCCGCGATGAAGCCCGCGTTGTTGGCGAGGCCCCATTCGGGCCGGACCTGCGCCCAGTCGGCAGCCCGGTTGCGCATGCGGGAGACGAGCGACTTCGGCGTTGTCTTCTTGTTCACGCCGGCGTCGAGCAGCGGTGCGCGCTCACGCCGCGCACGCTCACCCGCCTCCTCCAGCCACAGGCGCAGTTGCCGCATCGGCACCGGCTGGTCGCTCTCGATCGCCGCGGCATCGAAGAGCCGGATTTCGTCCGTTGTGGTGTTGTGCAGCGCACCGATAAAGCAGGTGTCCGCCGGCAGATCGATGCCGCGCTTTGTTAACCCTGCGCGCACTGCAGGATCGTTAAGCAGCGCCGCCAGCGTGCGCGCATTGACCTGCCCCGATTGACCGCAGCAGGCGCCGCAATCCAGCCCATGCGCATGCGGATTGTTGGCACTTTCACTGCCATGGCCCACCAGCAACACGAAGGGAGCGAAATTGCCACGCAATGACATGGCTCCCAGTACTCCGGCTGCCAAATTCACCGCGTCTTCAGTAGGCAGCGTTTCGAAAGCCGGGTGCAGTCCAGATAGTTCCGCCTGGCTGAGGCCCGCCATTTCGGCATCAGCGCCCTTGCCACGGCCACCGAGGCTGGATTGCAGCAGCTTCCACGCGTAGCCCAGCCCCAGCGTTTCCACATAGCCAAAGCCTCCGCTGGCTGCGGTTCTGAAACCTTGCCATGCCTGGACTCGACCCAGGCGCGCACGCCGATCGGTACCGAGCTTTTCTGTCGCCTCGGGCGTCGCTGCGCGCTGAACCACCTTGAGCTTTGCAGCAAGCGGGCCCGGCAACTGCGGCAAGGCCTCGGAGCTCGCGAGTGACTGAAATTCGATCGGCAGCCCAAAAAAACCGGCAAAGCCGTGGGTGGTGATGAGCGGATCGCACAACTCCAGCGCCCGGCGCATCGGCTCCGAACGCACATCAATACAAAAAGCAGCTTGCATGACGGGACGCGTCTGCTGGAACGAACCAGCGTCATCATTGCCGCCAGCCTTGTTCGGGGCAAGCGCCAATCCCCCGTGCACCGTGTCCTGCCATGAGCGCTCCAGCGCTTCCTGCCAGATCCAGCGATCAGAAGCACTCAAGGGCGCGACCTTTTTTTTGCTGCGCTCGCAAGACTTCGACCACCGCGCGGCCAATCCCACATTACTCGACGTCTGAAACAGCACCCACTCCCATGCAAGCCGGATCGCAAGCAGATCTTCGATGCTCGCATCGTCTGCACCCTGCTGACGCGCCTGAAAACGCAGGTAAGCACACCAGCCGGCCCACCCGCTCACATCCATGAGGAGCGCGGTGAAATAGGTTTCGCGGTCCTTTGGTGGCACGCGCAAGTACGCACACGCAGCGTCCAGCAGTGCGCCGCTGGTTGTTGGCAGCGCAACGATGCCCGCAGAGATGCCGGGCAGACCTGTCAACAGCGAAGGCGCGTTGTCATGCGAAGCCAAAGCGCGCCACGATTCGTACATCGAGTGGCTCGAAGGCGCTTGCCACTGCGCCTGCCCCCGATCGAACCACATGGCGCAGTGCTGACCGATCGCATGCCGCACGACACCGCGCCACGAAGGCTCGTGTCCATCGGGCAAGCCGGCATCCAGCGCGTCGGTGATCAGCAAGGACGCATGCTGAGCCGCGTCCGTTGACGGCTCCCGGGCATTCGCCTGCAGCTGCAGGAAAGCCTGCGCATCTATCGGCAAACCGTGCTCTTTCAACACGTGCGACAGCGCTGCGTCGGTAATCTCTCCCGCCGCGTGGCGTTCCTGGAACCAGGTGAGCGGCATCGTGCATTGCGTGGGGCTCAGACTCTCGATCTCGAGCGCAGCACGCTGCACCGGCTGGTCGATAAAGCCCCACCACGGATTCACGGCAATCAGGCGGTCCAGCGGCCAACACGGCGCAATACGCGAACATGCCTTGTGCATCGCGCCTGTCAATTCGCTGGGAGCGCCCGACCCATTCACTTGCGCTGTTTCAAGCGGAACGCACACTTGCCCGGGGGCTCCTTCGATCGTCGCAATGTCCTGACTGATCATGAAAACTCCTGAGGCCGTAGGCTTGAAGCGGATGTGAAATGCATGAGCGAGCTGCTGCTGGAACCTCGCCGCAATGGCGGTGCGGGCCAGACCTTCCAGGTCAGCCGTGTGAAGGCTTCGTCCAGATGAAATCCCGCAAAGGCTTGTGGATGAAGCCAGCGTGAAAGCTTTCCATCCGGCCGTGCGAGCACCGTCTCTTGCACCACCAGCAATACCAACAGACAGGCTCCGGCAACGCCCAGCATGAAGCCGTTAGGCGCGATGTTCTGGACCGGTGCCAGGTGATCGAACAGCCGGTGCCAGCCAAAATACAAAAGGCTTAAACCGAACGCACTCCCGGCAAGCACAGCAAGCTGCCCTGTAGCGCCCGCAGCTGAGCGCGCGCGGACCAAGGGCCACAAGCCGCATACCAGTGCGCCGGCCAGAACCCAGGTGGCAGGCTCATGCAGCAGGTCCACCCCACACAGCCAGGCTGCAGCGCCCACACCCAACGGCAGTCCGAGTGCCATCAAAGTGCCCTGTACCGCGCCGACTTTGTGCCTGGCAGGAGCAATGCGAAGGGTGTGCTGATGCCACACCGTATCGCCCGCAGCCAGAAAGGAATAGGCCTTGTACATCGAGTGCGCCAACAGATGAAGAAGGGCCAGCGAATAGGCACCCAAGCCAATTTCCAGCAGCATGAAACCCATCTGCGCAACCGTGGACCAGGCCAGCATCACCTTGACGCTGATGCGCGTCATCATCACAAGCGCTGCCAGCGCCGCTGTTACGCTTCCAGCAACCACCAGCAAACCCTGCGCGAGCGCGGAGAATTCGAGCACACCGGTCAGCCTCAGCAATACGAAGCCGCCGATGTTGACGATGCCGGCATGCAACAGCGCAGAGACCGGCGTGGGAGCCTCCATCACCTGCAGCAACCATCCGTGAAACGGTAGCTGCGCACATTTGAGGATGGCGGCCAGCGCAAACATCACACCACCTGCGGAAACCCAGGCGCCCGACAGTCCTTCAGGCTCTGCCAACAGCTGGGCAATGCGGTCAATCTGCAATGTTCCCAAACCCGCGTAGAGCAAAGCGCAGCCTGAAAGCGTCAGCAAATCGGCAAGCCGACTCACCAGAAATTTCTTGTGTGCAGCCAGCATGGCCGCCGGGCGTGACCGATAAAAAGTCAGCAGCGGGTGCAGGCACAAACTGCTGAGCGACCACGCAATGCACACCAGCAGCAGATTGTTGAAAGCCAACAGGCACCAGACAGCCGCCAGCGTCGCGCACAGCCACGCCAGGTAGCGCGAGCGGCCACCGTCGCCGCTGAGGTAGCCGCGTGAATAGCGCACGATGACCCAACCGAGGAAAGCCACCATCACCAGCACCAACGCAGCCAAAGGATCAAGCCGCAGTGCGGGCAACCATGGCTCCGGGAATGTGTAGGTGGCTGATCCGTGCAGTGCTACCAGCGCTCCCCCAAGCAGCGCGATACAACCGCCGCAGACAGCTACAGCCTGCGCCAGGCGCCACGGCGCTTCCGCATCACTGCGCGCCCGCGCCGCAACCGCTGCCGTCAAAAGCCAGAGCATGGGCACGGCGGGGATCAGTGGAGGAAGCAGCGCCGCAAAAAGTGCAGGGAGCGAACCGGAAGAAAGCAGGGATGACATCAGTGGGCAGTGCATCGGAAGTAGATGCATGCATGTTCGCAACGTCTCTGCGTTCTGTAAAATTCATATTTTGTTCAAGTACGTTCTATAAAAAAGAACACTCGAACATCGACATTGTCTCGTCTGATCGATTTTTTGCTGCTTCCAAACCCATGGTGCACCTTAACTATCACCACCTGAACTACTTTCGCGTAGTGGCGCAGCTCGGCAATCTGACGCGGGCCGCTGAGCAGCTACACGTGTCGCAATCGGCGCTTTCCACGCAGATCAAACAGCTTGAGGAGCAGCTCGGCCAGCCACTTTTTGAGCGTCAGCCCCGCGGCCTCGCGCTAACCGAAGCGGGACTCATTGCACAGCACTATGCCGACACCATTCATGCCAATGGCAGCGAGCTGCTCGCTACTTTCAGCGAAGGAATGCAGCAAGCGCGCCATGTAATGCGCATTGGCGCAGTGGCCACGCTGAGCCGGAATTTCCAGGAAAGCTTTGTCGAGCCACTGCTGGGTCGCGGCGACGTGACCCTTGTGCTGCAATCCGGCAGCCTGCCGGAGCTGCTGGAAAAGCTGGCTGCGCACAAGCTCGACGTGGTGCTCTCCAATCGCCGCGAACATGCAGATGCGCGCCAGGCATGGCGCTGCCAGCGCATTGCACGGCAGCAGGTGAGCCTGGTGGGCAGGCCGCGTCCACCCGGATCGGCGTTCCGGTTCCCGGAAGACCTGCAGGGCATGAACATGATTCTTCCCGCGCCCGGCAGCGAGCTGCGCGCTGCATTCGATCGCCTCTGCGAGCGGCACAAACTGCGGGTATCGGCGCTGGCCGAGGTAGACGACATGGCCATGATCCGCGTGCTGGCGCGCTCAACCTCCGCGCCCGCCGTCGTGCCAACCGTGGTGGTGCGCGACGAGATCCGCGATGGCCGCCTGCAGGAGTACTGCCACCTGCCCACCTTGTTCGAAGATTTTTATGCCATCAGCGTCAAGCGGCAATACCGTCATCCGCTGGCTGATCAGCTGTTTGCCCGCACTGCGGAAGAGTTTCTGGCTCTCTGAAAACGTCAGTCTTTCGCGCGACCTGCTTCTATCCGGGCGAGGGCCTCGATCGCCAGCGCGTATCCCGCTGTGCCAAACCCGGCCATCACACCTTTGGCCACCGGCGAGATGTAGGAGTGATGCCGGAACGCTTCGCGCGCGTGTACGTTGGAGATGTGCAGCTCGATCACCGTGACTTCCGCGCCCTTGATCGCATCGTGAAGCGCCACGCTGGTGTGGGTATAAGCCCCTGCGTTGAACACCACCCCGACCAGCCGGCCTTCGGCCTCTGCACGACCGGCTGCATGGATCGCTTCCACCAGCGCTCCCTCGTGGTTGCTTTGCTGGAAGTCCAGCTCGAACCCCTTCTCGGCGCAAGTTGCAGCACAAAGTGCGCGCACGTCGTCCAGGGTTTCTGCGCCATACACGTCGGGCTCGCGCTGGCCTAACAGATTCAGATTCGGGCCGTTCAAGACGAGGATGGTCTTCATGGTGAAAGCTGGTGCGGTTCGTTGAAGGGAGAACGAAGGGGCCATGGTTGCGGCGCCTGCTGCCCCATAAGGCCGCCATTCTGAAACATCCCATCTTAAGCACCGTGAAGCGCGTCGCTCACACGCCAAGCCGAATCAAAAAAAGGAGCGCCAACGGCGCTCCAAGCAATGAACCTCTCTTATTTATCCGATGGCCTGACCAGGTTCGGCTCAGCGATACAGATACCGCAATCGAGCCGATTAACGGCGCCAGCCGCCATCATGATCCCGACCATGCCGACGTTCCCAGCGTTCATGCTCCCAGTGGCGCTCACGATAATATCCGCGACCCGGTCCGTAATAAATCGGAGCTGGTGCCACGTACACCGGCGGGCTGTACACGATAGGGCGCGGTGCGCTGTAGATCGGTGCTGGCGATGGATAGTAAGCAGGAGCGGGCGTGTAGTAAGTAGGCGCAGGCGCGTAATAGCTTGGCGCCGGAGCGTAGTAACCGGGTAACCCGGCTCCAACAACAACGCCCGGTGCCGAAATTCCGATCGAGAACCCGATATCGCTGCGTGCGTAGGCCATGGTGCCTACCGTCAACGCGGCTGCGGCAAGAGCCAAGCCCAAGCCGGTCCTGATGACTTGACGAATCTGCATGGTTTTACCTTTCAGATAGCTGCACGGTGTGCATCCATGTGAGTAGTAACGCACGGGAACGTGAACCGGATGGCAAGCTGAGGTGGCAACTCGTTTCAGTTGGTAAAGACGGCCAGGCCGAGAAC
>JBBSUX010000004.1:0-31954 GCA_038234045.1 Burkholderiales bacterium
TCAGGCCAGTTGCTGACAGAGGATTACCACGCGTTCAACAAGCTGGCGCGCGGGCTCGTCGGCACCACCAATATCGACACCAATTCGCGCCTGTGCATGAGCAGCGCAGTTTCGGGCTACAAGGAAACGCTGGGCGCCGACGCACCACCCGCCTGCTACGACGACATCGCGCATGCCGACTGCCTCTTCATCGCGGGTAGCAACACGGCGTGGGCGCATCCCATTCTGTTTCGCCGGATCGAGGATGCGCGCGCCGCCAACCCGGCGCTGAAGATGATCGTGGTCGACCCGCGCCGCACCGAAACTGCGGCGGTGGGCGACCTGCATCTGCAGATCCAGCCCGGCACCGATGTGATGCTGTTCCACGGAATGCTGCACACCATGCTGTGGGAAGGCTGGACCGATGCGCGCTACATCGCCGCGCACACGACGAGTTTCGACGCGCTGAAATCACTGGTGCGCGACTGCACACCCGACAAGGTAGCGCGCATCTGCGGCATCGCGCAAGACGATCTGATGGCAGCCGCGCGGATCTTCGCCACCTCGCGCGCCACGCTGAGCCTGTATTGCCAGGGCCTGAACCAATCGACCAGCGGCACCGCCAACAATGCAACGCTCATCGGCCTGCACCTGGCCACCGGGCAGATCGGCCGCACCGGCGCCGGCCCGCTTTCGCTCACCGGCCAACCCAATGCGATGGGCGGTCGCGAAGTGGGCGGCATGGCGACATTGCTGCCCGGTCACCGCGACCTGGCCAATGATGATCACCGCGCCGAAGTGGCCGCGCTGTGGGGCGTACCGGCGATCCCATCCGCGCCCGGGCTCACGGCTGTGGAGATGTTCGAGGCTGCCGCCGATGGCCAGATTCGCGCGCTGTGGATTGCCTGCACCAACCCGGCGCAGTCGATGCCCGACCAGGCCACGGTGCGCCGTGCGCTGCAGCGTTGCGAGTTCGTCGTGGTGCAGGAAGCGTTCGCCACCACGGCCACTTGCGCCTTTGCCGATCTGCTGCTGCCTGCGACGAGCTGGGGCGAGAAGACCGGCACCGTCACCAACAGCGAGCGGCGCATCAGCCGCGTGCGCGCCGCGGTGCCCGGCCCGGGCGAAGCGCGCCACGACTGGGCGATCGCGACGGCTTTTACAGAAGCGCTCGGAGCGCGACTGCACACTGCCGCTGCGACGAAACCAGTCCCGGCGCGCGACGGGACTGGCCCGGTGTGCGGACAGGACGACCACCGCAGCGCGAATCTCGTGTGGCCGTCGCTTTTCCACTTGCCCGTTCCGGTGCCGATCGATACGGCCATGTCCTTCGCCGATGCCGACACCGCCGCCGAAGCACTCTGGCTGCAGCACCGTGCATGCACCACCGGGCGCGATCTGGATGTCACCGGACTCAGCTGGTCACGCCTCGATGCCGATGGCCCGCAGCAATGGCCGTTTCCCGCCGACGCGAAAAGCGGCACGGCACGGCTTTACGAAGATGGCCGCTTCCCCACTGCCGATGGCCGCGCGCGCTTTGCCGCCACACCCTGGAAACCGGTGGCTGAGGAGCGCGATGCGCGCTATCCGTTCGCGCTCAACACCGGGCGCCTGCGCGATCAATGGCACGGCATGAGCCGCACCGGCACGCTGGGCCGGCTGTTCGGTCATGTGCCCGAGCCGGCAGTGGAACTGCACGCACAGGACATGGCGCGGCTGGGCATTGCCGCAGGTGATCTGGTGCACCTGACCTCGCGACGTGGTTCCATCATCGTCGCCGCCCAGCCGTCGAACGAACTGGCGCCGATGCAGGCTTTTTTGCCGATGCACTGGGGCGGCGAGGTGCTGGGTGGAAGTTCTTCGGTGGGCGCACCGCTGGCGGGCGTGAATGCGCTGACGCAGCCCGCGTTCTGCCCGACCGCCAAACAGCCGGAGTTGAAGCACTGCGCGGTCAAGGTGCTGAAGGCCGCCCTGCCGTGGTCGCTGCTGGCGATGGCGTGGCTACCTTCCGGCGCTGTGCTGGCGGTACAGACCGCTATGCGCGACCACATGAGCGCGTTTCCCTTCGCCAGCTGCGTGCCGTTCTCCAACCGGCTGGCGCTGGGCGACGAGGCCAGCACCGAACGCACCGGCCTTGTGCTGCGCGCCGCTGCGCACGAGGCAGCGCCTGACGCACTGCTCGAGCAGATCGAATCGCTGCTGCAGTTGCACGGTGCCGACACCCTGCGCTATGCGGATCAACGCCATGGTCAGCGGCGCAGCGTGCGGCTGGTGCATGCTGTGACATCGGGCAATACGGCGACGCTCATCGAAGGATTTCTTCTCGCCGGCGATACACGGTCCGGCGCTTGGATCAGCACTCTGCTGCAGGACGAGTTGCCTGCGCAAACTTATGGCCGCCGCTTTCTGGTGGGCAGTGCACAGCCCCCCGGCGCACTGGCGCCGCGTGCGCGCCAGATCTGCAATTGCCTGAATGTGTCCGAGCCCGAGATCACCGGGTTTCTGGCTGCTTGCAACGAGAGCGGGGAGGAAGCGCGTTTCGCCGCTTTGCGCGATGGCTTGCGCTGCGGCACCAGCTGCGGGTCGTGCATCCCGCAGCTGCGTCAGCTGGTACGGACACACAGCACGGCCGGCGCGCTTCCTTGACGCGCGGGTGATGGGCGGCCGTGCCGCGTAGCGCGCGCGGCGCGGCACTTATCGATATAGCTGGACGTCATCAGCCATGCGGGACAATTCCCGCAGAACGCTGCAGGCGCGCCCGAAAGCGCAGCTGCTTCCGCCCATTTCTGCGTCCCCGCCATTTCCCACGATTGCATGATTCCACGATGAGCATCAGCCATTACCTGAAAGAGATCGGCCGGGGTGCGCGCGGTTCCAAGCCGCTGGACCGCGTCGCTGCAGCTGATCTCTTCGGCCAGGTGCTGGATGGTTCGGTGACGGATCTGGAAGTAGGCGCCTTTTGCCTCGCCATGCGCATCAAGGGCGAAACGCCGGAAGAGATGGCGGGCTTCCTGGATGCCACGCAGGCGCGCACGACTCTGGTGCCGCATGCGGCGAACGCACCCGCGACTGTCGTGATCCCCAGCTACAACGGCGCGCGCCGCCTACCGGTGCTGACGCCCCTGCTGGCGCTGCTGGTAGCGCGCGAAGGCCTGCCAGTACTGGTGCATGGCACCGCCACGGAAAATGGCCGAATTCATGCATCAAAAGTGCTTGAGGCGCTTGATATTCAAGCGCAATCAGCAATTGGTTTGATAGCAACCGGGACAGTGGCTTTCGCGCCGACAGCGCTGCTCTGCCCTGGCCTGAAGCGCCTGCTCGACGTGCGCCAGGTCATCGGCCTGCGCAACCCGGCGCACAGCGTCGCCAAGCTGATGAACCCGTGCGCCGGCCCGGCAGTGATCGTCGCCAGCTACACCCATGCGGCGTATGCCGAATCGATGGCGGCAGCCTTCGCGTTGACCGGTGCCACCGCCCTGCTCTCCCGCGGCATGGAAGGCGAAGTGGTCGCCGACCCGCGCCGCACCGCCGAGATGACCGGTTTCGTGCGCGGTGCGCCGCAGCAGCTGCAGGCGCAGGCGCCCGGCACGGCAGCGGATGTACCAGGCCTGCCCGAAAGCATAGACGCCGACACCACAGCGCGCTACACCCGCGATGTGCTGCAGGGCCGCTTGCCGGTACCCGGGCCCCTCGCGCGGCAGGTGGAATACATCTTGCGTCTTGCCCGCATCGCAGCTGAAGCTGCAACAGCGGAGACACCCACAACATGACAACACACCACGGCCAGCCACTTTCCACGGGCATCTGCATCCTGGTAGGCGCCGGCCCGGGCGATCCCGACCTTCTCACCGTCAAGGCAGTCAAAGCCATCCAGTCGGCCACGGTATTGCTGGTGGACGATCTGGTGGGAGACGCCATCGTCGCGTTGGCACAGCCCACAGCGCGCGTCATCTATGTGGGCAAGCGCGGCGGCTGCAAAAGTACACCGCAGGCCTTCATTGAAAAGCTGATGCTGATGGCCGCACGCGATGGCGAACGCGTGGTACGCCTGAAGGGCGGCGACCCGTTCATCTTCGGCCGCGGCGGCGAAGAGGCAGAGCACCTGCGTGCGGCCGGCGTGCAGGTGGAAGTGATCAGCGGCATCACCTCGGGCTTGGCGGCGGCCACCTCGCTCGGCGTGCCGCTGACGCACCGCGACCACGCGCATGGCGTGATCTTCGTCACCGGCCACGCCAAGCCTGGCGATAGCGGTACCGACTGGCGTGCGCTCGCCGCCACCGCGCATTCGGCCAAGCTGACGCTGGTGATCTACATGGGCGTGGCGAGCGCGAGGCACATTCAGGAAGAGCTGCTGACCGGCTTGCCGGCCGATTTGCCGGCCGCCGTGATCCAGCACGCGACGCTGCCGACGCAACGCCAGGTGTTCACCACGCTTGGCGCCCTGCAAGCCACCATCGAGCAGTGCGGCCTGGGCAGCCCGGCGATCATCATCGTGGGCAAAGTGCTTCAGGGTGCGGCGGCAGCAGCGCTCGACGCTGGCGGCGGTGAATCGATGGCAGCCAGCATGCCGGTACCAGCTCCACAGCGAGGCCGACGGGCCTGAGGCGTTAGGCTCGGGGTTTTTTCCAAAAAGCCCCTTGCAACACTTCGACGCGATCATCATCGGCGCCGGCGCGGCTGGTCTTTTCTGCGCCGGTGTGGCGGCGCAACGCGGCGTGCGGCTGCTGCTGGTCGACCACAGCGCCAAGCTCGCCGAAAAAATCCGCATCTCTGGCGGCGGGCGCTGCAACTTCACCAACCGCGAGCTCGACGCTGCCGCACCGCAGCGCCACTTCATCAGCCAGAACCCGCAGTTCTGCCGATCGGCGCTCGCGCGCTACACGCCGGCCGACTTCACCCAACTGGTGCAGCGCCACGGCATCGCCTTTCACGAGAAGCACAAGGGCCAGCTGTTCTGCGACCGTTCGGCCGAAGACATCATCGACATGCTGGTGGCCGAATGCGCGGGCGGCGCCAGTGGTGGCAGCGTGGTGCGCTGGCAGCCATGCAGCGTCAAATCAGTGGTGTTTTCGGCCTCCAGCGCATATTCCACTGGCGCTATCAGCTATCATATTGATACCGATTACGGCGGTGCTTCGGCACCGCAGCTGGTGATCGCCACCGGCGGTCTTTCGATTCCCAAGATCGGCGCGACGGATTTTGGCTACCGGCTGGCTTCGCAGTTCAGTTTGAAGCGCGTCGCCGAGCGGCCGGGCCTGGTGCCGCTCACTTTTGACGGCGATGCCTGGGCACCGTACGCAAGCTTGGCCGGGCTGGCGCTGCCGGTGACGGTCGGGGTCGAAGCTGCTGCTGATGCCGCAGCGGTCGAGGCAGAAGCAGGAACCATCGAAAAGAAAAAGAAGAGCCGCAAGCCTCTGCCGGCCACCAGCTTTCACGAAGACCTGCTGTTCACGCACCGCGGACTCTCGGGCCCGGCCATCCTGCAAATCTCCAGCTACTGGAATGAAGGCGCCCGGCTGAACATCAACTTCGCGCCCGGCACCGACATGCCAGAAGCCTTGCAGCGCATCAAGATCAGTTCGCGTCGCAAGCTGGCCAACGAGCTTGCGACGCTGGTGCCAACGCGATTGGCCGACGCGTGGACCGCTGACGATCCGCTACTGCAGCGCACTCCGGCCGACATCCCCGACCGCGCGCTGGACAGCCTGGCGCAGCGCATTGCCGCGTGGCGCGTGGTGCCTTCGGGCAGCGAGGGTTACCGCAAGGCCGAGGTGACGATCGGCGGCATCGATACGGCAGAGCTTTCGCAACAAACGATGGAAGCCAAACGCCAACCCGGCCTTTTCTGCATCGGCGAAGTGGTCGACGTAACTGGCTGGCTCGGCGGCTACAACTTTCAATGGGCCTGGGCCAGCGGCCATGCCTGCGGGCAGGCGCTGCAACGGTTCGATCCCGCCTGACGCTCGCCGCGTACCACGTGCCAAAACAAAACACCGTTCTTGCATCGACTAGCCGCAAAGCTATAATGCTCGGCTTTGCTGGCAAACCCCCGGCGGCCTGATCACCTTACAGCCGGGGAACACACGCGATACCACTGCCGGAGGCCCGATCTTCCACCGTCAGCACGGTCCGCATATTTTTCGAAACACCATTAGCTAATGACGACCATCCGTGTAAAAGAGAACGAGCCCTTCGACGTAGCACTGCGCCGCTTCAAGCGCACCATCGAAAAGCTCGGTTTGCTGACCGACCTGCGTGCTCGCGAGTTTTATGAGAAGCCCACTTCCGAGCGCAAGCGCAAGAAGGCTGCGGCCGTCAAGCGCAACTACAAGCGCATCCGCAGCATGCAGCTGCCGAAAAAGATGTACTGATTGATCGCTGGCCACTGTCGACTCGTTCGATAGCTGCCGACACCCCATGACAAAAGAAACCCGCGCCCGGGACGCCAGGCGCGGGTTTTGCGTTTCCGGCACGTCAGAAAGCCATTTTCTGACGACGTCTTAAAGCACAGGAGAAATCACAATGGCATCCGCACTCAAAGACAAAATCACCGAGGACATGAAGACCGCCATGCGCGCCAAGGACAGCGCCCGCCTCGGCACCATCCGCCTGCTGCTCGCTGCATGCAAACAAAAGGAAGTGGATGAGCGGGTTGAGCTTGACGACCCGGCGGTGGTGGCCATCGTCGACAAGCTGATGAAGCAGCGCAAGGATTCGGTTGCCGCTTTTACCCAAGCCGGCCGTACCGATCTGGCCGACCAGGAAGCCGCTGAAATCGTGGTGCTGCAGGCGTATTTGCCGGAACGCATGGGCTCGGACGATGTCATCCGCCATGTGCGCGCTGTCGTGCAGGATGTGACGGAAGAAATCGGCCACGCACCGGGTCCAGCCGACATGGGCAAGGTCATGGCAGCTGCCAAGGCCCGGCTTGCCGGCAAGGCCGAGATGGCAACCGTTTCAGCAGTCGTGAAGGCGGCGCTGAACCCGGGTTGAAGCGGACTGGTTAGCCGAGCGCCCGGAAGAAAGAGTTGTTCCGGTTACCAGAAATTGCACATAGCATCCCCGCTTTGCACGGGATTGACTGTTTAGGGTTAACTTTTGGGTAACCGCAAACGTTGAACAGGTGCGTCGACCCTGTGCCACGCTTGCACCGAACGAGGATTGCTCCCAATGCCTGCAGCCAACACCATCCAATTTCCCACCGCTGCGCCGGTGATCGGCCAGCGAATTCCCGCGCGCCTGCGCACCGCCATTGCCGGATGCCTGCTGGCGTGCGCTGGCGGCTGGGCGCTGGCGCAGCCGGCTGTCGCCAGTCCGCAAGGACAGACGGATGTTCCCAGTCGCATCGCGAGCATTGATGTCCTGCAGGGCAGTGCGCATGTCCAGAGCCCGTACGACGCCGCGCCGCGGGTAGCGGACGCGTCCTGGCCCCTCACCACGGGCGACCAGGTGTGGACGGATGGGTCTTCGCGGCTCGAGCTCAACACAGGGGGCGCGTCGCTGCGGCTGGATGGCTCGACCACCGTCGAGCTCACACAACTTGATGACCGCACGGCGCAGATCAAGCTCACACGAGGCACCATTTCCGTGTCTGTGCGGGACGTGGCCGAAGGTGAGCGGTACGAGATCGACACTCCCAATCTGGCGCTGGTATTGACTGAGCCCGGAGAGTGGCGCATTGACGTGGACGCGGGCCAGGGCATTACCCGCGTAGGCGCGCGCCAAGGCCGGGGCACCCTGTATGGCGAAAGCGCCGAAGCGCAAACCGTGGCCGCACCCGACCGGCATGATTACGTCGGCCGTAATCTTGCGCAGACGCAGGGCTTGCGTAACTTGGCCAATGACGATTTCGAGCGCTGGACCCTGGCGCGCGAAAACGCGCTGAACCAGTCTGTTTCGGCCCGCTATGTCTCCTCCGACATGCCCGGCATCCAGCGGCTCGACAGCTATGGCTCCTGGCAGCAGGATGGATCGCTCGGCGCTGTCTGGTTCCCGCGCGTCACCCAGACCGACTGGGCTCCGTATCGCTACGGCCGCTGGGACTGGGTTCAGCCCTGGGGATGGACTTGGGTGGACGATGCGCCCTGGGGTTTCGCGCCATCGCATTACGGCCGCTGGACGCAGATCAACACGCGCTGGGCTTGGGTACCGGGCCGTGTGCCGCACCGCAGGCCTACCTATGCACCTGCGCTCGTCGTCTTCGTGGGCAACCCCGGCGGAAGCGGCTCCATCACGCTGGCGGGTGGCTCACCAGCCGTGGCATGGTTTCCGCTCGCGCCGGGCGAGGCATGGCGCCCGCCCTACTACGCAACTGCTGCTTATGTTGCGCGCCTGAACCGGGGCCGCGACAGCACCGACTACCGTTTTCATTCGCATCCATCCGCTGTGACCGCCTGGCGCACTGACGATTTTGGCCGGCGTCACAGCCAGCGGCCTTCCTACCAATTGGTTGGCGCGGCCGCGCTGGCGAGTGCTCGCCCCATTGGCGTGCCCCATGTCGCTCCCCAATGGGCGCGCGGACCTGGGTTTGAGCGCACCACATGGCGCGGCCCGCAAGCTAATCCCGACGCCAGCCTTTCAGACCGGGTGCGCCAGGCCGAATGGGCGCGCAATCAGCAGGCGCTGGAAGCCCGCCAGCAGGATGCGATCCGCCGCCAGCAAGACTTGCTCGCAGCGCAGCAACAATTCCAGCCAGGCTATGGCAGTGCTCCGCAGCAATTTGCGCGCGACGACAACTGGCGCCGGCGCAATGGTTATGACAACAATGATCGCGACCGTTATCGCGGGGCCGACCACGGCGATGATGGCGACAGGCGCTGGAACGGTGGACGCCGCGACGGTGACCATGGCCACAGCAACGGCAACGATCGACAGTGGAACAACAACCGCCAAGCGGATGAACAACGCCGTCGGGTTGAAGAGGAACAACGCCACATGCAGGACCAGCAACGCCAGATCCGCGACCAGCAACGTCAGTCGGCAGAGCAGCAGCGCCAGAACGGAGAACGCCAACGCGACCGCAACCAGCAGTTGCGCAATGAAGAGGAAGTACAGCGCCGGCAGCAAGACCTGCAGCGGCGTCAAATCGAGGCCGGGAGGGTGCCGAGCCCGCAGCAGCAAAACGAGCAGCAGATGCGGATTCAGCAGCAGCAGAACCTTCGGCAGCTCGAGCGCAACCGGCGCACCGGCAGCGATGTGTTTGTTCCGCCGGTCACTAACCCGAACGACCGGCCCTGAACCCGGACGCGGGGGCTGCGCTTTAGCTCCCCGCCACCTTCATCCGATTCACCAGCACCGAGCCAACCTGCTTGGCACCATAGTTGTAGGCATCGGCGCCGATCGCCTCGATGCCCTTGAACATGGTCTTGAGATTGCCGGCAATGGTGATCTCGTGCACCGGAAATGCGATGCGGCCTTTTTCTACCCAAAAGCCGCTGGCTCCGCGTGAATAGTCGCCCGTGACAGGGTTCACGCCCTGACCCATCAGTTCAACGACGAACAAGCCCGTGCCGAGCTTTTTCAACATGGCGGGAAGATCGTCCGTCGCTTGCGTGAGGCGCGAGGTCATCGTCAGGTTGTGCGAACCGCCAGCGTTGCCTGTCGTCTTCAGGCCGAGCTTGCGCGCCGAGTAACTGCCGAGAAAATAGCCCAGCACCCGGCCCCGCTCCACTACCGAGCGTGCCTGCACCGTGACGCCTTCGTTGTCGAAAGGCGAACTGCCTTTGCCGCGCAGCACGAACGGGTCTTCAAAAACATCGATATGCGCCGGAAAGATCCGCTTGCCGACCGAGTCGGGAAGGAAACTGCTCTTGCGATAGAGCGATCCGCCGCTTATGGCTTTGACGAACGAACCGAGCAAACCAGACGCGAGAGTCGATTCGAAAAGCACCGGGCATTCGGTCGTGGCGATCTTGCGCGATTTCAGGCGCGATAGCGCGCGTTCAGCGGCGTAGCGGCCCACCGCTGAAGGACTTGCCAACTCGTCGGCCGCTCGCATCGAGCTGTACCAGGCATCGCGCTGCATGTCGTTGCCGCGCCCCGCAATCGGAGCCACCGAAAGGCTGTGCCGCGAGGTGGAATAAGCACCCCGAAAACCATGGGTGTGCGCGCTGAAGAAATGTGACTGCTGCGCCGAGACGCTGGCGCCTTCGCTGTTGGTGATGCGCCGGTTGGTGGCAAACGCCGCGGCCTCGCACTCCAGCGCCAGAACGGCTGCGCGTTCACTGTCGATATCCCAAGGATGGAACAAGTCCAGATCAGGATGCTCCACCGCGATATCGGCTTCGTCGGGCAGCCCTGAGGCGGGATCTTCGGCGGTAAAGCGCGCGATATCGTAGGCCGCCTGAACCGTTTGCCGTATTGCAGCAGCCGAATAATCGGACGTGCTGGCATCGCCGCGGCGCTGACCCACGTACACCGTAATGCCGAGCGATTTGTCGCGATTGCGCTCGACCGTCTCAAGCTCGCCCTTGCGAACGTTGACGCTCAGACCGGCATCCTCGGAGGCATACGCGGCTGCGTCGGTCGCACCGAGCTTTTTGGCGTGGGCGATCGCGATATCCACCAGATCCTCGAAATACGCGCGGCTGTAGGAAAATCCGCTGCTGGCGCGGGCGTCGGGGGTACGGGGAGTTGGCTTGTTCATGTCGGCAGCTATGATACTTGCGGCCTCTTCGCCGCGTCGCTGGCAGGCTGATGTTCCGATCCGGATCGTGCATCCCGCCGTCATTCAGACAGCGTCCGAAGCGCCCCACCCGCTTCCTGATGGCTACGCCGTACCCGGTGCAAGCGCTGCGCCCTGGCTTTTTTTCATCTTCTCTTGCCCCATGTCCCGCAAACCCACCAAAGGCTATTTCGTTCAAGGCCACTTCGTAGCAGAAGGCAGCGAACTCGACCTGGAGCTCAAGCGTGAACTCAAAGGCACCGACGGCTCGAGTCGCACCGACCTCAAACGCGAAAGCACTGAACTGCAAGCGCTTGGCGAAGAGCTGCTAACGCTGCGCACCGACCTGCGCGCGGCGCTCGGGCTGTCGGACAAGCTCATCGATGCGCTCGATGAGGCCAAGCGCATCACCAACTTTGAAGGCCGCAGACGGCAAATGCAGTTCGTCGGCAAGTTGATGCGAAAGCTCGACGAGGACACAGTTGCAGCGGTGCGGGCTGCGCTGGAAACGCAGCATCGCGGATCAGCCGAAGAGCGCCTTACGCTCCGCGAAGCCGAGACCTGGCGTGACGCGCTGATTGGGGAATCTGACGATGTGATGCAGCGCTGGATGGAACAATTCCCCGCGACGGACAGCCAGCAACTGCGCGCCCTCATCCGGCAGGCCCGCAAGGATGCGGTTCCGCAAAAGGAGCAGCAGCCCGGCGAGCCTGTGCGCCATGGCCGCGCCTACCGGGAGGTTTTCCAGCTGGTGCGTGCGGCGCTAGGAGACGTGGGCGACGCTGATGCGGACACCGCCGGCACTGGCAACTCGGAAGATGGCGATGGCGATGACTCTGCTGAATCGTGATCGCGTGCCAGCGACCTCGCTTGATCTCACGCACTGAATAAAAACTGTTTCTCTCCGCGATGCCTTCGACCCCCCACAGCACCTCGCCTCAATCGATTTCAAACGGACAGCCGCTCGCTACCGCAGGCGAAACGCCATCCAGCAGCCCCGGCGACGGTGCCGGCTGGCCGCTCGTAAAAATCGGCATCGTGTCGATCAGCGACCGCGCGTCTGCCGGTGTCTATGCCGATCAGGGTCTGCCTGCACTTCAGCAATGGCTCTCCCGCGCGCTGAGGAATCCGATTGCATTCGAATCCCGCCTGATTCCGGATGATCTGAAAACCATCAGCGCGACGCTGGCCGAGCTGGTCGATGTGGCGCACTGCTCATTGGTGCTAACCACCGGCGGCACCGGCCCCGCCCCGCGCGACGTGACGCCCGAGGCCACCCTGGCGGTAGCCGACCGCATCCTGCCGGGTTTCGGCGAACAGATGCGCCAGATCAGCCTGGCCTTCGTTCCCACCGCCATCCTGTCGCGCCAGGTGGGCGTGGTGCGCAAGATGAGCCTGATCCTCAATCTGCCGGGCCAGCCCAAAGCCATCGCCCAGACGCTGGAAGGTTTGCGCGGCGATGCAGATACCGGGCGTGCCGCTGTGCCCGGGATCTTCGCCGCAGTGCCGTACTGCATTGATCTGATCGGCGGACCGTATCTGGAGGCGGATGCATCGGTCTGCGCGGCGTTTCGTCCCAAGGCAGCGCGGCGCAGCTCGCCACCGGTTGCCGACTGATATTTAAGAAAATGATGAATGAAAAGTTCCTGTAGCGCTTTTTCCATAAGCGCTACTAGCTATCATTTTTGATAGCTATCAATAGGTAACCGAACCTCCGCGGTTTTACCCCCGCTGCACTAGGGCGCTGGTTTCACTTGCCAATGAGCTGGCTCAGGCGTTCGCGCTCGGCGGCAAAATCCTCACGGCAACCGGCGCCTGCCGGCACGCAGTCGCTGTCACCACGGCGCGCGGACAAGGCCTCCACCGCCTGCCAGAGCAAAGCGATCTGCTGTTCCTGCGACGATGCGTTATCGATCAGCCCGCGCATCGCCAGCGAAAGCGGGTCGTCCTGCTCGGTGATGCCGTAGGCCGAAAACCCCAGCTTCGACGCCGTCGCCTCGCGCCGCGCACGGTCGTCGGCCTGGATGATGCGAGCGGGAATACCCACCGCCGTCGCCCCCGCCGGCACCGGCTTGATGACGACCGCATTGCTGCCGATGCGCGCGCCGTCGCCCACGGTGAAACCGCCCAAGACCTTGGCCCCGGCGCTCACCACAACATCGCGGCCCAGCGTCGGATGCCGCTTGGCACCCTTGTAGAGTGATGTTCCGCCGAGCGTCACGCCTTGATAGATGGTGCAGCCATCGCCGATTTCGGCGGTCTCGCCCACCACCACGCCCATAGCATGGTCGAAGAACACGCGCTCACCGATGAGCGCCCCAGGATGAATCTCGATGCCCGTGAGCCAGCGGGAAACGTGCGAGATAAAACGGCCCGACCACTTCCAGCCGTGCGTCCAGCACCAGTGCGCCGGGCGATGCCACATGACGGCATGCAGCCCGGGATAGCAGGTGAGGACTTCCCAGCGGCTGCGCGCGGCCGGGTCGCGGTCGAGGATGCATTGGATGTCGGAGCGCAGGCGGGAGAACATGAAAAGGAAGAACGAAAAGTCGGAAAGGAAGTTGGAAATGAGAACAACGGCAGGCAGTTCGCTCGGGCGGCCCTTCGCGCAAGCCGGCAGATGGCGCAGTCTATCGGGGCTGGCGCGATGCTTGCGACATCGCTTTGGCAACACCGCGCAGGATGTGGATTTCCTCCGGCGTGAGCTGCGCCCGGTTAAACAGTTGCTGCAAGCGCGGCATGAGCTTTTTCGGCGCGCCGGGATCGAGAAAGCCGATGTCGGCGAGCGAGCGCTCCCAGTGCTCCAGCATGCCGGCGACCTGGCGCGCATCGGCCCGGGCTGGGAGGACGGACGCAGTTGACGCAGGTAGTGAGCCAGCCGTGTCACCCGCCCCCTCAACGAACCCACCGAGCGCGAGCCGCCATTCGTAGGCGACGAGCTGAACCGCTGCGCCGAGATTCAACGAGCCGAACTTGGGATCGGTGGGAATCGACAGCGCCACATCGCAGCGGTAAACGTCCTCGTTCTGCATGCCAAAGCGCTCTGAGCCGAAAAGAAAAGCCACACCTTCTTCTGTGCCGGTGGCGCCCAAGGGCTCCAGATGATCCCGCGGCGTGCGCGTGGGTGGGCCGAAATCACGGGGAATCATGGCGGTGGCGCAGAGATGCGTCATGCCGTCGAGAGCCTCATCAAGCGTTTCAACGATGCGTGCGTTCTTCAGCACATCGAGAGCGCCGCTGGCCCGCTGGATGGTTTCTTCGCGCCGCAACACATTGGGCCAGCGCGGAGCCACCAGCACCAGATCGTTGAAACCCATGGTGCGCATGGCGCGCGCTGTGGCGCCGACATTGCCGGCATGGCTGGTGTTGATCAGGATGAATCGGGTGCGCATGGGAAGCCGCCAAAGCGACACGGACGTTGGGCGACGCGTAAAATTAGCGCCCATTGTCGCCGCCCGCATCGCCGGGCTCCATCGCCCCTGCCGCAGCGCCACCAGCGCCCGCACGCGATTCGCCCTGTCGCTCCTCACACAATCCATGTCGTCTCCCAATCTGCATCCCATGCTCAACGTGGCCGTCAAGGCCGCCCGCGCCGCCGGCGCCATCATCAACCGCGCGGCGCTCGACGTGGAAGCGGTCCGCATCTCGCAGAAGCAGGTGAACGACTTTGTGACCGAGGTGGACCATGCCTCGGAAGCAGCCATCATCGAGACGCTGCTCACCGCTTATCCCGGCCACGGCATCCTGGCCGAAGAGTCCGGCAGCGAGCACGGCGCCAAGGATTCGGACTACGTCTGGATCATCGATCCGCTCGACGGCACCACCAATTTCATTCACGGCTTTCCGGTCTATTGCGTGAGCATCGCGCTGGCGGTTAACGGCAAGGTCGAGCAGGCCGTCGTCTACGACCCGAGCCGCAACGATCTTTTTACCGCCACGCGCGGCCGCGGCGCCTACATGAACGACCGGCGGCTACGGGTCAGCAAGCGAACCCGCCTGCACGAAAGCATGGTGTCCACCGGCTTCCCGTTCCGCCCGGGTGACAACCTGCAGCAGTACCTGCTCCTCATGGGCGAGGTAATGCAACGCACCGCCGCCATGAGGCGCCCAGGTGCCGCAGCGCTGGATCTGGCCTACGTGGCCGCTGGCTTCACCGAAGCATTCTTCGAAAAGGGCCTGTCGCCTTGGGATGTGGCTGCCGGTTCACTGCTGGTCACCGAGGCCGGTGGTCTCGTCGGCAACTACACCGGCGAAGCGGACTTCCTGCATCAGAGTGAATGCCTCGCAGGATGCCCGAAGATTTACGGCCAGATGGTGGCGCTGCTGGCGCCGCATTCGAAGTTTGCCGGGGTCGACGCAAAGCGCGGTATTTCAGAAAGCCTGCGCGCCCACCATGTTGGGGCGGCTTCTGACGATCCGGCAACATCTGCGCAGAAGGCATTGGAGGTGGGCGGGACCGTCACTACGGCTGGTAGCGCTGAAGCCGCCGGTGCATCAGCGGACACGGCACCCGCTCCGGCTCCTGCGCCGCGGCGCCTGACCCGTATCCGCAAGCCGGAAACGCCACCGGCCAGACACTAAGCGCGAGCGGTTGAGTCGACTCGCCAGCCCGCAGACAGCAAGCGGCTTTTTTCCATGGATCTGACCGACGGACCCTCAGCCCGCGCGCATACCGCGCGCACCGTCCGGCGAAACGCCTGGCGGCTGGCGTGCACGCTGGCGGGCGCAAATGTGGCAAACGGGCTGGCGGTGGCGGCGGGATTGGTGGTCGTGGCCATCGCGCTTTTTTTGGTCGGCGGTTTGGGGGCGGCTTCTGCCGGCGCTGTCGGCATTCTGGTGACGACGCTGGCGGATGTGCCTTCGCCCAAGCGGCGCAAGTTGCAGCAGATGCTGCCGACGCCGCTGCTGGGTGCGCCGCTATTCCTGTCGATCCAGCTTGCGCACCACGATCCGGTACAAACCGGTGCCGTGCTGGTTTGCGGCGCTTTTGTTTCCTTCATGGGCATGGCTTGGGGCAAGCGCGGCGGCCCGGTCAGCGTCGGGCTGATTTTCTGCATGATCTTCTCGATGGCGACGCCGCCGCCGGCAAGTCTGGTGGTGGCGCTGACGCGCACCGGCTGGTTTTTCGCAGGCTCTGTCCTCTACCTGCTGTGGTCGGTAGCTGCCAATGCAGCGCTCAATCGTCGCTATCGCACCCAATTGCTGGCCGAATCGCTGATCAGCTTCGGCAATGCATTGCGCATCCAGGGACATCGCTTCGAGGAAGGCGCCGATCCTTCCCAGCTGATGCCGCAGATGATGAGCGCACAGGTGGCGCTGGCCGACATGCTGCAGAACGCGCGCGATGTGGTGCTGGAATCACCGGCGCGCGACGGTCGGCAAAAGCCTATCGGCATGCTGCTTGCGCTGCTTGACGCGCGCGACCATCTCATTGCCTGCGAGCTCGATCTCGATCATCTTGCCGAGCACGGCGGCGGCACGGCTGCCGCCCCGGTGCTGGCCCGCACGCTGGCTGCTTTTGCGCGCCAGGTGGACGTGCTGGCATCAGCACTGCTGCTGGGCACCCATGTGCCGACCGAGCCGGCGCTGAAGATCGCACTCGGGCGCTTGCATCGCCCTCACGACGACGCGCTAGACGCCTCGGTGCTGCAGCTGATAGACAGGGTCGGCGCCATCGGCGACGAGATCGAGCAGCTCTACGCCCTGCAGCGCGGTGAACGCCAGGCCGATCTGACGCTGGTGCGCGAGCACTGGCAGCTTTTCACCAGCCCGGTGCTTTGGTCATGGAAGCCGCTGCTGTCCCAGACGAGCACGCGTGGCCTCGGCGCGCCAACGGTTCGCCAGGCGATTCGTGCGAGCCTGGCTATCGGAGCGGGTTATCTAATCAGCCTGCATCTGCCGTGGCTGGGTCACAAATACTGGATTCTGGTGACCATCACCGCAGTCATGCGCGCCAATCTGGCGCAGACGGTGGAGCGGCGTAACGCCCGCGTCGGCGGCACGCTCTTCGGCTGCTTGCTCGTCACGGCCATTCTGGCAACGCAACCCAGACCGATGACGATCCTGGCGCTGTCGGCTCTCGCGCTTGCCATATCGCATGCGTTTGTCGTGCGCCGCTACGTGGTCACCTCGATCGCAGCGACCACGCTTGGCCTGCTTCTGGCGCATTTGCTGCTTGAGGGCAGCGGCCACACGGCGAGCTTCGCCACCTTCGAGCGGCTTGGCGACACGCTACTGGGCGCTGGCATCGCCTGGGCCTTCAGTTATGTGTTGCCAGTATGGGAGCGCGGCCAGATCCCGACACTGGTACAGCGCACCGTGCGCGCCCAAGCGCGCCATGTCGAGCTGGCGTTGAAACCTGCGGTGATGGTGACGGTGCCGGACGTGCAATGGCGGCTCGCCCGGCGCGAAGCCTATGACAGCCTCTCGGCGCTGGTACAGGCAACACGCCGTACGCTGTCCGAACCCGCTTCAGTTCGCCCGCCGCTGGAACCACTGGAGGCGGTGCAGACACTGAGCTACCAGTTACTGGCACATCTGGCAGCGGTGAAATCATTGCTGCGATCACGCCGTGGTCAGTTGCACATGGATATTGCCGAACCGCTTCTGGCGCAGTACGCAGCCGATGTGGCGCACGCGCTGGAGGGCACCGGCCGGCCGTCGCGCCCAGCCGATCAACCGGGCGCACCCGATCCGGCCGATGTCGCTCCGCCCGATCTGATGGCTGCCGACCTGACGCCATGGCTCATCGCCCGCCTGCGGCTGGTACTGGATGTGGCGCGGAGTCTGCGCATCGAAGCGGATGCTGCGCGCATGCGCTGAGCTCCAGACAACAGGCCATCGACCAACCGACCAACAGCCAAAGCCAAGAACCTGAAAGGAAAAAGTGCAGATCCCAGATCTCTCGCGCCTGCCTCCCTGGATCGCTACGGCCATCGCCGCGACCATCGCATGTGGCGCTGCGGCCATCACCCAGCGCCTGGGTGCCATCGTGCTGATGCGCGCCTCCACGCGCACCACGGTGCTGCACGCCATCATTTCCGAATGCCGTCGCGCCAGCGCGTTCGTTTTGCCGCTGATGGCGCTGCAAGCGGTACTGCAGGCTGCTCCTGACGAACTGAGCTGGATGAGCGCAGCGCGGCACACTACCGTCGTGCTGCTTATCGCGAGCCTGATCTGGCTCGTGATCAGCGCGATCAATGGCCTGACCAACGGCATCATCGCGCTGCATCCGGCCACGGTTGACGACAACCTCGAGGCCCGCCGCATCTACACGCAGGCGCACGTGCTGAGCCGCAGCGCGAATGTGGTGGTGCTGCTGGTAGGCCTTGCGCTGATGCTCATGACATTTCCGGGCGCGCGCCAGGTAGGTGCCAGCCTGCTGGCTTCCGCTGGCGTGATCGGCATCGTTGCTGGTCTTGCAGCCAAGCCCGTTTTTAGCAACCTCATTGCCGGGTTGCAGCTAGCGCTGGCCCAACCGATCCGGATCGACGACGTGTTGATCGTCAAGGGCGAATGGGGCCGCGTGGAAGAGATCACCGGCACCTACGTGGTGCTGAAGATCTGGGATGAACGCCGGCTGATCATTCCGCTGCAGTGGTTCATCGAGAACCCTTTCGAGAACTGGACCCGCACCGGCTCGCAAATCACAGGCGTGGTGCAATTCAACGTCGATTTTTCGATGCCGGTGGCTCCACTGCGCGCCGAGCTAGAACGTCTGGTGCCGACCTTGCCGGAATGGGACAAGCGCTTCTTCAACCTGCAGGTGACCGACTCCAACGAGCGCACCATGCTGCTGCGTGTCCTGCTCACCGCGCAATCGTCGAGCAAGGCTTTCGACCTGCGCTGCAAGGTGCGCGAAGCCATGATCGGTTTCATGCAGAGAGAGTATCCGCAGCACTTGCCGACCTTGCGCGTGCTCGATGGCGATCCGCCTGCCCCGTTTACTGCAATGCATTCCCAGCACACACCGGAAAGCGCCAAGCACAGTCCGGCAAGCGCGGGCCTCGAAGCGACAGGTCACGCGCCGGATACGTCTGCAAGCACCCCACGGCAGAAAAGCTGAGACGCTGCTGCCGGGAACATACCGGTGCGCCGAAGCGGCCGATGCATTACGGTCTATGGATGCAGAGCCAGAACCAGCCGATGGACAGGCTCCCGACAACCAGCTCGATACGGAGATTCCACCCATGCCCCTTCTGCAGCAACTTCTGGGATGCGCCCTGCCCATCATCCAGGCCCCGATGGCCGGCGTGCAGGGAAGCGCCATGGCTATCGCCGTCAGCAACGCGGGAGGCGTCGGTTCCCTCCCCTGCGCCATGCTCGGCCCCGACGCGCTGGTCAAGGAGCTCACCGCCATGCGTGACAACGCACGCGGTGTCTACAACGTCAACTTCTTCTGCCACACCGTTCCTGCACCCGACCCGGCGCGTCAAGACGCCTGGATGCGCACGCTGGCGCCGCATTACCGGGAGCTTTCGATTGACGCCTCCACCCTCGCGACTGGGCCGGGGCGCCTGCCCTTCAGCCACGCCTCGGCCGACGTGCTGGAGGCGTTTCGCCCACCCGTCGTGAGCTTTCATTTCGGGCTGCCGGCTGACGATCTGCTGGCGCGCGTGCGCAGGTGGGGTTCGCGCATCCTCTCCACCGCCACTACGGTAGAAGAAGCGAAATGGCTGGAAGCACGCGGGGTGGACGCCATCATCGCCCAGGGCCTGGAGGCTGGCGGCCATCGCGGCATGTTCCTTCACAGTGACATCACAACCCAGGTCGGCACGCTGGCACTGGTGCCGCAAATCGTGCGGGCTGTGAAGGTGCCGGTGATCGCTGCCGGCGGCATCAGCACCGCACACGGGGTCTGCGCGGCAATGGCGCTGGGTGCGAGCGGCGTACAAGCCGGCAGTGCTTATTTGCTTTGCCCTGAAGCCACCACCACCGCGCTGCACCGCAAAGCCTTGCAGAGCGATGCGGCGCAACACACTGCGCTCACCAACCTTTTCACCGGCGCGCCGGCACGAGGCATCGTCAACCGGTTCCTCACCGAGCATGGTCCGATGAATGCCGACGTACCCGCGTTTCCTCTCGCCACCGCGGCTTCCGCACCGCTGCGGGCTGCGGCGGAGAAGGTCGGCAACAGCGATTTCACGCCGCTGTGGGCAGGACAGAACCTGCAGGGTCTGGTTGCAGGTCGCAGCGCGGCCGAGGTCACGCGGGCGCTGGCGGAAGGTTTGCCGCTGATGTGCTGAGCTGCTCCAGACAAGGGCATTGCGCACTGCGTGCTGTCTTGCCTATAGCTAACAGCTCTTTCCCAGCAAGCGCTACAAGCAAATATCTACCGTAACGTACGCGCACCGGTATTACGCTACGCTGACTGTTTCCCCGACAAGGCAATCAAATGGCCCAACTTCCCGCCCCGCCCAAAGTCCTGCTTTTCGATGTGAACGAAACGCTTCTGGACATCGCCCCGCTCAAACAGAAAGTGGCGGAAGTGCTGCAGGACCCCAAAGCGCCAGAACTCTGGTTCGCGATGATGCTTCAGTACTCGCTGGTAGCGACCGTAAGCGGCCAGTACTTTCCGTTTACGGAAACCGGCGCGGCCGTGTTGCGCATGCTCGCCCTGAACAAGGGTTTGTCGATCAGCGCGGACGACGCCAAACAGACGCTCTCGATCATGAAATCCCTGCCGGCACACAAGGACGTCGAGCCGGCGCTTCGCAGACTCAAAGCGGCCGGGTTTCGCATGGCCACCGCCACCAACTCCTCGCAGGAAGGCGTGAAGGCACAGTTGCAACACGCTGGCTTGTCCCACTTTTTCGAGCGTGAGCTCAGTGTCGAATCGGTGGGCAAATTCAAGCCGCATGTTGACGTCTACACATGGGCAGCGCGCGAGATGAAGGTTCCGCCTGCGGATTGCATGCTGGTAGCGGCGCATGGCTGGGATGTCGCCGGCGCGAAGTGGGCCGGCATGGCCACCGCCTTCATCGCGCGCGAGGGCCAGCAAAAGTTTCCGCTCGCTCCGGAACCTGATTTGGATGCCACGGACCTTCTTGCGCTTGCTGAGTCCTTGGGAGCATAGGCCGCAGCGCGCGTTCGCGGGTTGACGCAGCCTTGAAGGGAGGCACCAGAAAGGTCCCGCCGCCAGAGTTTCATCCAACGGGATTCCATACACCATCCATATGGATGGTGTATGATCGATCCATGCCAATCAACCCCATCCCCGCCACTGCACGGCTAGTCGAGTCAGAAAAGATCACGATCAACCTCGGCTTTGTAGATCTCGGCCAGATCGACCTTCTGGTTCGGGAGAGCTTTTATTCCAATCGCACGGACTTCATCCGGACGGCGATTCGCAACCAGCTGGCGAGTCATGGCGACGTGCTGAAGCAGGTGGCAGCCAGAAAGATGTTCGTGCTCGGGCTGCAGCAGTTCTGCGCCGCAGACCTTGAGGTCGTACGCCGCGCCGGCGAACGACTTCAGATTCGGGTACTTGGCCTGGCCACGCTGGCCGACGACGTCACGCCCGAACTGGCTGTGGCGACCATCGAATCCATCACCGTGCTCGGTGCTTTACATGCCCCCAGGGATGTCAAAGCAGTTCTCGCCGATCGAATTTACTAATCAGGACTTTGCATGAACCAAGTTTTTCAACGCCTCATGAGCGACGCCGCCGCGTTGACTCGTTCAGGGCAAACCCAAATGGCGACGCAACTGATCCAGGAAGCGCTCAGTGGCATAACAAGGCCAGTGGCCGCACGACCGGTACCAGTTGACACGGCTGAATTCGCACCGTCACCGGGAGGCAAGTTTGTTCTGGACGTGGTAGCGCGAATCATCGGTGAACCCCTCGATCCGGCCAATGATCCTGACGGAGCCCCTGAAAAAACTTCGGCTGAACAGGAGTGTGCAAGGCCACCACAAGCCCGGGTGACGCCTCGAGGCGAGCAATGGATCGACGGAACCTTCACGCACAAAGGTCGTGTCCTTACCTACAAGCTTTTTGTACCGGCGGTGGCAGCTAAACAAGCTGCGGCGCCGCTACCCTTGGTGGTCATGCTTCACGGATGCACCCAGACCGCCGCAGATTTTGCTGCCGGCACGCAGATGAACGCGCTGGCCCGAGCTAACGGAGTGGCTGTGCTTTACCCGGAGCAAGCGCAGCCAGCAAACGCACAGCGTTGCTGGAACTGGTTCAAACCGCAGCATCAGCGCCGGGGCTCCGGGGAGCCAGCGGCGCTGGCTGGGCTCACCGAGCACGTCGTGGCAGAAATCCACGCCGATCCGGCGCGTGTTTATGTCGCGGGCCTGTCCGCAGGCGGCGCGATGGCCGACATCGTCGGGCGCTGCTACCCGGAAGTGTTCGCCGCCGTCGGTGTGCATTCCGGGCTGCCAAGCGGCACGGCTACCGACGTGGCCTCGGCCCTCGGATCGATGCGCTCGGGTCCTTCCTCTTCAAATAGGAGGGCAGCCAATGCCTTGACCATTCCGACCATCGTGTTTCACGGGGATGCCGACGGCACAGTCCATCCCTCTAATGGCTCAGCCATTGTGGCTGGAGCGATTGGCGGATTAGCGCGAGCGGGATCAGCGGGCGCAACGCCAAGCGTGTCGGAAGGTCAGTCGCCAAAGGGGAAGCGCTTTCGGCGGACGGTGTATGCCGCCACAAGCAGTTCTCCGGATGTCGAATACTGGGAGTTGCGCGGTGCCGGACACGCGTGGTCGGGCGGCAGTCCGAAGGGAACCTATACCGATGCCACCGGCGTGAATGCCAGCGAGGAAATGCTCCGGTTTTTTCTGGCTCACCAAAAAGGCGATGGGCTTGAATCACCTGGACGCTGAACACATGGAAGCCAGCGTTTCGAGCAATCGACGCACACACGGTTCGTTCGAAGCGTCGCCGTCTTATTCTTGCACTTGCCCCAGATGGCCTCTCAAGGCCGGCCGAAGGCGTTATTCAACCCAACATAAAACCCGCGCACTCCGCCCGGTCCGGTACGTGACAGTGTGAGGTCTACGCTGACCCGCGGCGTGAAGTTATAACGCAGGCCCGCTCTTGATGTCCACGCGCCTACCGAAAGGTTGCGCTCAGCCAGGAGCGACACCTCGGGGTTGATGGCCCACTCGCCACCCAAGCCGCGGCGGTCGGTGCGCTCGCCGACCAGGGGCGACCAGTCTTCGCCGAGGTTGGCACTAATCTGCATGCTGTCAAGCGCGCGCCAAGTGAACGGGAACAGAATTTGCCGGCCCGGCTTACTGCGATATGTACGGTCCCAGCTGACGCCGACGGATACAGCGCCACTTAATGCCGCATTTTCGCCGCCGCCAAACCATATCCACTTGACCTGTGGGCCGAGCAAGACCCCATGTTGACCCTGAGCTGAATAGCGGTCGATGTTGAAGTGCAACTCGACAGGACCGACGCGACAGGCGGGTCCGAGATGCCAATCCGCTGTGTCTTGCAAACCCGCGCGGCCGTACCAGGTCTCGTACTGGCACTGCCCGGGGTCCATGATGGTGGCGTTGTCGACGTCGAGGTGGCCAGCTGCCAAGCTGTTGCCGGCCAGTAGATACGCCGCACTGCAAAGAGCGAAGGTTCGGGCAGATTTTTTTTTCAGGCGCATCGCGTTACTCGGCCTCAAGCTGAAAAAATCCATTTGAATAAATTACAGGTGGCCATGGCGGCTGCGACGAGTAAATACATCTTCAGCGTTCCCGTCCAAAAGCGGTAGTTACTACTCAGCGTCACGGACCTCAGATGGCCCAGCGCAGGCATGCGCCAAGTGTTACGGAACGACAGATTCATCGGTAGCCCTGAGCCGAATTTGTGTCTGCGCTTACTGACGACCAGCACCATGGCGGCCATCGGTCCGACCACGACGCACCCGCCGGGGAGGCCCAGAATCGCTCCCTCGCTGATGTCTGGAGGCTGATCGAGACTTCAAGATCACAAACACAACTACAGTCACGCTGGCGAAAAAATGTTGCGCGTCTTTCCGTTTACACAGCATCCGGGCACGTCCTAGTCGTGACACAACGGCAAAAGGAATGCACATCCGAGATCGGCGCGCTACCGCGCACATGCTGGCCTGGAAAAAAAGTGCCAGTTAGCGTGGGTGCCGTAGGAGAAAAGCATTTCGCTGGCCGGCTTTAGCGATTCCCTCGCCTGGATTGTGGAAGTCATGGCTGAAGGAGTAATGTGCGGGATGAGTGGACGATCAATCTATCTGAATAACGGCGGTTGCAGATGAGAGATTACACGCTGATGACGTCATTGAATCGCGTGGTCAATTGGCATGTTAAGAAACCTGCAGCCCGGTAAATAATCATTTAATTTTATGCACGACATAAAGAATCAGTAAGACCATGAAAATTAATTTAAAGTCAGCGGGCCAAATATCGTTCGTATTATCCATTGCCGTGCTATACGGATGCGGCGCGCCATTATCCGAATCAACACCGAAGTCAATCGCCTCCTCTCACAAAGTATCGGTCGATGCTAAGCCATCTCCAGAAGTCTTAGCCGCCCGGCCGACACCGACCGGTCCTGCCGCTGACCCAGCCCCGCACCTTGAATATCTCGGTGTTCAACTCGCGCTTCCATCCGGATCACCGCCTACCGAACTTCCTGTAACGACGGACTGGCCATGCGACGGCCGAACCTTTTGTTCGCAAAAAGAAATGGACGCGCACGACAAAGCCCACGAGCTGGGACGCTTCGCCAAGTGATTGGCTCGCATCCCTTTCCACAGCGATGTTTTAATTTTGTTGGCTGCAGATAAAAATCGAATTGATCAAATGACAGGTACAGCGCAGGAAGATGTTACGAAGCGTTCAGCCCACACGCCGATGATGGCGCAATATCTGCGCCTCAAAGCTGATTTCCCCGGGACCTTGCTCTTCTATCGGATGGGGGATTTCTACGAGCTGTTCTGGGAAGACGCCGAGAAAGCAGCGCGGCTGCTCGACATCACGCTGACGCGGCGCGGGCAGTCGGCCGGGCGGCCGGTGACGATGGCCGGCGTGCCGTTCCATGCGATGGAGGCCTATCTGGCGCGCCTGCTCAAGCAGGGTGAATCGGTGGCGATCTGCGAGCAGGTGGGCGAAGTTGGCGTGGGCAAAGGGCCGGTGGAGCGCAAGGTGGTGCGCGTGGTGACGCCCGGCACGCTGACCGATGCCGAACTGCTGCACGACAAGACCGAATCGATGCTGCTCGCGGTTCACAGCGCCAAGCGGACGACTTGCGGACTGGCCTGGCTTTCGCTGACGCAAGGCGTGGTGCATCTGGCCGAATGCGCGCCCGATGCGCTGGAGGGCTGGATTGCGCGCATCGCCCCGAGCGAGCTGCTCTACAGCGCGGATGCTACCGACACATGGTCGGATCAGATGCGGCAACTCGGTCGCGCAGCAACTTGCGCGCTGACCGCCCGATCCGGCTGGCAGTTCGACCCGGCGCAGGGGCAAACACGGCTGCTGCAGCATTTGCAAGCCGCCAGCCTTTCCGCCTGGAACGCCGAGTCGCTCACAGCGGCACAAGCCGCTGCTGGCGCGCTTCTGGCGTTCGCAGAGCACACGCAAGGCCGCGCGCTGAGCCATATCCACAGCTTGCAGGTGGAGCGCGACGATGAACTCATCGCGCTACCCGCCGCCACCCGGCGCAATCTGGAGCTGACGCAGACCCTGCGCGGCGAAGCGTCTCCCACCTTGTTCTCGCTGATCGACAGCTGCATGACCGGCATGGGCAGCCGGCTGTTGCGCCAGTGGCTGCTGCAGCCTCGACGGGATCGCGCGGAAGCGACGGCGCGGCTGGCTGCGATTGCCGCGCTGCGCGGTACCCACGGCGCGGGGCCGTTCACGCGGCTGCGAGAGTTGCTCAAGGGCACCGCCGATGTTGAGCGGATCAGCGCCCGTACCGCCTTGCGCCAAGTACGTCCGCGGGAACTGGTCGCGCTGCTGCAATCGCTACAAAGGGCAGAGCTAATAGCGCAATCACTGCCTGCGCTTGAGGCCAATTTCATTCACATTTCATCGCAGCTGCAGCCACCCGTCGAAACGGTGGAGTTGTTACGCCGCACGCTACACGCCGAGCCCGCTGCGCTGGTGCGCGACGGCGGCGTGATCGCCAGCGGTTTCGATGCCGAGCTCGATGAGTTGCGCGGTATCCGCGACCACAGCGACGAATTTTTGCTCGCCCTGGAAGTGAACGAGCGCGAACGCACCGGCATCGCCAATCTCAAGGTGCAGTTCAATCGCGTACACGGATTCTTCATTGAGGTAACGCAAGGCCAGCTCGACCGCGTACCCGACGATTACAGGCGCCGCCAAACATTGAAGAACGCCGAGCGCTTCATCACGCCTGAGCTGAAGGCTTTCGAGGACAAGGCGCTGTCAGCACAGGAGCGTGCTCTGGCGCGCGAGAAGTGGCTGTACGAGCAATTGCTGGATGCATTGCAGCCGCATGTTGCCGCGCTCTCCCGGTTGGCGGTGGCTATTGCCACAGTTGATGCGCTGTGTGCGCTGGCCGAGCGATCGCTCACCCTCGACTGGAGCGCGCCGCGCTTTGCCAGGGAACCCTGCATCGAAATCGACGGCGGCCGGCACCCGGTAGTTGAAGCGCGGCTGGCCGAAGGTTTCGGCACAGCGGGCACAGCGGGCGCAGCCAGTAGCAGTAGCGGCTTCATTGCTAACGACACGCGGCTCGACATGAAACAGCGCATGCAGGTCATCACCGGGCCCAACATGGGCGGCAAATCGACCTACATGCGGCAAGTGGCCGTTATCGTGCTGCTGGCTTCCATCGGCAGCTATGTGCCGGCAAAGCGCTGCCGCATCGGGCCGATTGACGCTATCCATACCCGGATCGGTGCGGCTGATGATCTGGCCAATGCGCAATCGACCTTCATGCTGGAGATGACCGAGGCCGCGCAGATTCTGCACAGCGCCACGCCGCACAGCCTCGTGCTGATGGACGAGATCGGCCGCGGCACCAGCACCTTCGACGGCTTGGCGCTGGCCGCTGGCATCGCCGCACATCTGCACGACAAGGCGCAGTCATTCACGCTTTTTGCAACGCATTATTTCGAGCTGACGGAATTTCCAGCGCAGCACCATGCTGCTGTCAACGTGCATGTGAGCGCAGCTGAGGTCGGTGGCGCAGGCACCGCTGGGAGCGGCGCGCGGCCGGGGCGCGATGCACGGACCATCGTCTTCCTGCACGAGATTCAGCCCGGCCCAGCCAGCCGCAGCTACGGCATCCAGGTGGCGCGGCTGGCCGGCATTCCGCAGACGGTATTGACCCACGCGCGCAACGCTCTTGCGACCCTGGAAGAAAAGGCAGCATCGCAGCAATTGCAGGCCGATCTGTTCAGCGCACCGCCTGAATCAGCGGATGCGTCGAAGAGCGAACCCCTGCCGAGCGCGGTCGAACTCGAACTCCAGACGATCGATCCCGACCGCCTCAGCCCGCGCGAGGCGCTCGAGGCGCTTTACCGGCTCAAGACCCTGCTCGCAGCCGACCACTAAACTCCGTCTTTGCCTGATACCTGCCTTTCATGACTTATTGCGTCGCCATCAAACTCAACGCCGGACTGGTGTTTCTCTCGGATTCCCGCACCAACGCTGGAGTCGACCAGATCAGTACCTTTCGCAAGATGATCGTCTATGAGCAGCCGGGCGATCGCTGCATGGTCCTGCTTTCAGCTGGCAACCTGAGCATCTCGCAATCCATCCGCGAAATTCTGCAGGTGGAGCAGTTGCGTGAGACGCCTGAAGACGAACCCATCACCATCTGGAACGCGCGGAGCATGTTCGATGCGGTACGCGTGCTGGGCCAGGCCGTGCGCCACGTGTACGAGCGCGATGCCGAGGCGCTGCAGAAGCAGGGCGTGGATTTCAACGCGGCGTTGATCTTCGGCGGACAGATTGGCGGCGAAGGAATGCGCCTGTTTCAGGTGTATTCCGCCGGCAATTTCATCGAGGCAACAGCAGAGACGCAATATTTTCAGATCGGCGAATCCAAATACGGCAAACCGGTGCTCGACCGCGTGATCATGCCCGAGACACCGCTGAACGAAGCTGCCAAGTGCGCCTTGGTGTCGATGGATTCCACGCTCAAATCCAATCTTTCCGTCGGCCTGCCGCTGGACCTCGTCGTATACGAAGTGAACAAGCTTTCGACCGACCGGATCGTTTCAATCGATGCCGACAACCCGTATTTCCGCATGCTGCACACCAGTTGGGGGCAGAAGCTGCGCGAGGTGTTCGACAGCCTGGAAGACCCGATGTGGAACGGCGGCGTCACCGATATTCCGCTGCGCGTGGAAAACCCGCGCACCAAGCCCTTGCGCAAGCTCACCAATCCCAAGGACAAGCTGATCTGAATGTCAGAGACAAGCATGCAGCCATCACCTTTGGACAAGATGGGTCGCCACACTTCCGCGCCACATGTGTCACCGGAAACGAGCGAATCAGCCGATGAGCCGGGCTCAGCCGGGCTTATCGTTTTCTCGCACGCCAACAGCTTTCCGGCGAGCACCTACAAGGTGCTTTTTGCGCACTTGCAGGCGCGCGGGTTCGACATTGCAGCGGTAGACAAATACGGTCATGACCCGCGCTACCCCGTCACCAACAACTGGCCGCATCTGGTGCGCCAGCTGACAGATTTTGCAGACGAGGCGGCGCGCGGTTCCCAAGGGCCGGTTTGGCTCGTGGGCCATTCGCTTGGCGGCTATCTGAGCCTGATGGCGGCATGCCGGCGAACCAGTCCCGGCGGCATGCCGGTGGCAGGCGTACTGCTGCTGGATTCACCGCTAGTAGGCGGCTGGCGCGCCAGTTTGCTGCGTCTGGCCAAAGGTACCGGTGTAGCGGGGCGTTTTCCGCCTGGTGCCATCAGCCGGCGCCGGCGTGAGCACTGGGCCGGCGGGCCCGACGAGATCGTCGCGCATTTCAGCGGCAAGCCGACCTTTGCCGGATGGGACAAGGCAGTGCTGGCCGACTACGCACAACACGGCACCGTGGAGCGCGAAGGTGGGGGTCGCCAACTGTCGTTCACCCGGGATGTGGAAACCAGCATCTACAACACCTTGCCGCACCAGCTGGCCCGCGTGCTGCGCCGGCATCCGCCACCCTGCCCGGTTACCTTCATCGGCGGCACCCGGTCTTATGAGCTGCGGCAGGTGGGACTGGGGCTGACGCAGAAAGTCACCGAGGGCCGCATCCAGATGCTGGAAGGCACGCACCTGTTCCCGATGGAGCATCCTGCCACCACCGCCGATGCGATCTGCGATGCCTTGCGGAGCCTGGCACCGCACGGCTCCGCACAAAAGTCAGCGACCCGAGCCATCGCCTGATCGTTTTGCGAGTCTGCCCCGCTGCATGGTTCTCGGCGCCTCTTTGATTCAGGGCTCGCATCTTCGAAGGACGAGCGCGCGCCACGGTTTTTAGCGTCAGGCGGCCCACACTACCAGGCCGCTCCAGGCGGTGGCCAGCACCACCACCCCGAACGCAATGCGGTACCAGGCAAAGGGGATGAAGGTGTGCGTGGCGATGTAGTGCAACAGCCAACGCACGCAGATCCACGCGCTGATGAAGGCGAACACAAAGCCGACGGCGAACAGCGGCACATCCGTCACCGACAGCAAGGCGCGATTCTTGTACAGGTCGTACACCGCTGCCCCAATCAGCGTCGGAATGGCAAGGAAGAACGAGAACTCGGTAGCGGCCTGGCGTGACAAGCCCAGCAGCATTCCGCCGATGATGGTGGCGCCGCTGCGACTGGTGCCGGGCACCATGCCGAGGCATTGCACGAAACCCACCTTCAGCGCATCCCGGACCGTCATGTCGTCCACGCTCAGCACGCGCGGCTCGCCTTGCGGGTTCTTCTTTTCCACCCAGAGAATGATCAGTCCGCCGACGATGAAGCTGCTCGCCACCACCAGCGGCACGAACAAGTGGCTCTTGATGGTCTTGTAAGCCAGCAGGCCGATAACGACTGCCGGCAGAAACCCGACGAAAACATTCAGCGCAAAGCGCTGCGCCTTGCGCTGGCTCAGCATGCCAAGAATCGTGTCACGGATCTTCTGCCAATAAACCAGCACCACGGCAAGGATGGCGCCGGTCTGGATGGCGATGTCGAAGACCTTGGCCTTGTCGTCATCAAACCCCATCAACGATCCCGCCATGATCAGGTGGCCGGTGGAGGACACCGGAAGAAATTCGGTCAGACCTTCGACCACGCCCATTACAGCGGCCTTGGTCAGCAATAAAGCATCCACGCAGAAAACCCCTTCGGCGCGATCAAGCGCACGGCAATAAAGGGCGGAATTATCCGGGGTGGATGTGAAGGCGTCGCATCGCCTGCGCCGCGGGATTGCATTTCACGCCGCGTTTGCGCGCGTTCGTCGCACGCGTGCTGCACCGGGCGGGTCGGCCGGGCAAAGTGCCGTCATCCCGCCCACACCAGCGAAACCCTTTTCCAGATTCGTCTTGTCGAATAGGTCCGCCACCATGCAATTCACACCTTTGATCGCCGTTCACATGAGCTCCGCGCTGGCTGCAGTAGTCGTCGGCCCCGTGGCGCTCTGGGCGCGCCGGCGCGGCAAAGCACGGCCGCGTTTGCACCGGGCCGCTGGCTATGCCTGGGTCACGCTGATGCTGATGACAGCGATCTCCGCGTTTTTCATCCGCGATCACTCCCTCTGGAATATTCATGGCTTCACGCTGATTCATTTGTTCATCCCGGCAACCGTGATAGGGCTGGTGCTGTCTTTTCGATACATCGCACTAGGCAAATTCGCTGCGCATCGGGAAGCCATGCAGAAGCTCTACTTTGGCGCCTGCGTGGGGGCTGGTCTTTTTACATTGCTGCCCTCGCGGTTGATCGGGCACTGGCTTTGGGGAAATTGGGGACTACTCGGGTAAGCCGCCGTATCGACGCCAACCACGCTTCATTTATCCACGTTTTCTGCACAGCAAGCTTTCAATCAATCGACATCGTCATGACCGAACTGATCACCATCCTGAGCCACACCCCAAGCTGGGTGTTCATCGTCTTCACGCTCCTGCTAGTGCTCGGCGTAAGCCAATGGCACAGCGGCAGCCGGCCGTTCAAGCGCGCTGTCATCGTGCCGTTGGCGCTGGCGGCCTGGTCGCTCTACAACTCGGTGACCGGTCTCGGCCACGCGCCGCTGGCTTTCGCGGCCTGGGCGGCTGCGGCGCTCGTGTGTGGAGTCTTGGTGATGCAGATTGCATTGCCCGCGGCAACCCGGTATGACCCGGCAACCCAACGCTTTCACCAACCGGGAAGCCCTGTGCCCCTGATTCTGATGATGGGGATTTTCGTCCTTCGTTATGGCGTGGGAGTGACCTTGGCAATGCACCCTGATGTTGTCCATCAAGCCATATTCGCCGTCGGCGTGGGCGGTGCGAGCGGCGCGTTCAGTGGGATCTTTGCCAGTCGGGCGCTACGGTTGTTGCGATTGACGCTCCAGACGAACAATGCTCAGGCACACGCGTAGACCTGAACCGGGCAGACCTCAATTGAATTTCTCAACGCGATCCTCCCAACTTCAGCTACTGGACAATCCCTCACGATGAAGCCATCGCTTTCCCCCGACGAAATCGAACGTATCGCCAACAAACGCGCTGGTGCGAAGCTCGGCTGGTACATCCACGCAGCTGTCTATGTCGCGGTCAACGCCTTTCTTCTCGCAATGGCCGCGGGAACGGGTCACCAGCGCTGGTCCATTTTTCCGGCGCTCGGATGGGGACTGGGTTTGCTGCTGCACGGTATCTCGGTCTGGTTCCTCTCTTCAGGCGCAGGCCTGCGCGAACGCATGGTAGAGCGTGAGCGCGCCCGCCTGCGTCGCCAGAACGACGGACCATGAAGCCGGCCATCAGCAACATCGATCTTATCTCCAGCCTCAGAAGAGGCTTACTGACTTGGGCTTTCTGCCTTGCGATTGCTTCGCTGCAGGTCTTCGCTGATCCCAACAAGCGATATGTCGTTGAGCTGACCTATTCGCTTTGCATCGGCACCAGCTGCTGGTTGCTCGCGGAGCTGTCGCGCCTTCTGCTGCGGCGCGCAGGTGATCCGGGCGGCTGGCCGCATGACAGCGGTGTCGTTCTGCTCTTGCTCATCAGCATTGGTGGCGGCTTTTTAATGGGAACGCTGCTGGCCGACAGATGGTTCGGCTGGTCGTCATTCGGCGACTCCGGCACCCTGAGGCGATCGGTGATGATGACCCTGATCGCGGGTACCGGCATCACCTACTTCTTCTACAGCCGAGGCCGCAACGCGCATCTCGAAGCCGCCGCACACGA
>JBBSUX010000005.1:0-30898 GCA_038234045.1 Burkholderiales bacterium
GCGGCATCTTCAATACCTTTCCGTACACCAGCTTCTCGCAGAATGTTGGCTTGGTCGCTGTGACGGGCGTGAAGAGCCGCTTCGTCTGCGTCGCCGGCGGGGTGATCCTGATCGTGCTGGGTTTGCTGCCCAAGATGGCGGCGCTGGTGGAATCGCTTCCCACTGTGGTGTTGGGCGGTGCCGGCCTCGTGATGTTCGGCATGGTCGCGGCCACCGGCATCCGTATCCTGGCGGGGGTTGACTTCAAGGGCAACCGCCACAACGCGATGATTGTTGCGATCGCCGTCGGCGTCGGCATGATCCCCGTGCTGGCGCCGAATTTCAGGCAGTGGATGCCGCATGCGAGTCATCCGCTAATCGAGTCCGGGATCCTGCTGTCATCCGTTGCTGCAGTGCTGCTGAACGTGTTCTTCAACGGCGCCCGGCGTGCAAGCGTCCACGAGGTCGTGCAGGCAGCGCGGCAGGCAGAAGCGCACTGAGCTGCTGCACACAAAGCCGCTGTCGGCTGAAACCTTTTGCCGATCTGCCGAGCCGGCGCCCCTGCAGACATTGCCCGAATTGCCCGGAGGAATCGTCAGTAAGCGGTAAGCTTTGCGCTGGCTGACCGGCCGTTTTGCTACTCTAAGAGTAGCTACTAGCGCTTTCACAATAAGCACTTCGACCTATTTTGATTAATAAAAAACAGATTCGGAGCCATGCGCATGTCCAATGATCTTTCCCCGGCCGAACAAGCGCTTCGGGACGCCGCCCGCGAATACCACCGCTCTCCCACACCCGGCAAGATTTCCGTCACTCCCACCAAGCCGCTGTCCAACCAGCGCGACCTTTCACTGGCCTATTCGCCGGGCGTTGCCTATCCGTGTCTGGACATTCAGGCTGACCCGCAAAAGTCCTACGAATACACCTCGCGCGGCAATCTGGTGGGTGTCATCACCAACGGCACGGCGGTGCTTGGGCTCGGCGACATCGGGCCGCTGGCGGGAAAGCCGGTGATGGAAGGCAAAGGCTGCCTGTTCAAGAAGTTCGCCGGCATCGACGTGTTCGATATCGAGCTCGCCGAGCGCGACCCGGACAAGCTGGTGGAGATCATCGCGGCGATGGAGCCGACGCTCGGCGGCATCAACCTCGAAGACATCAAGGCACCGGAATGCTTCTACATCGAGCAGGAGCTCTCCAAGCGCCTGAACATTCCGGTGTTCCATGACGACCAGCACGGCACGGCGATCATTTCTTCCGCGGCGCTCCTCAACGGCCTGGAGCTGGTCGGCAAGGACATCGGTTCCGTGAAGGTGGCGGTGTCGGGCGCCGGCGCAGCAGCCATCGCCTGCCTGGATGTGATGGTCGGTCTCGGCGTCAAGCGCGAGAACATCTTCGTGGTCGACTCCAAGGGCGTGATCCACGAAGGCCGCGCCGGAACGCTCGACGCCTCCAAGCAACGCTATGTGCAAAAGACCGACGCGCGCACGTTGGCTGACGTGGTCAAGGCAGCCGACGTGTTTCTCGGCTGCTCGGCGCCGGGCGTGCTCACAGCCGAGATGGTCAAGACCATGGCTGACAAGCCCATCATCCTGGCACTGGCCAACCCTGAACCGGAAATCCGGCCGGAGCTCGCCAAGGCGGTGCGACCCGATTGCATCATCGCCACCGGCCGCTCGGATTATCCGAATCAGGTCAACAACGTGCTGTGCTTTCCGTATATCTTCCGCGGCGCGCTCGATTGCGGCGCCACCAAGATCACGGCCGAGATGAAGATCGCCTGCGTGCGCGAGATTGCCGATCTGGCCAAGGCCGAAACCAGCGACGAAGTGGCCGCCGCGTATCCGGGTCAGGAGCTCAGCTTCGGCCCGGACTACCTCATCCCCACGCCGTTCGACGCCCGCCTGATCCTCAAGATCGCGCCGGCTGTCGCACGTGCCGCCGAAGCGTCGGGTGTGGCGACGCGGCCGATCGCCGACTACGCCGCCTACCGCGAGAGCCTCACGCGCTTCGTTTATCAAACCGGCATGTTCATGCGTCCGGTGTTCGACGCTGCCAAGGCCCGGCCGCAGCGCGTGGCTCTTGCGGAGGGCGAGGACGAGCGCGTGCTGCGCGCCGTGCAGGTGGCGATTGACGAACAACTGGCAACACCGATCCTGATCGGGCGCCCGGCCGTGATCGAGGCGCGGGTGAAAAAAGCGGGCCTGCGGATCGTGCTGGGCGAGAACGTGGAATGCGTCAATCCCGAGGACGACCCGCGGTTCCGTCGCTACTGGGAAGCGTATTTCGGCCGCATGGGCCGCAACGGCATCACCGCTGAAGCGGCCAAGGCAGCAGTGCGCCGCTCCAATACCCTGATCGGCACGCTGATGGTGAGCCTGGGCGATGCGGACGCGCTGCTGTGCGGGCTCGTCGGACGCTATGACCATCACCTTCAGCATGTGGCGCAGGTAATCGGGCTGAAGAAGGATGCCGACGGGTTTGCCGGCCTCAATGCATTGATGCTTCCAGGACACACCCTCTTCATCGCCGACACCTATGTGAACGAGGAGCCCGACGCGCAGCAGCTGGCTCACATCGCGCTGGCGGCGGCCGAAGAAGTGCGCCGTTTCGGCCTGCCACCGAAAGTGGCTTTCGTCTCGCATTCCAATTACGGCTCATCTACCCGACCGTCAGCCTTGCGCATGCGCAAGGCCTTCGAACTGTTCCGCAAGATGGCGCCCGACATCGAGTGCGACGGCGAGATCCACGGCGACGCCGCGCTTTCGCAAACCGTGCGCGAGAGCTCAGGTCTGCCGGACGGCCACCTGACCGGCTCGGCCAACATCCTGGTGTGCCCGAACCTGGACGCCGCCAACATTCTCTTCAATGTGCTGAAGACCGTGAGCGGCCACGGCATGACGATCGGCCCGATCCTGCTCGGCGCCGATGCACCCGTGCACGTGCTGACGCCCTCCTCTACCGTGCGCCGCATCATCAACATGACAGCGCTTGTGGCGGCTCAGGCGGGCGCAGCGCAAGCGCGCACAAACAGCTGACGACTAGCGGTTATGCGGCCGGCGCTGCGGACTTCGTCCCGGCACCTGCCGGTTTGTCCGAGGTTCGGGATGAATGATGAATGTTCTCGATGCGCTTCCATCCCTGCGCATCGCAATGTCAGACGAGGGCGCATCCTCAGCCTGGAATAAGACAGACCGGCTTTGCAATCCTAAGATAGGGGACCAGCCGCCGCACGGTCGCTGGATCTGGACCCATCGCATGCAAGCTACCGCCACCACCGCCGCCGACAGCACCGCTTTCTCCACCACCACGGATCCCAGCAATCATTACGACGTGATCATCGTCGGCTCCGGTCCTGGAGGAGGTTCTGTAGCCCAGCGACTCGCGCCGACAGGAAAACGCATCCTGATCATCGAGCGCGGCAACTATCTTCCGCGGAGCCAGGCTAACTGGGATGCACAAACCGTGTTCGTCGATGGCGCCTATCAGGTCGATGAAACCTGGTACGGCAAGGACGGAAGCAGTTTTAAACCCGGCCTGCATCGCTATGTGGGCGGTAACTCAAAGGTCTATGGCGCAGCGCTTTTTCGCCTGCGGGAGCGAGACTTCGGTGAGCTGGCGCACGCGGACGGCATGTCACCGGCGTGGCCGATGAGTTACACCGATTTCGAGCCCTACTACGCGCAAGCTGAAGAATTGTTCTTTGTGCACGGCCAGGCGGGCGAAGACCCGAACGGGCCTTGGCGCAGCGGTGCCTACACTTATCCTGCGGTGGCACATGAGCCGCGCATCACGCAACTTGCCGAAGACTTCAGGCGGCAGGGAGCGCACCCCTTTCATTTGCCGCTAGGCATTCTGCTCGACGAGAAAGACGGCCGACCCACGCCCAGCAGCCGCTGCATCCGCTGCGATACCTTCGACGGGTTTCCGTGCCTGCTCAACGGCAAAGCCGACGCGCAGGTGGTGTGTGTTGATCCGACACTGGCCGCCTGGCCAAACGTGAAGCTGATGACGGATGCCTATGTCTCGCGCCTTGAGACGGATGCCTCTGGCAAAACCATCACCGCCGTCAACATCGAACACCAGGGTTTGCGCCGCGGCGAAACCTCGCGCATCAGCGCCGACCTGGTGGTGCTGGCCTGCGGCGCTCTCAGCACCTCGCTGCTGTTGCTGCGCTCGGCCAACGAGCGCCACCCCAACGGACTTGCCAATGGTTCCGACCAGGTCGGGCGCAACTACATGCGGCACAACCAGTCGGTTTTGATGGCGGTGGCGAAAGATCCGAATGACACAGTGTTTCAGAAAACGCTGGCGGTGAGCGACTACTACTTCGGCTCGGACGACTGGCAATATCCGCTTGGCCTCATTCAGATGTGTGCGAAGACGCATCCTGCGCAAATTCGCGCCGAGGCAATACCCGAATGGCTGCAATGGCTGCCCGACATGCCTTTCGAGACACTGGCACTGCATTCGATGGATTTCTGGCTTTCCAGCGAGGATCTTCCTCGTGCTGAGAACCGTATCAGCCTGCGTCAAGATGGCAGCGTGCAGCTCGATCTCACGGAAAACAACATGGAGGCGCACCGGCGGCTTCGCGGCAAGCTCGAAGAACTGCTGAAGCATGCCAAGGTGCATCCGCACCTGCTGGAGCGCAAGCTTTATTTTGGTCAAAAAATTCCTATCGGAGGCACTGCCCACCAGGCGGGCACCGCACGTTTCGGCACCGATCCCCGCACATCGGTGCTCGATCTGAACTGCAAGGCGCACGAACTCGACAACCTCTACGTGGCTGATGCAAGCTTCTTCGTGTCGATCGGCGCGGTGAACCCGACGCTAACGATCATTGCAAACGCTTTGCGCATTGCCGATCACCTCAAGGAGCGGATGGGCGCGCGCGACCAGGGTAAGGGCGCGTTCGCACAGTACCTGGTGCCGGAGCCCGCAGCATGAACTTTGCGGCAGAAGCGCATCAGGCCGCTGCGGCGCTGGCGTCTACCGGCGCTGGCTGGCAGGTGCCACTGCTGGCTCGGATACTGCTGGTGTGGCTCTTTCCTTTCAGCGCAATCGACAAGATGCTGTACTGGAAGGGTGCTCTTGGCCAAGCGCGCTCCAGCGTGTTTCCCGCGTCTTGGGCTCCCGCGATGCTGGTCTGCGCGATGGCAGCCGAGCTGGTTCTGCCCGTCTGCATCGTTGCCGGCTGGCTCGCTCCCGAGAGCGCTTTGCTCCTGGCAGCCTACTGTATGGCGACCGCGCTGTTGTTTCATCGTTTCTGGACCTACGGCGACTTCTGGAACAAGGAAGGGAGCAGCAAGGGACGCAGCCACTTCTGGGATTTCCTGAAGAACTTCGGCATCGCGGGCGGCTTGCTGCTGATTGCGATCGGTCGGGGTTTCTAACTGTCAGGCTAAGCGTTAGACATAGCCGTACACGTAGCTCGGTCATTTCGTCCCTTTGCGGACTTCCTGGTGGCCACAGCCACCGCTCATCAATATGGAGTCAATGATGTCTTCTGATTCATCCAGCACCGACGAAAAAGAAAAGCCCCCGGTTACGCACTACTGGCACCTGTGGACCGACAGCCAAGGTATCAGCCACCAGCAGAAATGCGAGCTGGACGAGTTCCAGAAAAAGCAGGTAGGCGGTGCCGATCCGCAGTGGAACGACGAGCAGGAGCGCTGTGAGGCCACAGTCGTTTTCACCGTCCAGCCGGTGGGATGGGTGGGTGAATGGCATGAGAACCCTGCTCCCCAGTGGATCATTCCCCTGTCGGGTCGCTGGTTCGTGGAATCGATGGATGGCACGCGCGTGGAAATGGGTGCCGGGGAGCTGTCGCTCGGCGAAGACCAGAACTGCGCGACCGATGCCCATGGTCGGCACGGCCACCGCTCGGGTGTGATCGGAGATGAACCGGCGCGGTTGATGACGATCCAGCTGCACGTTCCACCGGTTCGGGCGCCGGGTCACTTCCACTGAACTTTCCCCGAAGCCACCTACCGAACGCATTGCTCATTCCTGGGCCGCGCTCCAGCACAGCCGAATTGCTCCCCCAAAAAAGATGCCGTCAACTTACGAAATCCTCGACGATGAATTCCGGCCACTCGTGCTGTCGAATGCCTCGCTGGAACTTCTAGGCGAAGGCTGCCGGTGGCTGGAAGGCCCCGTCTGGTTCGGCGATCATGATTGCCTGCTGGCAAGCGATCTGCCCAATGACCGAATCATGCGGTGGACAGAGTCAGGCGGTTTGCAGCCCTGGCGTGAGCAGGTCGGTTTCCAGAATGGTCATGCGCGCGATCGTCAGGGCCGTTTGATAGGCTGCTCCCACAGGCAGCGCGCTATCACCCGCGTCGAATGGGACGGCAGTGTGACGATGCTTGCGGAGCACTATCACGGCAAACGCCTGAATTCGCCCAACGATGTTGTGGTCAAGAGCGACGGCAGCATCTGGTTCAGCGACCCGCCTTATGGCATCCAGACCGATTTCGAAGGCGGCAAACAGGAATCGGAACTGCCCGCAACCGTGTATCGGCTTGACCCGCAGAATAGCGCGCTGGCCGTGGTGTCGGACGACTTCATCGGCCCCAACGGCTTGTGTTTTTCTCCGGATGAAAAGCTGCTTTACATCGCCGAAACCGGCTTGCACTTTGCGGCCGATCCGGTGCAGCACATCAAGGTTTTCGATGTGACGGAAAACGGGCAGCAATTGCGCAATGGCCGGATCTTCCACAAGGTCGAGCCCGGCAATGCCGACGGATTCCGCTGCGACGAATCCGGCCGGATCTGGACAGGCGCTGCCGACGGTGTGCACTGCATCTCGGCCGACGGACGCCTGATCGGAAAAATCCACGTTCCGGCCACCGTCGCGAATCTATGTTTCGGTGGACGTGCGCAGAGCCGGCTGTTCCTGTGCGCGGGGGACAAGCTGTATGCGGTTTACACCAACACCCGCGGCGCTGTTAAGTTGTGATTGCGCCGGTTGATTCAAAGCCGAAGCGGCTCACTCAGGGAAGAAATTGGCCATGACATTCGATGCACTCGCGCTCTTCGTGCAGCCGGTTCGAAAGATCAACCTTGCGGAAGCCTTTTATCGCGACGCACTCGGTTTCGTGCCGATGGACGCAAATGGCGATGCGCATGAAGCCGCCCGCGACGTCGCTTCGCAGCTAGGTGAGGCGTGGGGCATCGATCGCACGCCGGATCGCTGGGCCATCCTCGCCGCAGGCGATCAGCGACTGATGCTGGTGGAGTGCCCAGAACTGCCTCCCGCCGACCCGGATTCGGGTAGCACGGATGTTCGCTTTCAGCACATTGCCGTCGTCGTCGGCGATATGGATGCAGCATGGCGTCGGCTGCTGCATTGCTACCCGGATTTGCGCTGCGTGGGTCACGGCGGACCGCAGCAGCTGCCACAGTCTTCAGGGGGCGTGGCAGCGGTGAAATTTCGCGACATGGATGGACATCCGGTTGAACTGCTGGCCTTCCCTGCCGACCAGCCGCCGGTCTACTGGAAATCTAAAATTTCGCAAAGTCCGGCAGGAGAGCCGACGCTCGGCATCGATCATTCCGCGATTTCGGTCTCCTCGACCGAGGCCAGCATTCAGTTCTACAAGGGGCAGTTCGGACTGCAGATTGCAAACCGCCAGACCAATCGCGGGCCTGCTCAAGCACAGCTCGACGGCATCGCTGATCCGGTTGTGGACGTTGTAGCGCTGCATGCGCAAACCCGACACACACCGCATCTGGAGCTGCTGGGATACACGCAGCCCCAAGCTGAGACGAACATGGCGCATGCTTCTGCCCGATTGCCACGTACCACTCTGGTATGGACCGCTGACTCGTTCGAAGCAGCGGATTCCAAGGAAACCTCCAGCGCACCGGTACGGTGGGAAACCGACCCGGACGGCCATCCACATCTCTGGCTACCGCGCGCAACAACGACCGGCTTAGCTGCCGAGCCGGAGAATGCAACTTGACCACGTCGGCACCCGCCTCACCTCCCGCCGACGACGATCCTGCGTGGCAAGCCTGGGGCCCCTATCTCACCGAGCGTCAGTGGGGAACGGTACGCGAAGACATATCTCAAACCGGCGAGGCATGGGAAAGCGTCACCCACGATATGGCGCGAAGCTACACCTATCGCTGGGGCGAGGAAGGCATTGCGGGCATCAGCGACGAGCAGCAAACGCTGTGCCTGGCTTTAGCGCTCTGGAACGGCGCCGACGCCATCCTGAAAGAGCGCATGTTCGGACTGTCCAACCGGCAAGGAAACCACGGCGAGGATGTCAAGGAGTGCTACCACTACCTCGACAACGTTCCCACCCACCGCTATATGCGGATGCGCTATCGATATCCGCAGCGAGCGTTTCCATACGCACAGTTGGTGAGCGAAAACGCCGCCCGCAGCCGCGAGCAGCCAGAGTATGAGATAGAGGACACCGGCGTCTTTGCCGATGGCCGCTTTTTCGAAACTGAGGTGGAGGTGGCGAAAGATTCGCCGCGAGATCTGCGGGTGCGCTACACCGTGCAGAACCGCGCCGACGAAGCGGCCTGCCTGCACCTGCTGCCAACGCTGTGGTTCCGGCACGACCCGGACACCGCCCATCCTTCTGAGCAGCCGCGCATCACGCAGACGATCGACGTCGACGGCAACAAGGTGCTGCTGCTGGACGCACCGTCGCTCGGGTCCTATCAATGCGTTGTCGATGTGCCGAACGCGCGCTTTCTGTTCACAGACAACCGCAGCAACCCGGCCCGGGTGCCGGTGCAGCCGGGCGCCAGTTATTTTTTCAGCCAGGAGGAGGCGCAGGTGCAGCCCTGCTTCAAGGACGGCATCAACGACCGCGTGGTGCAAGGCAACACTGCTGCGGTGTACGCCGACGGGCCTGGCACCAAGGCGGCGGTCTGGATTGAGTTGCAGGTTCCAGCGCACGGCAGCGTGACGGTTCGGCTGCGTCTTTCCGATCGTTCGGTACAAGCACCGTTCGGAGAATTCGACAGCCGCGTGGAAGAGCAGCACAGCGCTGCGGATCGCTTTTATGCGAGCCGTCAGGATGCGACGCATAGTGAAGATCGCCGACGAATCCAACGCCAGGCTTGGGCGGGGCTTCTCTGGAGCAAACAGTACTACGCCTACGACGTGCGCCGCTGGCGCGATGGCGAGCCGAATGCGCAAAACCTGCCCCCCCGCATCGATGACCGCAATGTGGCGTGGTGCCATGTGCGGGCACACGACATCATCCTGATGCCCGACAAATGGGAATATCCGTGGTTCGCGTCGTGGGATCTGGCGTTTCATTGCATCGCCATTGCACCGATCGACACGCGGCTTGCCAAAGAACAGCTCACGTTGCTGTTGCACGACCGCTACATGCACCCCAACGGTCAGTTGCCGGCTTACGAATGGAATTTCAGCGGTGTGAACCCGCCGGTGCAAGCGCTCGCTGCATGGAAGATCTATCAGATCGACGCTGCCGCGACCGGGCGGGGTGACACCGCTTTCCTCCAGCACGTGCTGCATCGCTTGATGTTGAATTTCACCTGGTGGGTCAACCGCCAGGACAGCTCGGGCAACAACATCTTCGAAGGCGGCTTCCTGGGCCTGGACAACATCGGCATTTTCGACCGCAGCAAGCCGCTGCCGGGCGGTGGCGTACTGGAGCAGGCCGACGGCACCAGTTGGGTAGCCATGTTCGCGCTCAACCTGATGCGAATTTCCATGGAACTGGCGCTGACCCAACCCGTGTATGAGGACCTCGCGATGAAATTCGCAGAACACTTCTTCTACATCGCGGGCGCCATGGAGAACCTTGGAAACAGCAGCGGAGAGGGGCTCTGGGACGAAGAAGACGGCTTCTATTACGACCTGCTGCGCCTGCCAGATGGCAGCTCCCGCCGGCTGCGCCTGCGCACCATCGTCGGCCTGATTCCACTTTTTGCGGTCGAAGTGATGGACGACGCGCGCTGGGAAGCGCTGCCTCGCCTCCGGGTTCATCTGGATGCCTTGTTGCACGAGCGGCCTGACCTTGCGGCACTGGTCAGCAACTGGCATGTCCGCAGCACTGACGTTGCCGAGCAAACCGCGTCGGTCGCGCAGACACCGGTGGCGGCGGCAACCGCAGCCGATACACCACAGACGGCCGACGCCAACACCGAAGGTGTTCACCTCTTCAGCCTCCTGCGCGGGCACCGCATGAAGGCATTGCTGCACCGCATGCTCGATCCGCAGGAGTTTCTTTCGCCGCATGGCATCCGCGCGGTTTCACGGGTTTACGACGAAGAGGGCTTCGATTTCACGCTGCATGGATCCGATTACTCGATGCACTACACCCCCGCAGAGAGCGACACCGACATGTTTGGCGGCAACAGCAACTGGCGCGGGCCGGTCTGGATGCCGCTTAACTATTTGCTGGTGCAATCGCTGCGCCGCTTCCACGCGCACTACGGTGACGGTTTTCGTGTTGAATGCCCGACCGGCTCCGGCACCTTCATGAGCTTGTGCGAAGTGGCGGATTTCATCCAGGCGCGGTTGCTTCAGCTTTTTCTGCTGAGCCCGGACGGAAGCCGAACGTTTGAAGGCACCGGCCCGCCGGAAGTGGACGCAGACAGTGATGCATTGCTCTTCAACGAATATTTCGACGGCGATACCGGCAAGGGGCTCGGCGCAAGCCACCAGACCGGCTGGACAGCGCTGATAGCGCTGCTGTGAGGCGCACGAATGCGCGCGCGTCCTCGTAACAACCCGTCGGCCGACTTGTCAGTGCCACGACTATCGGGAGTTTCGGCTTGCTTTCGCAGCCTTCAAACCCCACCATCAATTTCAAACCACAAGGACCACCTCGACCATGGCACGTTTCACCGGAAAAACCGCACTCATAACCGGCAGCACTACAGGCATTGGCGCCGCATGCGCGGTCCGCCTGGCTTCTGAAGGAGCCAACGTCGTGATTAACGGCCGCAGCGATGATGGCTCAGAAACACCGCTGCTCGCGCAGATCAAGGCAGCGGGCGGTCAGGCGAAATATTTCGCAGCGGACGTCTCACGCCCGGCCGAAGTAGCCGACCTGGTGCGGCAGGCGGTAGCAGATTTCGGCGGCCTGGACATCCTCGTGAACAACGCCGGGCTTGAACACGGTTCCGATTTCTGGGATGTGACGGAAGAGGAATACGACCAGGTGATGGACGTGAATGTGAAAGGCGTCTTCTTCGGCACGCAGGCTTTCGTGCGACATTGCCGCGAAGCGAAAAAGGGCGGCGCGGTAGTGTGCATGAGTTCAGTGCACGAAGAAATCGCGTTTCCGCACTTCGCGAGCTATTGCGCCAGCAAGGGCGCACTGCGCATGTTGACCCGCAATCTGGCCGGCTCGCTGGCACCGCTGGGAATCCGCATCAACAACGTGGCGCCCGGAGCAATCTCGACGCCGATCAATAAGCACTTGATGGAAACACCAACGCTGCTCGATCCACTCAAAAAGAAGATTCCGTTGGGACGTCTCGGCAAGGCGGAAGAGGTCGCCGGCGTTGTGGCGTTCTTGGCAAGCGAAGAGGCCGCCTATGTCACTGGAAGCACCTATTTCATCGACGGCGGGCTGACCTTCAGCTATAGCGAGCAATAGAAGTGACGCAGCAGCCCGCTCTATTTCATTAATGAAATAGAGCTTAGACGATTGCCGGGCAAGCGCTACCAGCTATCTTTTTTCAGAAAGGTCAAGCTGCGACCGTGACACCCTTCCAGAACGCGATGCGGTCGCGGATTTCCTCTGCTTCGGGCTTGGGATCAGGGTAATACCACGCCGCGTCGGTGTTCATTTCGCCCTCGACCAGCAGCGAGTAATAACTCGCCTTGCCCTTCCAGGGGCAGGTCGAGTGGTGGTTGCTGAAAGTGATGTAGTCACGGTTGAGCGACTCCGCAGGGAAATAATGATTGCCCTCGACGAGCACGGTATCGCTGCTTTCGGCAATGGTCACGCCGTTCCAGGTTGCTTTCATAGTTCAATCCTTTGTAGTAGAGGTAAGTGGCTGGGAAGCCGCAATTTTGCTGTGGTCCCCCACATGCAAGGATGGGGGCCACTTCGGAAACAAAACCAGGGAGAACCAAAGGCTCGTGCATTGGAGATCGGTGTTGTCCTATCGGAACTTGCGAACAAGCCCCGCGTGAGCTGTCCCTTGGCTCCTGCGCAGGTGCCAGGCAGCTGTGGGATTCTAGGAATGGTCATTGTCCCTTTTCTGGAGATTTCTGCATGAACAACATCCTGTCACGCCATTCCTCGCCCTCTGCTCGAACCAGCGCTCCCGGTGCGCTGCGCGCCACCCTTGCCGCTGCAGCTTTCCTGCTGGTTGCCGGCACAGCCTTTGCACAAGCTCGCCCAGGCGTTCCCCGCACGCCCGGCATCGATCACAGCGGGAGCACTCGCCACGAGATGATGTCCTGCAAGGAAGGCCGCACGCCGCAGGCCCGTGCCACCTGCCTGACCGAGGCGCGTAATGCCGCGGCAGACCGCAGGCATGGCGATTTGATGGAAGCAGGCCACGAAGACTACATGGCAAACCGCCTGAAGCGGTGCGACGTATTCAACGCCGCTGATGACAAGGCTGCCTGCCTTGCACGTGTCAAAGGCATGGGCGAAATGGAAGGCAACGTGTCGCAAGGCGGTGTGATCCGGGAAGTCGAGACCATCAAGGTTCCCCGCGGCGCCCGAACCATCACCATCAATCCTAAAACCGACAACCCGGTGCTGCTGGTTCCGAAGCAACGATATTGAGATCGAATTCGCCGGCAAGCGCCGCTGGCCTCAAGCTGGCGGCGCCGGATAGAGGCCGTGCGATTGGCCGAACACCCTTGCTATGCCCAGCAAAGTGTCGATGGATGGCGTCGCAACACCCACGCGGCCGGCGATCTCTTTGACTGCTGTCACGATGGCGTCGAGTTCAAGCGGGCGACCGGCCTCTGCGTCCTGCAGCATTGATGTCTTGAAAGCGCCAAGCTTGCGGGTCACTGCAAATCGGTCTTCTGCCGTCTGTTCGATATGGCAACCAATTGCCCGACCGACTTCGGCGGTTTCCCGCATCGCATCTGCGCAGAAGCTTCGCACCAAGGGGTCATCCAGCAAGCGATCGACCGTTGCGCCGGTCACCGCCGATAGCGGATTCATCGTGAGATTGCCCCATAGCTTGTACCAGATGTCTTTTCGGATGTCGCTCGATACTGTCACGTCGAATCGGCCATCCCGCAGCAACTGAGCAATGCGTTCGCCTCGACTGGATGTGTCCCCGCCTGGTTCTCCGATGATCAGGCCCTGCCCCATCACATGCCCAACAATGCCAGGCGCTGCCTGTGCCGTACTCGCATGAACCACGCATCCCAACACATGAGATGCGGGCAAGGCTCGCGCAATGAAACCGCCGGCATCGACGCTTGCCAGAGGTGCGCTTGTGTCCCAGCCAGGTACCTTTTGACAGAACCACCACGGAACACCATTCATCGCGGGAAGAATCACGGTGTGTGGGCCGATGAGCGGCGCGAGCACCGGAGCCACTTCTGCCAGCGACGTGCCCTTCACGGCAATGATGAGCAGATCCTGCGGCCCGCCCAGGGCGGCGGGATCCTCGTGCGCCGTCGCTGGCGCTTGAATCGTGCGACCTGCCTCCTGAAGCTGCCAGCCGTTCCGTCTTAATGCTTGAAGCGTTGCTCCACGTGCCAGTGCGGCTACCTTGTGCTTGCCTTCATGCGCGAGTCTTGCTCCGATAAAACCACCGATGGCACCGGCACCGACTATGCAGATTTTCTGGGGGTCCATATCTGTGGCGTCAACCAGCGAATTACATGGATGCGCGCGCTGGTGCGACCACGACCGACGGATTCGTTCTGCGGCCGCGCGCATTGGCAGGAGTCGGCGCTCCCAACTGGCTGTCGGAGGCGCCAAAGTATCCAGAATAAGCAGAGCTTGGACCGGTTGCCGATGGTTTGTCGAGCCCTACGACCTGACAGAAGTCGTCCGACAGCGTGAAGACCATGCTGGCGCCGGAACCGAAACGCTCGGGCACTGTCTGGTGCAGCTGATAGCTCATGTCGACGGGTGCCTCTGGAGACTGATACACCATCTTGTCGTGGCTGTCATAGATGGTGAAGCAGGATGCATAGGTTGACGATGCCGCCCCAGCTGCAATCAATATGCACAAGGCCACCTGAACCGATTTGATCGAAATCATCCTTGTCCCCTGAAAAGAAGAGCGAAGCTCTCAACCTGAACGAACTGCACCGACGAAAGCACACCCCCACAGTCCTGCAACGTCCCGCTCAGGGCCGCAGTATGTCAGCCCCTTTCGGTGGCGTGAAGACAAAGGTCGATGCCGGCAGCTTGGTGTTGGATTTGATCTGCTCAAATTTCATCTCCGAGCGCTGGCCAAAACTGTCGAGAATTTCGAGCGACGCGAGCTGCTCTCCGCGAAATCCCACGCGCACGCTGCGCAACTGGCCGTCGTCTTTCTGCGGCGTTGCGAGCACCCACTGCAAGCCGTCACGATCGGGCTCGTCGGTCAAGACAAAGCTTTTTTTCAGGTCGGAGAGATCCGCCGCCGAAGTGATCAGCGCAGCCGGCGTGGAGCTGAGTACGTCGGCTTGATCACGTGCTGTCACCTGATTCAAATCCCGATCGTAAAGCCACAGGGTTTTGCCATCCGCCACCATCGTCTGGAGAAAAGGCTTCTGGTAGTCAAAGCGGAACCGGTTGGGCCGGCTGAATGCGAAGGTCCCGGAAGAATTCTTGACCCGGGGCGCCTGGCCATCGCGCGCTGGCGCAGTGACGGTTTGGGTGAAATTGGCTTCGCCATTTTTCACGTCACGCATGAAATTCTGCAAGCTCGAAAGGCCGTCAGCCCATGCAGATGAAGCGCTAGAAGCTACCAAAATAGAAGCAAAAGTCAGCCTGACGAGGCGGCCGACCAAGTAATTGGGACTTCGGTGGTGCATGGAAATGGATGTTTTAGAAAGAGGTGCGCTGCCAGGCCGGCTTCAACCCGACATCAGCAATGACACAACGGCTGCACACGCAGGGCGGTTGGCGAACCCATCAATCTTCGTTGCGCGTGGGCACCAGAATTTCACGCTGCCCACTGCCACTCATGGCACTCACAAGGCCAGCCTTCTCCATATCTTCAACCAGCCGTGCAGCGCGGTTGTAACCGATCTTCAGGTGGCGCTGCACCAGAGAAATACTGGCTTTGCGGTTCTTCAGAACGACCTCGACCGCCTGGTCATACATGGGGTCTTTCTCGGCGCTGTCACTCTCGCCCCCAGGAAAATCTGTGCTCTCGCCATCGATGGTGCCGCCTTCGAGCACGCCTTCAATGTAGTTGGGCTCGCCGCCTTGCTCCTTCAGGTAAGCGACGACACGATGCACCTCTTCGTCGCTAACGAAAGCGCCATGCACCCGTATCGGCAATCCGGTACCACTGGCCATGTAGAGCATGTCGCCCATACCCAGCAGCGCCTCGGCTCCCATCTGATCGAGGATAGTCCGGCTGTCGATTTTGCTGCTTACCTGGAACGCGATCCGCGTGGGAATATTGGCTTTGATCAGGCCGGTGATCACGTCCACGCTCGGCCGCTGCGTTGCGAGGATGAGATGGATGCCAGCAGCCCGCGCCTTCTGCGCGAGCCGCGCAATCAGTTCCTCGATCTTCTTGCCGACCACCATCATCAGATCGGCCAGTTCGTCGATCACCACTACGATGTGCGGCAAGCGCTCCAACGGCTCGGGACTCTCCGGCGTGAGGCTGAACGGGTTGCTGATGAATTCCTCGCGTGCGGCGGCCTCGTCGATCTTGACGTTGTAGCCCGCCAGATTGCGCACGCCGAGCTTGCTCATCAGCTTATAACGCCGCTCCATTTCCCCCACGCACCAGTTCAGGCCGTGTGCGGCTTGCTTCATGTCGGTCACCACAGGCGCCAGCAGGTGCGGAATGCCTTCGTAAACCGACATCTCCAGCATCTTCGGATCGATCATCAGGATCCGCACGTCTCGCGCTTCGGCCTTGTACAGCAGGCTGAGAATCATGGCGTTGATCCCTACCGATTTCCCGGAGCCAGTGGTGCCGGCAACGAGCACGTGAGGCATCTTTGCAAGATCAGCCACCACCGCGTTTCCGATGATGTCCTTGCCGAGACCCATCGTCAGCAGCGATTTGCCGTCGTGGTAGATCTGCGAGCCGAGGATTTCAGAAAGACGGATGGTTTGCCGCTTGGCATTGGGCAGTTCGAGCGCCATCAGGTTCTTGCCGGGAATCGTCTCCACCACACGTATCGACACCAGCGAAAGGGATCTGGCCAGGTCTTTTGCCAGACCGACAATCTGAGACCCTTTCACGCCAAGGGCAGGCTCTATCTCGTAGCGCGTGATGACCGGGCCGGGCGAGGCGGCGATCACATGAACCTGAACGCCGAAATCCTTGAGTTTCTTCTCAATCAGTCGGCTGGTCATTTCCAGCGTTTCAGGCGAAACCGTCTCCTGACGCTGCGGCGCGCTGTCGAGCAGACCGACCTGAGGCAGCTGCGAATCGGGCATTTCGCTGAACAGCGGCTTCTGCCGCTCCTTCACGACGCGCTCGCTGACCGGAATGTCCAGCACCGGCTCGATCGCAGCGCGAGCAACCGGCGCCCGCACCGGCACCGGGTTGTGGCCGATTTCAACGCGCTCCTCTTCCACCACTTCCTCACGTTCGCGCGCGGCCAGCTTGCCGGCTTCGCGGTCTTCGGCGATCTCGCGCTTTTCGCGACGCGTTTCCACCAGCGCGTAAAGCCGGCTTCCCAGGCGTTCCGCCACATGGCCCCATGAAAACCGGAAGACCAGCGAACACCCCAGCACCACCAAAACGATGAATAGCAGGCCCGAACCGGCGAACCCCAACCATTTCACGCCCAATGGCCCGGTGATGAAGCCAAGTACGCCGCCGCTGTGCCCTCCCGGCAAGTGGCCCTCGAAACGATAGAGCCGGGCCCACTCGAGTGCGGTGCTGGCGCAAAGCAGGATCACCAGCCCGACCCAGAAAGCTACGCGCGACCGGTTCCAGGTTTTGGGCTCTATGGCGTCGCCCCCACGCATCCAGCGCGCGAGGGACGCGACCCAGGCCCGTACTCCAGCCGCAAAACACCACCAGACGGAAAATCCGAGGAGAAAGTAACTTCCGTCGGAGATGAACGCCCCGAGGCGTCCGCCCCAGTTGAGGGTCACGCCTGAATCAGCACCCGTGGTCGACCAGGCAGCATCCTGTGGCGAATAGCTCACCATCGCAATCAGCCAGAACGCGAGGGCGATCAGGCCGATGACAAGAGCGAGTTCATGGGCAAATCCGTGAGCCGGCGTGCGGGAGGCAGGCCTGGCTTTTGGCGGATCGGCCAGCGTGCGGAGCGAATAAGTCATAGCGGCCGCGAAGCTTACCGCAAGCCCGAGGCCGACCGATCACCGGCCACAGAGTCAGCGTGGTGCCAAAGTTGAATGTACCCCGAGCAATTCACTTCGCCTGCCCGGGAGACGGAGCCTTTTCTACAATGGCACTCGCCATTCATTCCATCGTCCCATCCCCAAATCAATGTCTTCTCCGCAGCACGCCAAAGTTCTTATTCTGGGCTCCGGCCCGGCCGGCTACACCGCGGCCGTCTATGCGGCTCGGGCCAATCTTCACCCGCTCCTTGTGACCGGCATTGCCCAAGGAGGCCAGCTGATGACGACCACCGAGGTGGACAACTGGCCCGCCGATGTGGATGGCGTGCAGGGTCCCGAACTGATGCAGCGCTTTCTGGCGCATGCCGAGCGCTTCAACACCAAGATCGTGTTCGACCACATCAACAAGGTCGATTTCAGTCGCCGCCCGTTCACGCTCACCGGTGACAGTGGCAACTACACCTGCGACACCCTGGTCATTGCCACAGGCGCATCGGCCAAATATCTGGGCTTGCCTTCGGAGCAAGCCTTCATGGGGCGCGGTGTCTCCGGTTGCGCTACCTGCGACGGGTTCTTCTATCGCGACCAGAAAGTGTGTGTGGTAGGCGGTGGCAATACGGCGGTCGAGGAAGCTCTGTATCTCTCCAACATCGCGAGCAAGGTTTATCTCATTCACCGTCGCGACAAATTTCGCGCCGAGCCCATCCTGCTGGACAAAGTGGCCGAGAAGGTAGCCGCCGGCAAGATGGAGCTGAAGATTCACAACGTGCTTGACGAAGTACTGGGCGACGAAAGCGGCGTGACCGGCGTCCGCCTGAAGCACATGGGCACCGGCGAGGCCGAGGAACTGGCTGTGCACGGCTGCTTCATCGCTATCGGCCACCACCCCAACACCGACATCTTCCAGGGGCAGCTGGATATGAACGACGGCTATATCGTCACCCAATCCGGCCTGCAGGGCTTTGCCACCATGACCAGCGTGCCCGGCGTGTTCGCCGCCGGCGATGTACAGGACCATATCTATCGTCAGGCCATCACCAGTGCAGGCACCGGCTGCATGGCGGCGCTTGATGCGCAGCGCTTCCTCGAGCTGGAGGAATAGGCTCGTTGCGATGGCTGCTCACTTGTGAAGCGCTATAATCGCGGGCTTTGCTGAGCAAGGCAGCGGCGCAAGCCGGTACCGAGCTATCCGGTAAATCTCGGGTTACCGCCACCCATTCCTGGCGAGGTGAGGCTGTGGCGCAAGTTGCAGCTGTTTGAAGTATCGGAGTGTCCTCATGGCACGCGTATGTGAAGTCACGGGCAAAGGCCCGATGAGCGGAAACAATGTTTCCCACGCCAACAACAAGACCAAGCGCCGGTTCCTGCCGAACCTGCAATATCGCCGTTTCTGGGTCGAGACGGAAAACCGCTGGGTGCGTCTGCGCGTTTCAAGCGCTGCATTGCGCCTGATCGACAAGAACGGCATCGATTCCGTGCTCGCAGATTTGCGCGCCCGTGGTCAAGCCTGATTAGGAGAACTGCACCATGGCAAGCAAAGGCGGACGCGAAAAAATCAAGCTGGAATCCACTGCGGGTACCGGCCATTTCTACACCACGACCAAGAACAAGAAGACGATGCCCGAGAAGATGGCCATCACCAAGTTCGACCCCAAGGCTCGCAAGCATGTCGAGTACAAGGAAATTAAACTGAAGTAAGCCTGATCGGTTTACTTCCCGAAAAAAGCCGCCGGCCTGCGCCAGGCGGCTTTTTTTTGCCTCTCATCTCGACGCTTCTCGTCTGGTCGCCAAGACTCAGCCGTACTGGCAGCTCAACCGTAATCCTTGATCCACTCCAATCCCTTGACGTGTGCGGCGTCGATGGCGGCGTCCTGCGTTTCATACAGGGCCTTCTCTACCGCAATCTCGCGAGAGCGGCTGGGCCAGACCTGCTTCGAGATGGTGAGCGATGAAACAAACCTGCCACCCTCTACTGCGCGAGCACAGCACACAAGTTCGTAATCTTGGTGGCGAAATATTTTTTGTGTTGAGTCCATGTTCCCTCCGGGGAAAACAGGAGTATGCCTGCTGAGTCGGCCTTGGTCCGCACCGCAATGCTTGGATGGCGCCTCACCGTTGCGAACGGGAGCACTTCCCCATGAAAAAAGCCGACAGCCCTGTAGTGGCTTGCCGGCTTTTAGATGAACGCTAGATCACCATCGTTGTTGCAAATTACCTCACCGCTACAGATCGATGTAGCAGCCGGCAGCGCACCGGCTCTCTTCGGAAAAAGCTGCCGCTCAGATGTGGGCGGCACGCAGCCGCACGGAGAAATCATGCAGAGCAGCAATTCCGCTCTCCTCGGCCTTGCGGCACCAGCTTTGCAGTGACGCGGTGAGCTGGCTGCGGCTCTGCGTCGTATTCATCCACAGCTGACGCAACTCCTCGCGCATCTCCAGCATCTTGTCGATCACAGGAGAGGCAGCGCGTACTTCCGCCATCTGTGGCAATGCCGCTGCTGGCACGTTCTCCACATCGCGATGCAACCAGCGCCGCACTGCCTGCAGTGCCGATGCGTCCGCCTTGCGTGCCTTCAGAGCGGCGATTTCCTGGCGGCAAGTTGATCGCACCGTGCGTGCATAGCCAGCCATGACTTCATAGCGGTTGGCAATCAACGCCTCCAGCGTCTTCTCGTCAGCCACCGGTTTGACATCGCCCATCATCAATTTCGGCGGAACTTTCTTGACCGTGGCCCAGCCGACCTTTTGCATCAAGCTGATATAGACCCAGCCGATATCAAATTCGTACTTCTTGACCGAAAACTTCGCCGATGTCGGATAGGTGTGGTGGTTGTTGTGCAGTTCTTCGCCACCGATGAGAAAACCCCAGATCGACACGTTGGCGCTGGCATCCGGAGACTCGAAGTTGCGATAACCCCACCAGTGCCCAAGGCCGTTGATCACGCCTGTTGCCATCACCGGAATCCATGCCATCTGGACCGCCCACACAGTGAGGCCGACAGCGCCGAACAGTGCCAGATTCAGGATCAGCATCAGACCCACGCCCTGCCATGAATAGCGGGTGTAAAGATTGCGTTCGATCCAGTCGTTGGGCGTGCCATGGCCATACTTGACCATCGTTTCCTTGTTGCGAGATTCGGCACGGTACAGCTCTGTGCCCTCAAGCAGCAGCTTTTTGATGCCGCGGGTCTGCGGGCTGTGCGGATCTTCTTCGGTCTCGCATTTCGCATGGTGCTTGCGGTGGATCGAGACAAACTCCTTGGTCACCATGCCGGTGCCCAGCCAGAGCCAGAAACGGAAAAAGTGCGACGGGATGGCGTGCAGCTCCAGCGCGCGGTGCGACTGGTGACGATGCAGGAAGATCGTCACCGCGCAGATCGTGATGTGCGTGGTCAGCAGCGTGTAGAGCACGATCTCCCACCACGACCAGTTCAACAGGCCGTGTCCGGCCCAGTTGATGACCGAGCTGAATACAGCGGAATCAAATACGGGAATAGTCATTTCACCTTCTATCGGCGGGGTTGCCGCTTGAGAATCCGGTGCTTTACCGGCATGAGCTAACCAGATGGGGCCAGCTTCACCATTTTAAAGGTTTCAGCGTTTTGGGGAAAACCTTATAAGTACATGGTTTTACTCTGGTTTAACGCGACCAAGGTAACCCTTATCTTGGTATACGCACCATTGGCCCAACCGGGTTCAGCTTGCGCGCGTCCAAGCCGCGGCAAAGAAGCCATCCGTCGCGTGTGAATGCGGCCACAAGCGCAGGTATTCACCACCCGTTGCGGGCCCGCTACAAAGCGCTCCCGCGTTGGGCACCTTCAGGTTATCCAGCAGCTCCCGCACCTGCAGCGGCTGAAAGCCCGGCTGCGCAGCAGAAAAAGCACCGGCAATCGCTTCGTTTTCGTCTGGCAGGATGCTGCAGGTTGCATAGACCAGCCTGCCGCCCGGCTTCACCAGACGTGCGGCGCTGGTGAGGATGGCGCTCTGCAACGCTGCCAGTTCCTGCACCGACTGTGGCGACTGGCGCCATTTGAGGTCGGGATTGCGCCTCAAGGTACCCAGCCCGCTGCAGGGCGCGTCCACCAGCACCCGGTCGATCTTGCCGGCAAGGCGTTTGATGCGTTCGTCCCGCTCATGCGCGATCGCAGCGGGATGCACGTTGGACAGCCCACTGCGCGCCAAGCGGGGCTTGAGCGCATCCAGTCGATGCGCCGAGGTGTCAAAAGCGTAAAGCCGCCCGGTATTGCGCATGGTGGCGCCGATGGCCAGCGTCTTACCACCGGCGCCGGCGCAGAAATCCACCACCATCTCCCCGCGGTGCGCATCGAGCAGCAGTGCCAGCAACTGAGAGCCTTCGTCCTGCACCTCGATCGCGCCGCGGATGAACAGATCCAGCTTGGTTAGCGCCGGCTTGGCGTCGATGCGCAGCCCCCACGGAGAATACGGCGATGGTTCAGACTTGATAGCTAATTGCGCAAGTTCCTTCTGCACTACAGCTCTTTTTTCCTTGAAAACATTGACACGAAGATCGAGCGGAGCGGGCTGCTGAAGACTCTCGGCCAGCGCCCAGAAACCATCGCCCGTCTGCGCTTTGAGGGGCGCGACCAGCCATTCCGGCAGGTTGTGGCGATGCGGGTCCATCAGATCGGCGGGTTTGATGCTGTCTACCTGATCGAGCCAGACTTTTTCCGCATCGGTGAGCGCCGCCTTTACGAAATCGCGTGGGCCGTGAAACCCGAGGATTGCCAGGCGCCGCTCGCGCGGACCGCTACCAGATCGCGCGAGGTACTCAAAATAAAGTTTGCGCCGCAGCACGTTGTAGGTGGTCTCGGCAAGCGTCGCGCGCTCGCGCGGCCCGAGTGCCTTGTTCTCGCGGAAGAAACGGGAAACGACGGAATCGGCGGGGTGTTCGAAGGTCAGCGTGCGCCGGACCAGTTCAGAGCAGGCGTCTAGGAGGGCTTTGGGGTGCATCCGGTGGATTGTCCCATTCCGCCTTCATCCGGAACGTCTTAAGGCGCGGAAACCAGCGGCGAAACGGCGCGCTCGGACAGCCCCGCTGGCATTGCCGCCAACAGAGCCGCGATCGCCGCTGGATAGAGCACGTGCTCCTGCGCCTGCACGCGCGCAGCAAGCGCCGCCGCCGCGTCCCCGGCCAAAACCGGCACCACCGCCTGCGCCACGATCGGACCAGCATCGAGCGCAGGAATCACCCGGTGCACCGTCGCTCCCGCAAACCGGCATCCGGCATCGATCGCGCGCTGGTGGGTATTGAGCCCCGTGAAAGCCGGCAAAAGTGAAGGATGAATGTTCACCATGCGACCTTCATATCGCGCGACGAACGAATCGGACAGGATGCGCATGAAACCAGCGAGAGCCAGCAGAGCCGGCGCGTGGCGATCGATGCGCTCCGCCAGCGCCGAATCGAATGCTTCCCGGCTGCCGAAATCCTTGTGATTAAGCACGTCTGTGGCGATCCCCTCCTCCTTGGCCCACGCGAGGCCGGCTGCTTCGGAGCGGTTGCTGATGACCGCGGCAATGCGCGCGCCCAGGCGCCGCTCCCAGTTGTCACGGCGCGATGCCCTGACGATTGCCTGCATGTTGCTGCCGGCGCCGGAGATCAGAATCACGAGGTTTTTCATCAGCGCCGGGATTATGACGACGCGACCTCACGAAGATCCGCTGCCGGGACTGAGGGCTTTGTCGCACCCCGGACAGGACGCAAGCGAACGAGCGTGCTAAAACCTGCGAAATCACTGGAGATACCGCCCATGGACTTGGCATTTACCCCGCAGGAGCAGACCTTTCGCGAAGAAATCCGCGCCTGGGTCAAGGAAAACCTGCCCGAAGACATTTCGCACAAGGTGCATCACGCGCTCGAACTGACGCGCGACGACATGCAGCGCTGGGCCAAGATACTTGGCAAAAAAGGTTGGCTTGGTTATGGCTGGCCGAAGGAATTCGGTGGCCCCGGTTGGACCGCTGTGCAGAAGCACCTGTTCGAAGAAGAAACCGCGCTTGCCGGAGCGCCGCGCGTTGTGCCGTTCGGGCCGGTCATGGTGGCACCGGTGATCCAGGCTTTCGGGAATGCCGAACAGCAAAAGCGCTTTTTGCCCGGCATTGCGAGCGGTGAAGTCTGGTGGAGCCAGGGTTACAGCGAGCCGGGCTCCGGCTCCGATCTGGCATCCCTGAAAACGCGGGCGGTGCGCCAGGGCGACAAGTACATCGTCAACGGCCAGAAAACCTGGACAACGCTCGGCCAATACGGCGACTGGATGTTCAATCTGGTGCGCACCGGCACCGAAGGAAAGCCCCAGGCCGGCATCAGCTTTTTGCTGCTTGACATGAAGAGCCCCGGCGTCACGGTTCGGCCTATCCGCCTGCTCGACGGCAGCGTGGAAGTCAACGAGGTGTTCTTCGACAACGTCGAGGTGCCGGCCGAGAACCTGATCGGCGAAGAAAACAAGGGTTGGACCTACGCCAAGCACTTGCTGAGCCATGAGCGCACCAACATTGCCGACGTGAATCGCGCCAAGCGCGAACTAGAACGTCTCAAGCGCATCGCCAAAGCCGAAGGCATTTGGGACGACATGCGCTTTCGCGACCAGATCGCCCTGCTCGAGGTGGATGTGGTGGCGCTTGAGATGCTGGTGCTACGCGTGCTTTCGGCCGACAAATCGGGCAAGAACTCGCTCGATATCGCAGGCCTTTTGAAGATCCGCGGCAGCGAGCTCCAGCAGCGTTATAGCGAGCTCATGATGCTGGCTGCCGGCCCCTTCGCATTGCCGCTGATCCGCGAGGCGATGGAAGCCGGCTGGCAGGGCGATTTTCCCGGCGGCATTGTCGACGATGCGCCCTTGGGCTCCACCTACTTCAACATGCGCAAGACCACCATCTATGGCGGCAGCAACGAAGTACAGCGAAACATCGTCGCTCAAACGGTGCTGGCGTAACCAGACGTTTGACGCCGACGATCCTTCGCTCACGCGACTACATCGCTCCCCCGCACCCCCTCCAGGAGGGGGCTCTATCAAGAGCTTCGCTAGGAATACAAAATGGATTTCGACTTCTCCGACGATCAGGAATCGCTGCGCGACGCGGTGCGGCGCTGGGTGGACAAGGGCTACGACTTCGAGCGCCGAAAGAGCATCGTCAAGGATGACGGCGGCTTCTCGCGCGACGCCTACGGTGAACTGGCCGAGCTGGGGCTGGCGGGTCTGTTTGTGCCCGAAGACCACGGCGGCATGGGTTTCGGCCCGGTCGATGCGATGGTGGTGATGGAAGAGCTCGGCCGTGGCATCGTGCTGGAGCCCATCGGCCAGACGCTCGCCGTTACCGGCGTGCTGGGTGCCTACGCCGAGGCCGCTGTACAGGAAGCCTGGCTGCCGAAGATCGCGTCAGGCGAATCTCTCGTCACCCTCGCCTATCTGGAGCGCAAGACGCGCTATCGCCACGACACCTGCGAAACGCGAGCAACCCAAGATACGGGTGGCAAGGGCCACACGCTGAGCGGCACCAAGAGCGTAGTCGTGGCGGGTGACAAGGCCGACGGCTGGCTGGTGTCCGCCATGCTCGACAACGAGCTGGCTCTTTTCCTTGTGGAAAAAGGCGCTTCTGGCGCCAGCACCCACGGCTACGGGACGCAGGACGGCAGCCGGGCAGCAGAGCTGATGCTGTCCGATACTCCCGCAACCCTCGCAGTGACCGATGGCGCTCCTGCCCTGGCGCACGCGCTGGATATCGCCATTGCCGCAGCTTGCGCTGAAGCGGTGGGCATCATGGACAAGGCGGTTGCGACCACGGCCGAATACCTGAACACCCGCAAGCAGTTCGGTGTGGTGATCAGCAGCTTTCAGGCATTGCGCCACCGCATGGCCGATCTGAAGATGCAGCTGGAGCTGGCGCGCTCAATGAGCTACTACGCCACGTTAAAGCTCAATGCTCCGGCCGAGGAACGCAGCCGCGCCATCTCGCGCGCCAAGGTGCAGCTCGGCCAGTCGATGCGCTTTGTCGGCCAGCAATCGGTTCAGCTGCATGGCGGCATCGGCATGACCGATGAGTACATCGTCAGTCACTATTTCCGCCGCCTGACGCAACTCGAAATGAGCTTCGGCGACACGCTCTATCACCTCGGCCAGGTGTCTGAGAACATGACAGAAACAGCTGGCGTTTTTGCCTGACGCACGCTGCTCTGCCGGTGGCTGGCCCAATATGAAACCATGAACCAAAAGTGCCGGTAGCGCTTTACCCATAAGCGCAACTAGCTATTTCTTTTGATTTGAAACTACCGGCCTGGATTTTCGAATCAACACTTGTCGGTAGAGTCCCCCACAACTTTCACCAAAGAGGTTTCCGATGACCCGACGTCGCCACGTGATTCTGGGCCTGGCTGGCTCTGCGCTTTTGCCCTCGGTGTTCATGGCGGGATGCGCAAGCACCATCGGCATGCGCGGGCCGGCGTTTACGCCGCCGGTCATCTTCGTCCACGGCAACGGCGACAACTCCGGCCTGTGGCAGACGACGATCTGGCGCTTCGAATCCAACGGTTGGCCGGCGGACCGCCTCTTCGCCGGCGACATGCCCTTCCCGCTTGCGCGCGACGAGGATCAGAAGGCCCAGTCAGGACGCAGCTCCACCCGCGAACAGCGCGACTTTCTCGCCGCCGAGGTCAAACGAGTATTGCTGGAGACGGGCGCCGACAAATGCGTTTTGATCGGCAATTCGCGCGGCGGTTATGCCATTCGTGATTACATCGCCAATGGCGCCGGCCGCGAGACGGTGAGCCATGTGATCCTGGGCGGCACCCCGAACCACGGCGTCTGGTCGCTGCCGGGCTACAAGGAGGGCAGCGAGTTCTCCGGCACGGGGCCTTTCCTGACGGCGCTGAACAAGCCTGAACATCCCGGTGACCCTGAAGCCACTCCCGGCATCCGCTGGCTCACTATCCGTTCTGACAACAATGACAAGTACGCTCAGACCACTGGTGAGTTCATCGGCTTGGCCGGTAAACCGACAGGGATAACCACAGAGGGTCCGGCGCTGACGGGCGCCACCAACGTCGTTCTGCCGCGCGTAGATCACCGCGAAACAGCGTTCTCACCCATGGCATTCGATGCCATGTGGCGTTTCCTCACCGGCAGCGCGCCAGCAACCACCGCCGTGATCGCAGAGGTGCATCCGGTTCTGCAGGGCATGGTCACCGGTCGTGGCGCCTCCAGCATCGACGCCACTTCGGGCAATTTCGTCAACAACCAGCCGCTCGAAGGCGCAAAGCTCGAAATCTGGCAGACCGATCCTGCCACCGGCGCGCGCATGGGGCGCGAGGCGTTCTCAACGCTGATCGGGCGCGATGGCCACTGGGGGCCATTCACCGCTAACTCCGCTGCCACTTATGAATTCGTCGTCAGCGCGCCGGGCTACACCACAACCCATGTCTACCGCAGCGCTCTTCCGCGCAGTACGCGTCATCTGAACTTCAGGCCGGAACGTCTCGCCCCTGCGCTCCGTTCAGAAGGCGGCGCGGTGGTATTGCTCTCGCGGCCGCGCGGTTACTTCGACCGGCAGCGCGACAGCATCATGTTCGACGGCAGCGCAGTGGTTCCTGGTGTGCCGCCTACCGGCGCGGGTGTATCGCTCAGCACATTGCGGCTGGCCGACGCACGCACCCGCACCGTGGTTGGGCGCTTTAACGACGAGCAGATTGCCGGCCAGACTTGGCCCGTTGCTGACGGCAACGTAACGCTGCTCGAACTCACCTATTGACGGCCGAACCCGCGCGCTGATCGACGCAGGCTGATGCCGGTGAAGGTGAATTTGCCGCGCCATTGCGACCTGTGGAGACGACAACATGAGTACGCCAAGCATGTACGAAGCCGGCCTCGAACGGCAAAGCGCCAATCATGTTGCGCTGTCGCCCGCGAGCTTCGTCGAGCGAAGCGCTGACGTCTTCGGCGACCTGCCCGCGGTCATTCACGGCGCGCGACGCTACGACTGGCGAACGGTGCGCGAACGTTCGGCGCGGCTGGCCGCAGCCTTGCGTTCGTTCGGCATCCAGCGCGGCAGTACCGTGAGTGCGATGCTGCCCAACACGCCTGAAATGGTCGAGGTGCATTACGCAGTCCCAGGTATCAACGCGGTGCTCAACCCCTTGAATACCCGGCTCGATGCACCCCTGCTGGCCTGGCAACTGAACCACTGCGAATGCGATGTGCTGATCACCGATCGCGAATTCGCACCGGTGATGGGCGAAGCGTTGCGGCTTCTGCGCGAGGAGCACGGGCGCACACCGGTCGTGATCGACGTTTGCGATAGGGAATTCACAGGCCCCGGCGAGCGGCTCGGGGAATACGAATATGAAGCCCTGCTCGCGGCGCACAAACCGCTGGCACGGCTCGAAGGCCCGCAAGACGAATGGGATGCGATCGCGGTGTCTTACACCTCGGGCACCACTGGCGACCCCAAAGGCGTGGTAACGCATCATCGCGGCGCCTACCTCAACGCAGTTTGCAATGCGGCGAGCTGGACCATGCCGCACTTTCCGGTCTATTTGTGGACCTTGCCGATGTTCCATTGCAACGGCTGGTGCTTTCCGTGGACGGTGGCAATGCTCGGCGGCACGCACGTTTGCCTGCGCAAAGTCGAAGCCAAAGCCATCCTCGACTCGATGCGGGATCACAAGGTCGATCACTACTGCGCGGCGCCGATTGTGCACAGCCTCTTGATCGCTGCACCTGCGGCGCTGCGCGAGGGCTTGGGCGGCCCGGTACGCGCCCTGGTCGCGGGCGCGGCGCCTCCGGCATCGATGATCGAGGGCATGGCGAAAATCGGCTTTGACCTCACGCATGTCTACGGCCTGACCGAGGTCTATGGTCCGGCGTCAGTCGCCGTCAAGCGCGCCGACTGGGCTGCGCAGGATCTGTCCGAGCAAGCGCGGCTCAATGGCCGGCAAGGCGTGCGCTACATGCTGCAGGAAGGCATGACGGTGATGGACGCTGAAACGATGACCGAGTCGCCCGCCGATGGCCAGACCATGGGCGAGATCATGTTCCGCGGCAACATCGTGATGAAGGGCTACCTGAAGAATCCGAAGGCCACAGCTGCGGCTTTCGAAGGCGGCTGGTTCCACACCGGCGACCTGGGCGTGATCGAGCCCGACCGCTACCTGAAGATTCGCGACCGCAGCAAAGACATCATCATCTCGGGCGGTGAGAACATCAGCTCGCTCGAAGTCGAAGATGCGCTGTATCGGCATCCGGCCGTGATCGCTTGCGCGGTGGTCGCGAAGCCGGACGAACGCTGGGGCGAAACGCCAGTGGCGTTTGTCGAACTCCATGCCCACGGCGCGGCGAGCGCGCAAGACCTGATTGCACATTGCAAATCGCTCCTCGCCGGATACAAGGTGCCGCGCGAAGTGCGCTTTGAGCCGATTCCTAAAACCGCAACCGGCAAGATCCAGAAATTCGCGTTGCGCCAACGCGCGGCGGAGAACGCAACCACATGACGGATGCGCCTTTTGTCTTGATTGCCCGCGACGATCGCGGCGTCGTCACGCTGACCTTGAACCGCCCACAGTCCTACAACGCGCTGTCCGAGCAAATGATCGACGCGTTGTCGGCCGAACTCGAAGCAGTGGCGCAAGACCAAGGCGCGCGCGCGGTCGTGCTAGCTGGTGCCGGCAAGGCGTTCTGCGCCGGGCATGACCTCAAGCAGATGCGCGCAGAGCCCTCCGCCGACTACTACCGCGCACTGTTCGACCGCTGTGGCCGAATGATGCTGGCGGTGCAAAAGCTCGACGTCCCGGTGATCGCGCGCGTGCACGGCATCGCGACCGCAGCCGGCTGCCAGCTCGTTGCCATCTGCGACCTCGCGGTGGCGGCTAGCGATGCACGCTTTGCGGTCAGCGGCGTGAACGTTGGCCTTTTCTGCTCGACGCCAAGCGTCACGCTGTCGCGCAATGTGGGTCGCAAGGCCGCATTCGAAATGCTGGTGACAGGCGAGTTCATCGGCGCCGAGGAGGCGCGTGCGAAAGGCCTTGTCAATCGCGTCGCATCACCCGACCAACTCGACGCCGAAGTCGAAGCGCTGGTCGCGAGCATCGTTGCCAAACCCAAGCTTGCACTCGCGATGGGCAAGCAGTTGTTCTATCGCCAGCTGGAGGTCGGCATCGAAGCCGCGCTGGCCGACGCCAGCCAGACCATGGCCTGCAACATGATGGATGAAAGCGCGCTAGAAGGCGTGCAGGCCTTCATCGAGAAGCGACCAGCGACTTGGGCGCAAAGACCAAGTTAGATTTCGCTCTTGAACGCGGCGATCCGTCAGCCGTGCAGCCGCGACCCCTTCGGCAAATGCACCATCAAAAACTCCATCTGGTCCGCCAGAATCCGGCGGTTGCGCAGGATGAAGTCTTCCCACAGGCTCGGCACGTAGGGCGCATAGAGCAGCGGCATGTTCGCCTCCTCGGGCGTGCGGTGGCTCTTGCGGTGGTTGCACGGCCGGCAGGCGGTGACAACGTTCATCCAGGTGTCCACGCCCTTCTGAGCAAACGGAACGATATGTTCCCGCGTGAGCTCGACCTCATGGAACAAGTCGCCGCAATAGGCGCAGACATTGCGGTCCCGCGTGATGAGTTTGCCGTTGGTGAGACCCGGCCGCATCTCGAAGGGGTTGATACGCGGAACACCGCGCGTGCCGATGATGCTGTTGACCGTGATGATCGACTGCTCGCCGGTGATGGCGTTGGTGCCGCCGCGAAAGACTGCTATCTGGCCGCCTGATTCCCAGCGCACTTCGTCAGCCGCATAGTGGATCACCGCCTGCTCTAGGCTGATCCAGGACTGGGGCAGTCCTTGGGCCGACAATTTCAAAACCTTCACGACTCGGCTCCTCGTCAAAGCCGGCGGTGCACCTGAAAAGGTAGCGCTGCCAGCACGTCAATGGAATGCTCGGACGGTCGCGCCACTTGCCAGGCGGCGTGAACGGTAGCCCACAATATACCGCTTGTGTGATGATTTCGTGTCGTGACGCACATTCCGCCTGCGCAACGTGCTATTAAAACGGGTGCACTGTACAGTGAATGCAAGCCCGGCCGCACCCGCTAGCAACGGTAACCGCCACGGGCACTTTCGTGCGGGACAATGCACGGTCATGAAAATCTTCCGCGGCTTGCGGCATCCCGGTCTGGCGCCAGAATGCGCCCTCACCATCGGCAACTTCGACGGCGTCCATCGCGGCCACCAGGCCATGCTGTCGCTGTTGCAGGGCGAAGCGCGGCATCGCGGGCTGCCCAGCTGCGTGCTGACCTTCGAGCCGCATCCGCGTGATTATTTTGCGGCCCAGCAAGGTAAATCCAGCCTGGCTCCGGCCCGCATCGGAACACTGCGCGACAAGCTCAGCGAACTGGCGCGCTGCGGCATCGACCAGGTGGTGGTTCTGCGCTTCGACGCGCAGCTGGCCGCGCTTTCGCCGCGGCAGTTCATCGATCAGGTCTTGCGCGCC
>JBBSUX010000006.1:0-30532 GCA_038234045.1 Burkholderiales bacterium
AGCATCTCGTCGAACAACCGGCTCTGCGGAACCTCAGCCAGCAAACCGTGCGAACGCACCAGCGGCGCGGCCGTTTTCGGGTCGAGCGTGAAACCGAGGTGGCTCAGCTTGGCAACGAACCGCACCGCACGAATGATGCGTACCGGATCTTCGCGGTACCGGGTGGCGGCATCGCCGATCATCCGGAGCGTGCGCTTCTTGGCGTCCTTGAAGCCACCGTGGTAGTCCACCACGATCTGCGTCTCGGGGTCGTAATACATCGCGTTGATGGTGAAGTCGCGGCGGGTGGCGTCTTCGTTCTGCGGTCCCCACACGTTGTCGCGCAATACGCGCCCAGACGAATCAACTGCATGCGTCATGCCCGCCAATTGACTCTTGCTTGTTTTTTCGTTGCCGGCAACCTGTTCTGCTGCGGCGTTGTCCATATATGCACGGAAGGTAGACACCTCGATCACCTCGTGCTCGCGACCCCGTCCATAAACCACGTGCACGATGCGAAATCTTCGGCCGATGATGAAAGCGCGCCTGAAGAGCGCCTTCACTTCTTCAGGCGTGGCTGTTGTGGCCACATCGAAATCTTTGGGCCGCAGTCCCAGCAACAGGTCGCGCACTGCACCGCCTACGATGTAGGCCTGGTGGCCAGCACGCTGGAGCGTTTGTACGACGTCGGTTGCGCGCCTGTCGACCAAGCCAGGGTCGATGCCATGTTCCGCCGCGGTTACTTCAATCCGCTTACCAAAGGTGGGGCGCTTGGTCGCGTTTGCGGCTCCGGCCGCCTTGCCCAGTAATTTGTCGATAAATTGTTTGATCATTGTTTTTCTTCTGCTTCGAACAGATCGAGAATGCGCCAGCCACGCTCGAGTGCGAGAGCCCGCAGACGCGAATCCGGGTTGGTGGCGACCGGCTCGTCGACCTGCTCCAGCAGCGCCAGGTCGTTCACTGAATCGCTGTAGAACGTCGTGTGCACATCGGACCACGTGAGACCACGATCGCCCAGCCATTGGACCATGCGCCTCACTTTGCCTTCCCGAGCGGATGGCGTTCCGTCGATTTCACCGGTGATCCAGCCGGAGGCGTCGCGTTCAAGATCGACGGCCACCAGGTCCTCGACGCCGAAGGCATCGGCAATCGGGCGCGTGACGAACGAATTGGTCGCAGTGACGATGACGATGCCGTCACCCTGCGAACGATGCTTTTCCAGCAGCGCGCGTGCTGGCGACAGCATGGCAGGCTCAATCACCTCACGCATGAAGCGCAGGTGGGCAGCACGGCCAGCCTCGGGGCCCTGCAGACGCACTGCCTCGGTGGCAAACCGGACGTAATCGTGGATATCGAGAGTGCCGGCGCGATAGTGCTCGAAGTATTTTGCATTGCGCAGCGCAAACCTCTCGGGATCGGTCCATCCGATTCGCGTCGTGAACTCGCCCCAGGCGAAATCGGAATCCAGAGGCAGCAAGGTGTGGTCCAGATCGAAAAGTGCGAACCGTGGCTTGGCACAGAAGGATGAAGAGCTCGGAGTCCGCGCAGTTGAAGCGGACCCGCGCTCGGGATCATGCAGGGAAATCAAGCGTCGTTCTCCAGCATCGAGCGGATCAAGGGAATGGTGATGGCACGCTGTGTGCGCAGAGCGTACCCGTCGAGATGGTCGAGCAGTTGCATCAGGCTCCCCAGATCGCGGCTGAAGCGGTGCAGCATGTAATCCATGACCTCGTCGCCGAGGAAAATTCCGCGAGCGTCTGCCTGCTGACGCAGTACCGCACGTCGTTCGGCCTCATCGGGCACATGCAACTGAAAGATATGTCCCCATCCCAGACGGCTGCGCAAATCGTCGCGCAAGCGCAGATCTGCTGGCGGCAGCGCACCAGCCGCCAGCACGCCCCGCGCGGGTCCACTCGAAGGGGCCATCGCATTGACAAACCAGTTGAAAGCAAGCTGCTGCTGCTGGGCATCGTACAGATGAACATCATCCATCAACACAACTGCCCATTCCTCGCCAAATGACTCAGTTGGCTGAGAGTGGGCGTCGAGCCATCCAACGGCTGCGCCCTGGGCGCGCAAAGAAGCCGCCACCGCGCGCAACATGTGGGTTTTTCCGCAACCTGCTTCACCCCAAAGATAGGTGGGAACCGGCGACAAAACTTGCAAATTGCCGTCGCTCGCACCTGTCCCCGTCCACAGTCGCAGGTGTTCCAGTGCCGAAGCATTCTGCCCGGGTCGGAAGCTCTGGAGAGTGGGCGTGGTCGACAGCCCGATATCGAGTGCTAGCTGTTGCACGAAGCTACCCAGGGCTATTTGCGCGGCCTGCAGTTTTGACCGGCGCAAGTGCGCCGCATCTGCAGAGGGATGAAGAGCCACCAGACAGCAAATTCATGGATGAAATTCGTGCGTACACCGGATAAATGCAGCGCAAACGGCGAAATACCGGCACTGAGCATTCGATTTTACGAGGGTGAAGCCGGCAGCAACGGCTTGCTTGCGCACAGAGCACCGCAGCTCCGTGCAGCACCAATCAGCCGAGCGTACTTCGCAGACGAGAGACCTGCACAGCGACCAACTCGTGGTCCAGCGCATCATCTGCATGGAGCAGATAGACCTCCAGGTCTCCGACGGCACGGGCCGAATCGCCCTGCTCGGCAAGCGCCATGCCCCGATCGCGTCGTTCAACCCAGGCGTCTGGCAGGAGCACGATCAGCCGGTCCTGCACTGCAATCAAGCGACCCCAATCCTGCTGCTTCCGGTGCACTTCCTTGAGATTTCGCAAAACCCGCGCGACGATCTCCCGCGGATTAGCCGACTGCAGATAGAGGCCCAGGGGAACGTCGAAATCGTCCACCAGACCGCTGCGTCGCTTATAGGGCTCAATTCGTTCGGACAATTCCTCGCGAGAAAGCGAATGGCCACTGAACGGGTCGATAACCACCTGCCCCAGGGGCAGATTGACCTTCATCATGAAATGTCCGGGAAACGCCACGCCACGGGCCCGCAAGCCGAGGTTCTGGGCAAGCTCCAGCCAGAGGACGGCCAGCGAGATCGGTATCCCACGTCGGGTGCGCAGCACCGCGTTCAAGTAGCTGTTGTCCGGATCGTAGTAATCATTGACATTGCCGCCAAAGCCAAGCCCACTGAAGAAGAATTGGTTGAGCGTTCTAAGGCGGTGCAGCGCAGGAGCATCGGCCGGAAGCCTGCGTTGCAACCGGCTCATCAATTGATCGACATCCCCCAGCACCTGTTGCACGTCTAGCTCGGGATACTCGTCCTGGGCAATGCTGGCGACTGCCTCCAGCAAAGGAAAATCGTCGTCACTTTCTACCAGGGCCGCAAAGTATTGCAGCGGGGTGAGCGCTTCGAGGCGTCTGAAATCCATGAACGATTTTGTGCGGGTCCGACCGGCAGCGTCAAGCGGATGTGATATCTGTACGAAACGCCGGAATTACCGATGCAGCATTTGCCGCCAACGCAGGCCGAGTGCCGCAGCAACGCCAAAATACAAAACAACGGAAGCCGCAAGAACGCCGCCCAGCATTCCGGCCCGCATCAACTCGTGCGCGCGCAGGCCGATCCAGTCGACTCGCAGGTTTGCCCAATATAGAAACACAGCCAGTGCGACGCTGGCGCCCAATACCTGAGCGATGAAAATTCGCCAACCGGCCAACGGGCGAAACGATCCCCTGCGCAGCAAGCCCGCCAGTAACCAGCCCGCATTCACAAGTGCACCGATGGCGATTGAAAGGGTAAGCGCGGCATGCTGCAGATAGGGCACGAGCACAACATTAAGCGCTTGCGTCAGCACCAACACACCGATACCGATGCGCATCGGGGTTTTCATGTCATGCCGGGCGTAGTAGCCCGGGGCGAGCACCTTGATGCCGACAATACCGATCAGGCCCACGCCGTAGCCTGTTAAAGCGGCGGTGGTCTGCCGGACGTCCACAACGTTGAAGGCGCCGTGGTTGAAAAGCACAGCAACCAGTGGCCGCGCAAACACCAAAAGTGCCACCGAGCATGGCGCTGCAAGCAGCAGAACCAACCGCAAGCCCCAATCCAGCAGCGCTGAATACCGCGCATCATCCGCTGCCGCACGGGCGCTGGCGAGTTGCGGCATCAGCACAACGCCGAGCGCCACGCCCAGCATGGCGGTAGGAAACTCCATGAGCCGGTCGGCATAAACAATCCAGCTGACGCTGCCAGCAGCCAGATGGGACGCGATCTGCGTATTGATGAGCAGCGACAGCTGCGCCACGCTCACACCCAGGAGCGCAGGAAGCATCAGGCGCAGCACCGTACGCGTGCCGGGATTGGCCCAGGATGCACGAACTGCGCTCAGCGTCACTCCTATCCGGGGCAGCAAGCCTAGTCTGCGGAGCGCCGGTATCTGGAAAGCGAGCTGAAGCACTCCGCCGACCATCACACCGACGCACTGCGCATAAATAGGTTGCCAGCCATGCCGGGCAAAAACGGGGGCGCCCCAGACGATCGACAGAATCAGCGAAAGATTCAGCAAAACCGGCGCAGCAGCCGGCACAGCAAAACGCCGCCAGGTGTTCAGAACCCCCCCGGACAACGCAACCAGCGACATGAAGGCGATGTAAGGGAAGATCCAGCGGGTCATCGTCACAGCTGGGTTGAATCCTCCCGACGTCTCCAGCCCGCTTGCCATCGCCCAGACCAGTAGTGGCGCACCAATCACACCGGCCACACTCAAGACAATCAGTGTCCAGGTGAGCAACGTCGCCACATGGCCAATCAGTTGCCGCGCGCCGTCGTCGCCCTCCTGCGTACGTGTTGCGGCAAGAACCGGCACGAACGCCTGGCTGAATGCGCCCTCCCCGAGCACCCGGCGAAACAGGTTGGGTATGCGGAACGCAACGTTGAAAGCGTCCGTCCAGACACTAACGCCGAATACAGCGGCCATCAGCAGATCGCGCACCAACCCCGCAATTCGCGACGCCAGCGTCAGTAGCGAGATGGTGGAAACGGAGCGGAACAGCGACACCGGGGCGAGTCTAAGGGAGCGACTGCGGACATTTCGGAAAATCGTCAACCGTATCTTGCGGTGCAAGCGGGCATGGGCGCGCCACGTGACGCGTTACGCACCCCCTGCCGGAAGCCTATAATCGAGGGCTTTGCTGCAACATCCCAAACCCAACATTCAGGACTGATCATGGCAACCAAGCCGAAGAAAAAGAACCCCCGTCTAGCGTCGGGCCGTAAACGTGTCCGTCAAGGCACCAAACTCAACGCAGCGAATACGTCGCTGCGGTCACGCTATCGCACTGCAGTGAAAAACGTCGAGAAGGCCGTTGCCGCTGGTGACACCGCCAAAGCAACCGAAGCTTTCGCCCGCGCCCAGAGCGTGGTCGATTCGGTGGCCGACAAAGGCATTTTCCACAAGAACAAGGCCGCGCGCGACAAGAGTCGTCTTGCCGCCAAGCTCAAAGCCTTGGCAACGGCACCAGCCGCTGCAGCGGCTGCCTGACGGCAAACTCCTCAGGCATCGCCCGGATGGTTTAGGCCATCTGCCGTTTGCACGGTGCGCTGCAGCAAAGCAAAAAACCGCCTTCGGGCGGTTTTTTCGTTAACAAGGCGAATTCAAATGCCCGAAGATTCAAACGCCCGATTTGGCATCGGGCAAAAGACATGCCTCGGTTACCAGCAACTCATTGTCGCGCGCAAAACTCATGACGAAATCCCACGCCATGACATTGTGTTCACGCAAATCGGGATGAACCACCACGCACTTCACGCCGTCCAGCGAAGTGGGCAGACACCATGGCGAATAACCCAGATAGCGGGCACCTGGTTTTGACCCACCAGGCCGGAAGGTGCTCATGACGCCCGCGAGGCGTTCAGCCCAGTCACTGGGGCGGAAAGTACGGCCATCAGGCGTAACGCCCTGGATGAAAATTTCTGTGGTGTAAGCAGCCATTGGCAGCGGAAAACGGACGGTAACAACTGCCGGGTGCGCTGTCGCGCTGGAGACGAATATTCTAGCTCTTGTATAAGACTTGAGTGAATCCGCGGCCATCGAGTTCCGCATCCAGCCGGTTTTGGGCGGAGCTTGGTTTTGCCCGATTCGAACGCATTGCTCTGATGCGGATTCGTCACCAACGTTCTTTCGGGGCGCCTCTAGAATCATTCTTCGCCCCCAATCCGGCGCAGCACCTTTGGCGCTTTGTTGATACCGCGCATTGATCCAGCCTGTTCTCCCCTCCATTTTTACTCTGCCAATACCGCCTTTACTGCCATGACCGCTGCCTCCACGCCCTCCTCTCCGCATGTCATGAACACCTACGGCCGCCTGCCGATCGCCTTGTCGCATGGCAACGGTGTGCGCGTCTGGGACACCGATGGGAAATGCTATCTAGATGCGCTGGGGGGAATAGCCGTCAATACGCTGGGCCATGCGCACCCGGAATTGGTAGCCGCGCTGCGCGATCAGGTGGGCAAGATCATCCACAGCTCAAACTACTACCACGTGCCCGGCCAGGAACAGCTCGCATCGAAGCTGGTCGAGCTATCCGGCATGACCAATGCCTTCTTCTGCTCAACGGGTCTCGAAGCCAACGAAGCGGCATTGAAGCTCGCGCGCAAGTTCGGTCATGACAAAGGGATAGAGCGCCCAGAAATCGTCGTTTACGAACATGCCTTTCATGGCCGCTCCATCGCTACGCTTTCTGCTACTGGCAACAAGAAGATCCATCAGGGTTTCGGCCCGCTGGTGGAGGGCTTCATTCGGGTTCCGCTCAACGATATCGAAGCGCTCAAGGCGGCGACCGAGGGCAATCCGAATGTTGTCGCGGTATTTCTCGAGACCATTCAGGGTGAAGGTGGCATTCACCCGATGCGCTGGGACTATCTGCGCGCGGTACGTGCCCTTTGTGACGAGCGCGACTGGTTGATGATGGTCGACGAAGTGCAATGCGGCATGGGTCGCACCGGCAAATGGTTCGCGCACCAGTGGGCCGGGATAGTCCCCGATGTGATGCCGCTGGCCAAAGGCCTCGGTTCGGGTGTGCCGGTAGGCGCTGTTGTGGCGGGCCCCAAGGCGGCGAATATTTTTCAGCCGGGCAACCATGGCACAACCTTCGGCGGCAATCCATTGGCCATGCGCGCAGCCAACGAAACCATTCGCATCATGGAGGAACACCACCTCGTTGAGAACGCGGCGACTGTCGGCGCCCATCTCAAGGCTGCACTCCAAAACGCGTTCAGCGGCGAACCGGGCGTACGCGAAGTTCGCGGTGAAGGCCTGATGCTCGGCGTCGAGCTAGATCGTCCATGCGGCGTGCTGCTTCAACGCGCCGCAAATGCCGGACTGCTGATGTCCGTCACAGCCGACAATGTGATCAGGCTCGTGCCTCCGCTGATTCTGACCAGCGTAGAGGCAGACGAGATCGTCTCGTTGCTGGTGCCGCTCGTGCACCAGTTTCTTTCCGAACCCCGCTGATGCTGCGCATCACGCGCGTGCTTACGGCGGACTGCAGGTGACACCGCCCCTCATTCATGACATCCAACATTCGCCATTACCTCCAGTTCAAGGATCTCGACGCCGACGAATACGCATGGCTGTTCCAGCGTGCGGCGGTCATCAAGCGCAAGTTCAAGGCGTACGAGAAATACCATCCGCTCGCTGACCGCACGCTCGCGATGATTTTCGAGAAAGCTTCGACCCGCACGCGGGTCAGCTTTGAGGCGGGCATGTACCAGATGGGTGGCTCTGTCGTGCACCTCACCACCGGCGACAGCCAGCTCGGTCGCGCCGAGCCTATCGAAGACAGCGCGCGCGTCATCAGTCGCATGGTCGACTTGGTGATGATCCGTACCTTCGGCCAGGACAAGCTGGAAACCTTTGCTCGCCACTCCCGCGTGCCGGTGATCAACGGACTCACCAACGAATTTCATCCGTGCCAGATCCTGGCGGATCTTTTCACCTTCCTGGAGTACCGAGGACTCGATGCCAACGGCATGCCCGATTTGACGCAGCTCATCGGCAAGACCGTTGCTTGGGTGGGCGATGGCAACAACATGGCCAACACCTGGCTTCAGGCGGCCGAGCTGCTGGGGTTTACCGTTCACGTCAGCACGCCCAGCGGTTACGAAATCGACCAGAACGTCGCCGGTCTGCGCTCACGGGACAACTACAAGGTATTCAGCGATCCGATGGATGCCTGTCGCGGCGCCGATCTGGTGACGACGGACGTGTGGACGAGCATGGGCTACGAAGCGGAAAACGAAGAACGCCGCACCGCCTTTGCTGATTGGCGGGTCGATGCCGACATGATGCGTGTCGCACGCCCGGACGCCCTCTTCATGCATTGCCTGCCGGCCCACCGGGGAGAAGAGGTGGACGCCGACGTCATCGACGGACCGCAATCCGTGGTGTGGGACGTTGCGGAAAACCGCATGCATGCGCAGAAGGCGCTGATGGAGTACCTGCTACTGGGTCGCGTTGTCTGAGGCACGGCTCATCCGTGCTGCACTGTATCTATTAAATTGATAGCATCAAGCGCTTACTCATAAAGCGCTCCAGACCTTTTTATCTAAAATAATTGGCCAAAAACCGAAGGCGAAAAAAGCGTCGGTAAGCCAACGCTGCTTTTCACGCTGCCGCGCGTCCGTTCAGAACGTTCCAGGCAAAAGGATCGACCGGTCCACCGTCTCGATGTCGGTCCGGCCACAGAAGGCCATCGTGAGGTCGAGCTCGTTGCGGATGATCTGGAGTGCACGGGTTACGCCTTCCTGACCGTAGGCACCCAGGCCATACAGAAAAGCGCGGCCGATCATCGTGCCGCGCGCGCCGAGTGCCCGCGCCCGCAACACATCCTGGCCGCTGCGGATGCCGCCATCCATCCACACCTCGATATCACCCCCGACCGCATCGGCAATCGCGGGAAGCGCCGCGATGGACGAGGGCGCTCCATCGAGCTGACGGCCACCGTGGTTGGAGACGATCAGCGCGTCGGCGCCGCTGTCACGGGCCAGGCGTGCGTCTTCCTCGTCGAGGATGCCCTTCAACACCAGCTTGCCGCCCCAGAGCTTCTTGATCCGCTCCACATCGCCCCAGTTGAGTTGCGGGTCGAACTGCTGCGCCGTCCAGGCTGAAAGCCTGGAGAGGTCCTCCACGCCCTTCGCGTGGCCCACGATGTTGCCGAAGCTGCGCCGCGGCGTTCCCAACATGCCCATGCACCAGCGCGGTTTGGTCGCCAGGTTGATCAGGTTGGCAAGGGTGGGCTTGGGCGGCGCCGACAGGCCATTCTTGATGTCCTTGTGGCGCTGCCCGAGGATTTGGAGATCAAGCGTAAGCTGCAGGGCCGAGACATTGGCAGCGCGCGCGCGCTCGATCAGGCGCTCGATGAAATCCTTGTCCCGCATCACGTAGAGCTGGAACCAGAACGGATGGCGACCGGTGTGCTCGGCAATGTCCTCGAGCGAGCAGATGCTCATCGTCGACAGGGTGAATGGAATGCCAAACGCCTTCGCCGCCTTGGCGCCCAGAATTTCGCCGTCGGCATGTTGCATGCCGGTGAGCCCGGTGGGCGCGATGGCCACCGGCATCGCCACCGGCTCGCCGATCATGGTGCTGCGCGTGCTGCGGCCTTCCATGTTGACGGCGACGCGCTGGCGAAACTTGATCTTCTGAAAATCCGCTTCGTTGTCACGGTAGGTGCCCTCGGTCCACGACCCGGAATCGGCATAGTCGTAGAACATGCGCGGCACGCGGCGTTTGGCTACCCGGCGCAGCTCTTCGATATGGGTGATCTTGGAAAGGTCGGTCACGGTGCAGTCTCCTGTTGCTGCCGCATGGTAGCGCCCGCTTCAATTTGCGGCGATTGAAGATTCTTGAGGGGCACCGCCATTTTTCTCAAGCTTTCAGATGAACGTGACCGGATCGCACGATTACGCTGGCCTTCCGGCTCCCAGGCGGCGGTGCAGTCGGAATCGCATAGAGAACAATCCAATACGCGTGGGCAAGGATTAAGTTGGCGGCACTGCAACGGACGGCATTGGGGCGTGTCATTTACGGCGCCGTGCGAGCCGGGGGGCGAGCGAGCCGGGCGCCCGCGCCGCGCACCTCGAATGCCACCGTGTCCAGCACAGTCCCCGTCGTATCGCGCAGCTGCACTTTGTGCCGCCCCGGCCAGGGGAGCCAGCCAACTATCCGGCCTTGTGCCCAAGCCTGACCATCCATCCACCAGCGAAAATCCGCTACCGCGCCGCTACGGTCGCTGGCTTCGAACCAGAGCTGTTGGTTCTCAGGAGGGATATCGGGGTCCAGCGCAACAACAGTGCCGGCCGCTGGACTCAGGATATGCGCGCCGGCTGATTGGCGGTTGACGTCACCCGGTTGGCTGGCCGCCCTTTCAGCCAGCACATGCGCAAAAACCGGTTGCTCGGTACCGGAAAGAAACCATTCGGCGCGCGACGCTTCGAGCGCCGGCTCAAATCGCACCGCTATGCGAACAACGCCGGGCGGCGGCACGGGCGCAACGCTGGGTTCGCTGCGGTGTAGGAATCGCATCACTGCAACCCAGATCGGTGCGGCGCCAGAAATACCGCTCACATCCCACATCGGGGCTCCCGACGCATTGCCCACCCATACCGCCACCGTGTAGCGGGACGACCAACCCACGGCCCAGTTGTCTCGCATGTCTTTGCTAGTGCCGGTTTTTACGGCGGTCCAGAACGGTGTGGCAAGCAGGCTATCGCTGCCAAAAGTGCGTGCACGCGCATTCGGATCAGAAAGGATGTTGCCCACGATAAAAGCCGCGCGGGGATCAACCACCGGGCCCTGTGAACCATCCGTCGGCACTCTCGTGACTGATTGTTGATGGCGCACGGGAGCGTTCTTCTCCAAGGGTAGAAATTGGAATTTTGTGTATCGACCGCCGCGCGCGAGCGTGCGATAGGCATTCGCCAAATCGACAAGGCTCACCTCCGCGCTTCCGAGCGCCAGGCTGTACCCAAAGTAGCCACCTGATTCGCGCAACGGCAAGCCCACCGCTTGCAACTGATGAAAGAACGCATCGGGTGAAACCATCTCCAGAGTACGCACTGCGGGCACATTCAGCGATGCCGCCAGAGCAGTGCGAACCGACACCCAGCCCTTGAAGCGCCGGTCGTAGTTCTGCGGAATGTAGAGGCCGCTTGCCGTCGGCAATTGTTCGGGCGAATCGTGGACGAGCGATGCGGCTGTCAGTCGCCGCTCGGCAATCGCCTCGGCATACAGAAACGGCTTGAGCGCCGAGCCCGGTTGACGCAGTGCAAGCACCCCATCGACTTCCGGTGTCTTGCTCAGTGCGCCCGATGATCCCACCCAGGCAAGCACCTCGCCGCTGGCGTTGTCCAGAACAACCACCGCACCGTCCTCCACATGCCTGCCCTGCAGTTCGCGCAACTGTTGCGCCAGTGTGGCGGTAGCAAAGCGCTGGAGCGGCGCCGACAGCGTCGTGCGCAGCGTCGCTGGTACCGGTGGTGACGCCTTGGTTTCGTCCTGATCACCGCCTGCGTTCGCCTGTCTATTTGCATGCAGCCGCCGCCAGTGCGCGATCGCCTGTCGCGCGAGATGCGGCGCAACGCCGTCGCTGGCGTCGAAGGCACGTATCGACAACGCTGCTTCGGTGAAGGCCCGCAAGGCAAAGCAGTCGACAGGCTGACCGACCCGCACATTGTTCGCAGACTGATCGCCCTCCTCATCGTCGCGTGGTGGCCCCCCGTCACCGGGCTCGCGCTTCAGCTCCCGCAGCAAACTGCAAGCCCGACGACTCACCACCGCAACGCCCGCATTGGGTGCCCGCACCAGCACCGCCGTCACTGCCGCCTCACGTTCGTCCAACCCGCTTGGCAGCTTGTCGAACAAGGTGCGGGAAAGTGCGTCGATACCGACAATCTCGCCGCGAAACGGCACCAGGTTCAGATACGCCTCAAGAATCTGATCTTTGCGCCATGACGTTTCCAGCTGACGCGCCGCCAAGGTCTGCTCGACCTTCTGCACTACGCTTCTGCCGCCACGTCCGCGCCGCAGGTCGTCATCTATGAGACCTGCGAGCTGCATGGTGATGGTCGATGCCCCGCGCGTGCGCTGATGCCAGATCCGTCCCCATGCCGCAGCCGAAACAGCGCGCCAGTCGACACCGCTGTGTCCATAGAAGCGCCGGTCTTCCGACAACAACATGGCGGTGCGCAGCGCCGGTGACATGTCCTGCAGAGCCACCCACTGACCGCGGCGCACGGTGGGATCGGTCCGCACCCGTTGCAAAAGCTCCCCGTTCCGATCGACGACGCGGGTTTCAGATGGCTGGAATGCCGCCTTTATTGCATCAAAACTGCCTGGAGCTATTGCAGCGCAAGCGCCTGTAGCTATCAATATAAGCAACACGAACAAAAAAACGGCCCTCGCCGGAAGGAAGGCCGCTACGGTTCGGTCAAAGGCTCGCAGCGTGAGGATCATGTGTGCCTCGACACGGCTTTCACGTTGCGCCCAGCGTTGCCAGCAGCGCCTGCGCAACGTCCACGATATTGCCCGGACCATTGTTGCTGCTGCCGCAAGCGGACAAGGCAACAGCGGATGGGGCAGCGGCCGCGTACGTCAGAACATTTCTACGAAACATGGATTGGCTCCTTGAAGAATCAGGAAGGAAATGTGTGTCGCCATCCTCCCCTGCGGGGGCGAGCGTGCGGCCCCGACGACGCCCGGTGCCGGCAAACTTTACCGGTGATTTTCCGGGCTTGCTTGGGGCATACCTTCCGTTTGCACAGCTAGACCGCTAGGCAAGACCGGCTCTGGACAGCCCAAACCTGTAGCGGATCCCGCTCAAGGGCGGATGGCGATGCATTGCCGGAGGTGAAAAGGTAGAGCTCCTACGATTGCGGGAATACGATCAGCGCTCCACCCCGAAGCTCAGCCGCCATCACGGCAAGGAGAAGCTCATGCGCAGAATCTTTGGCAAAAGCGGTATCGCGACCGCCGTTTGGTCCGTCACTTTCGTTTCGTACGCGTCGCTCGGCTTCGTTGCTTCAGCCGCCTCGGTTGCGCCGGTGGCGGCTGAACACGGCATGGTCGTTACAGCGCAGCACATCGCAACCCAGGTGGGTGTCGATGTGCTCAAGCGCGGCGGCAATGCGATCGATGCGGCCGTGGCTGTCGGATACACATTGGCGGTGGTGTATCCGGCTGCGGGCAATCTGGGTGGCGGCGGCTTCATGACCTTGCAGCTCGCCGACGGCACGCGCAGCTTTCTTGACTTTCGCGAGAAGGCGCCGCTAGCCGCTACCGCCGACATGTACCTGGATGCGAACGGCAAGGTGGTCAAAGGCTTGAGCACGCGCGGCCAGCTCGCCGTAGGAGTGCCCGGAACCGTATCCGGCATGGAGTACGCGCGTGAAAAGTACGGAACGATGAGCCGCGCCACGCTGATCGCGCCTGCCATCCGACTCGCGCAAGAAGGCTTCGTCCTGGATCAGGGCGATATCGACATCTTCGGTACCGCCACCGCGGATTTCAGGAAAGACCCGGCTTCCGCGAAAATCTTTCTGAAACCCAAAGGCGCCGCATACCAGGTGGGCGATCGCCTGGTGCAGAAAGATCTGGAACGCACGCTGCAGGCCATCAGCACCAACGGGGCCGATGGCTTCTACAAGGGCAAAGTCGGTGCGGCAATCGTCGCATCCAGCCAGGCCGGCAACGGGCTCATCACGCAGGCCGATCTTGATCAGTACCAGACGCGCGAGCTGCCGCCGGTGGAATGCGATTACCGCGGCTATCACATCGTGTCGGCACCGCCACCGAGCTCAGGCGGCGTGATCATTTGCGAGATGCTCAATATCCTCGAAGGCTATGACCTTAAAGGCGTCGGCTACCACTCGGCCCAGGCGGTGCATTACCAGATCGAAGCCATGCGCCACGCCTATGTGGACCGCAACAGCTATCTCGGCGACCCTGATTTCGTAAAGAACCCGCTGGATCGTCTGCTCGACAAGGACTACGCCGCAAAGATCCGCGCCGTGATCGCGCCCGACAAGGCCGGCGTGTCGCAGGACATCAAACCCGGCGTTCCTCCGCACGAAGGCACCAACACAACCCATTACTCGATTGCCGACCAGTGGGGCAATGCGGTGGCTGTCACCTACACCCTCAACGAATGGTTCGGCACACGGCTCACCGCCCCCGGAACCGGCGTGCTGCTGAATAACGAAATGGACGATTTCACCGCAAAGATCGGTGTCCCCAACCTTTACGGATTGGTGCAGGGCGAGGCCAACAAAATAGAACCCGGCAAGCGCCCGCTTTCGTCCATGAGCCCGACCATCGTGACCCAGAATGGAAAGCCGGTAATGGTGGTGGGCACACCCGGTGGCAGCCGCATCATCACTGCCACCATGCTCACGATGATCAACGCCATCGACTACGGCATGGATGTGCAGGAAGCCGTCGATGCGCCACGCTTTCACCAGCAGTGGCTACCCGATGTGACCAACGTGGAGAAATACGGCCTGAGCCCCGACACCGAAAAAATCCTGATCGGCATGGGCCACAAGCTCGGCAAGCCGCAGCCGGCCAATCACATGGCCGCGATCATCATCGGCGCGCCTTCGCTCGGCGGCAAACCGGTGGGTGACAACCGTTTCTATGGTGCCAACGATCCGCGGCGGAACACGGGGTTGGCTAAGGGGTTCTGAGGATGCGCACCCCGATAGAACGGCCGGCACGCGGGCCGCTGCGTACCGGCAAGCAGCGGCACAAGGATTGAGCATGCGCCGCCTGCGATTTCTGACCCACGCGCACCGGTCGCCCTCCACTAACCACGCGCTGGGCCTGCTGCTGGCCTTCAACGCGGGGGCCATCAATGCGGGTGGGTTCGTCGTGCTACACATGTACACCTCGCACATGACCGGATTCGCGTCGCAGATAGCCGACGGACTGGTGCTGCAGAAGTTCAATCTACTCCTCAACGCATGCGGCGCCATCCTGGCATTCACGTGTGGTGCGGCCGTGTGCGCCATCCTGGTGAACTGGGGCCGGCAGCACCGCATGAACAGCGTCTTTGCGCTTCCCCTCATGCTGGAGGCTTTATTGTTGATGCCGTTTGGGTTGATGGGTGCTGCAACGCTGGCCTGGCGCACGCCGTTCGCGGTGCCGGTAACGGTGCTGCTGCTTTCCTTCATCATGGGTCTGCAGAACGCGGTGGGCTCCAAGACTTCCGGCGGCAGCATTCGCACCACGCACATGACCGGCAACATCACCGATGTCGGCATGGAGCTGGGCAAGATGCTGTACTGGAATCGCCGCTCGACGCCCGAGTCTTCACGCATACGTTTCGACCATCGGCGCATGCGCACCTGCGCCGGGCTGGTGGTGATGTTCATCGTCGGCGGTGTGGCCGGCGCGCTCGGCTTCAACTACGTGGGCTTTGTCTGTGTGGTGCCGCTTGCGATGCTGCTGCTGGCACTGTCGCTACCGCCGTTTCTGCGCGACGTGCCGCGCTCCCGCGTGCTGCAGCATCTGCTGCGGCGCATCGGCATCAAGGCTTGAAGCCGACTCACGGGATGGTACTCAGGCGCTTTGCAGGAACCCCTGCAGCGCCACCGCATCGTTGTGCTCCTCATCCTTCGCGCCATAGACCAGCGTGACCTTGCCTTGGTGCATGTGCTGGCGCAACTCGGCCAACGCCTCTTTCTGTTCGGCTCCGCCCAACTCGTGGTGATAGCGTTTTTTAAACTCAGCCCAGCGTTCCGGGTCGTGGCCGAACCATTTGCGCAACTCGGTGCTGGGCGCCAGATCCTTCAGCCACAGATCGATATGCGCGGCGTCTTTGGAAACTCCGCGTGGCCACAGCCGGTCGATGAGGATGCGGAATCCGTCTTCTGCAGCGTGCGATTCGTAGGCGCGCTTGATATGGAGGGACATGACGACTTTCTCCTGTGATTCATCGACCAGCGAGTGACTGGAGCCTTTGCCAAAAATAATGATAAAAAGTGCTTCTAGCGCTTATTGCATAAGCGCTAGAAGCTATCACTGATATAGCTACTTTTGTGCCTCTACCTGCACCGCTGCATTCGGTGTTTCACCGAACATTTCCGGCGCATAGAGCGCCTCGATGCGCGTCGGCGGCAGGCTGAACTGCCCGACGTTGTTCAGACGTACGGTGTAGTCGACCTGAAAGTCGCCCTTGGGCACGAACTCGTAATAGCCGCGCCATGCTTCGAAGCTGCGCTCCTCGAAAGCCGGCAGTGCAGCGTCATAAAGATTGGCTGATGCGTCCTTCTCGTCGGCTGGCGCTTTCTTGCTGCTCTGCTCAATGGCGATCTGCGAGTCGCGCCCCAGGCCGCCGCCCAGGATGGTGGCGCCGCCCGGAATGGGATCACTCAGCACGACCCAGGTCATGTCGGCGTCAGCCCGCACCTTCAGCGTGATGCGCAACACATCGCCGCGCGTGTAGTGACCGGGCACCGCTTGCTGCACCGGTGTGATCGTTTTCTGCACGCGATAACCGGCGCTAAAGGGTTGCACGCGTGGCACCGCCGCCAACGACTGAATCGTGAGCCAGGGCTTGCCGGTGCTGCCGGGCTGCGGCGTTACCGCCAGCGTCCCGGCGCCAGCGGGCCAAGGCAACTGCATGGTGTTGTTGAGCCAGTTGCCGGCAGCCGAAGGAGCACCGTACAAACTGTTGGCGTGGGCTGTACCACCAGCATCGGTCGCCGTGGCGCGCCGCACCTGCGCCCAATCGACTTGCGCCTTTGCGCTACCCAGCGTGGCCTGCGTGACACCGGTCACTGGCGTAGATTCGAACTTCGCGCTGAATTTTTCCAGCGCCAGACTGCCCCACAAATTGGCATTGGTAGTGCGCCATGCGCCGTTCTGCTGGCGTGCGATGAAGCCGCTGGCCAGACGCCCCATGTCGTCTTTCCAGGCCGGGGCGTCCAGCACTGCAAGGATGAGCCGCGCGGTGTTCACGTCGCCGTTGACCATCAACCACCACCAGTCGTCCGACTGCTCGGTGCTGAATATCAGCTTGGTTCCTTGGGTTGAGAGACGCGCTCGCAGAATCTGCTCGGCTTCGGCCAGACGCTTGTCGCGCTGTGGCACGTCCTTCACGCGCTTCAGTACGTTGAACCAATCGATCACGGCACTGGTGGGCCATTCGTTCGGCGTGATCGACACGCTGCCGACCATCCGGCCTTCGGCGCGGCCATAGCGTGAGAGCGCTTCGAGCGCAGCGATCTTGCGCACATCCAGATCGCGGCGCGGGCTCCAGAAATTACGCTGGATGCGTCCTTCCACAAAAGCCGTGAGGCCGTTGAGCATGGCGTCGCGCGGGCCCTCCGGCAGCACGAACTTCGGATGCAGCGCCGATGCCTCGTTGGTGGCAGCAAGCAAATAAGCGGTCAGCGTGTCGCTGCCCCGATCGGCATAGCCCGCGCGTGGCGGGAAGTAGCTGGCCAGACCATCCTTGTCGAGATAGGTGGGCAGTTCGGCTGCCACCTTCTGCCAAAGAGCGCCGTCGGCCAGACCGACCGCCTTGCTCGTCTTTTGTTCCAGACAGATGAACGGGTAATGCGCAAACCAACGACGCACCGCCGGTAGTCCTTCGGCCAGCCTCGGCTGCAGCGCCAGTCGAATGCCGCCGCGCGGCGTGGGCGCGGATGGTGAAATTGCCAGCGCTCCGGCAGGCGCTGCCACCTCCAGCGTGTAGTCGCCATCCAACTGCACAAGGGTGCCCTGCTGAACTGTTACCGGCACCGCGGGAACGACACGCTGGCGCGCCTTCAACGCGTCCTGCGCCTTGGCGCCGCTGGTGGTGTCGCGCGCCGAAATCGTCCATTCCAGCGACACATCGGCAGCGCCGGTTTCGGCACCCGTCGCCACAGGCGCCGTCACATTCCAGGCAATCTCGCGCGCACTGTCGGGTGCAATTTCCACCATCTGCGCTTCCAGCTTTTCGGCGCCTGCCTGGGCGTTGGCTTCTATCTTCATCGGCTTTGAGGTGGTGTTGCGCAGGGTGACTTGTGCCCGATAGCTGTCGCCCTCGCGCACCAGCGGAGGCAGGCCGCTGATGATCTGCAGATCCTGCGTGACGCGGATGGTGGTGTCACCCGTGCCAAAACGCCCGACGCCTGAATCCGCCACTGCGACGATGCGGAACTGCGTCAACGCGTCGTTGAGCGGCACATCCACTGTCGCATTGCCCTGAGCATCGAGCTGCACCGCAGGTTTCCACAACAAGAGCGTATCGAGCAACTGCCGCGCAGCGCTGTGCCCACCGCCGCCGCCTGCCGGCACCGCTTTGCGGCCGAAGTGCCGGCGGCCGACGATTTCCATTTGCGCGGTAGCCGTAGAAACGCCCCAGGGTCTGCGCTGCAGCATCGCCTCCAGCAGGTTCCAGCTGGTGTTGGGCATCAGTCCGAGCAGTGCCTGGTCCACCGCAGCAACCGCCACCTCGGCGTTCGCGGCCGGGCTGCCGTCGGTCAGGCTGGCGTGAATCCTCACATGCGCCACACCGCGCACTTGGTAGTCGGCCTTGTCGGCCTTCACCGTCACATCGAGCCGATGCGCCATGCCGGCCACGCGAATTTCGGCCATACCGAAGCGAAACGCCGGCTTGCTCAGATCGACCAGCGCGGTGGGCGCGACATAGTCGCGGCCCTCAAAGCGGAAAGCCGTCCACCATTCACGCGGCGCCTTGTAGCCCCAGCTGAAAAAGCTGTACCACGGAACTTCGCGCAGGCGCCCTCGCAATGCCAGCACGCTCACATACACGTTCGGGCCCCAATCGGGCTCCACCTTGACGCGAACGGTGGGATCCTTGTCGTTGAGCTGCACCACTTCGGTTTTCAGAATGCCTTCGCGCTCCACAGAAACCAAAGCGGTCGCATAGCGAAACGGCATGCGCACCTGAAACACAGCTGTTTCGCCGGGCTCGTAGCTTTTCTTCTCCGGCAGCAGATCGATGCGGTCATGGTCCTGCCCGCCAAACCACATTTCACCCTGGCGCGTCACATAAACCGATTGCGCGGCCCGGGAGGTGCGACCTGCATCGTCCGTGGCTGTCACGGTGAGTTCGACCTCACCGGCCTGCGAAAGCTTGGCATCGCACAGCAGAAGGCCATGGGCGTCGCTCTTGCCCTTGCAGACCTCGCCCAGATCACGGGTCTGCGTGCGGTTGTCGTAGGTGTAGAAGCCACCCACCATGCGCTTTCTGCTGCTGGTGGTGCTGCGGGCCACTGCGCGCACCGAGAGAGCCACTCCAGCGCGCGGCTTGCCATCGAGATCAAGCGCCAGCGCTTGCACATGGGCGGCATGCTGCAACGAAACCCAGCCTTCCGTGTGCACTCCGGCGATCACCCCCGCAGGCCACAGCATGCGACTGCTGTGCAGCGTTTGCACTTCACCATTGGGATCGGAATAGCTCGCCTCCAGCAGCAATTCACGCGGCTGTTGCGACGCTGGCAGAGGCGCAATGCGCACGCTGCCCGCGCCGGACTTGTCGAGCAGCAGTGCAAGCTTGTCGGCGATCACCCGGGTGTCGGTGCCCTCTTCGGGTGCCTCCTGGGTGACGGTTTCATCGCCCTCGCCATCGGCAGAAGCGGCTGCCTGCGCGCTATCTGCCTGCGGGCTGCGCGGTGGGCTGAAATTGAAGTCATCGAAGTCAGCAAACGCCGGCTGCTTGTTGCGCACCAGTGCCGACACCTTCACCGGCAGACCCGACGCCGCACCACCATTGACATACTGGATCTGCACCAGCGCCGAAAGATCAGCAGGCTGCACCAGCGGGCCTTTGACCGATGGCTCAATGCTGCCGGCGAAAACCGGCAGGCGGAATTCCTCGACCCGGAATTCACCCGACTGCACCGTGCCGGAAAAACGTTGCAGCACCGGCGGCCTGCCTGCAATCGCACCGGCAGTCGCCGTGCTGGCGGCATCGTCGTCATCATCCGCGTCGGAAGGCTTCATGGCGGACGGCTCGCGGTAGCGCAGCGCCACGCTGTATTCCCCCAACTTGGCAGCAGGCGGAATGACGAAACTGCTCTCGGCACTTTTGCCGCCGGTAGCGGTCTTGCGCCAGACGAGTTGCTGCACGAACTGCTGGCCACTGCCCACATGGGTCACCACCATCTGATTGGGCATTTCCATCGGCAGCGCGAACCCATCCGCCGTCTGGTTGCGCACGAAATGCTTCATCGAAACGGTTTCGCCGGCGCGGAAAAGCGTGCGGTCGAACACGGTATGCGCCAGCACATCGGCCCGGCCGCTCTGGCTGGTGGGCACGTTGAAACGCCATGGCTCGATGCCGCGCATCCAGTCGCTCCCGGTGAACGCCATGTCGCCCGCGCTCCCGTCTTTGCCGGGTGCTGTGCGCGCACTGACGAAGTAGGCGCTGCGATACGAGTCGCCGCTTTGGTAGTCATCGCGGTCGTCGCTGTCGCTGGCGTTCGGCGGCGGATTGAGCGCACCGCAGCGCGGTGCCTGCGTCGGGACGTTATCGAAACGCGCGATCCCGTCGGCACCCGTGCGTGCCTCGGCCACCTGCTTGCCCGAGCAATCTGCAACCCGAACCAGGGCGCCTTCCACCGGCTGACCTTTATCCAGAGTCGTGACCCAAGCCAGCGCGTTCTCGCGACCCAACTTGAAATGCACACCCAGATTGGTAACCAGCGCCGTGGTGCGCACATACATCGTGCGGCCATCGCCGTAATCGGGGTCGAGCAGAGCCTTACCCAAGCGCGGCGAAGCGATCTCCACCACGTGATAACCCGGATCCAGCGGAATGCCAACCACTTCGAACGGGCGTGGATTGCCACCGCCCGCAGGTTGCGGAAGCTGCAGCCGCTTGGCACCAGCAGCCGCCGCCAGCAACGAGACCGAGCGCGTCTCGACACCTTCACGATCTTTCAGTTTTTTGGGCAGCAAGCCCGCGATGTCGCGCGCTGCGACCTTGCGCGGGACGTTGGAATCGTCATAGCGCAGCACCATACGCGACCAGCGGATGATGTCGGCGTCGCTTTGAACCGTGAGGTCGCTCACCTGCCCGGCCGGCGCACCCGCCTTGCCCGATGGCTGCAGCGATGCCTCGATATTGCGCACAGTAACGGGCAACAGCGCCTTGCCGTGGGCGGGGCCGTCTTCCGGTTCGGCGTGACTCTCCAGAATGCCGAAGGGCGAGCTGGCGAACTTGGCCAACGGAGGCATGGAGCCCGTCGCCACCTGCAGCGGAAACGAATCGGCGTTGCTCAACACCCGGCCAGCCGCATCCACTGTGGTGGCGGGCACCTTCAGCGTGAAGCGTGTGTTCTCGGCCAACGGCGGTGCAAAGCTCACCCGGTTGACCAGCTGCTCAGGATCAGGCTTCTTTTTGGCGGTCTTGTCTGCGGTGGCAACCGCCTGGTCAGTCGTACTTTCGTCATCTTCACTGTTGTCGATGCTGGAGGCGAGGCTTCCGGTCGGCGATTCGAGCCGTATGCCGGCTGCCTCCTTGCGGGTTACCGGTGCGCTGAACACCACCGTCAGCGGCCGCAGCGGCAGACATGCGGACTGGGCGTTTTCACGCTCACAGCTGAAGCTGGCGGTGAAGGGCTCGCGTACCTGCCAAGTAAAGCGCTTGGCGGCGCTCGATGGCGTACCCCCGGGCGTGGTGACGCCCTTGTCCACCACCAGCGTCACATGCGCGGCGGCTGGCAGCGTGCGATTGCAGGCCACCACCGCGAAAGCCTGGGGCGCCGCCTTTTCTGCTTTATCCAGATGCAAGGCCTTGAGTACCTGCGCCCGCTGGGTCGGATCGATCAGCCGCAGCGGAACCTGTTCGCCAATACCTTCCACTTCGCACCAGGCATGCGCCTTGAGACTGGGCATGTCGGTCGCGCCATTGAAGCGCAACACAAAGTATTGCTGCTCGTCGATGCGCTCCCAGGTGCCGGGTCTGACGTTTTGAACAAGTGGTCCACCACTATTGAAGGTATAGCTGGTAGCACCCGTCAATAAAGCGCCAGAGGCCGATTTGAATGATGAAACTGAACGCACGCTGCAATGCACGCCGGGCGGAAGATCGGCTTCAAAATCGAACACCCATTCGCGGTCGCCCGTCCAGCGTCCGCTGCCCTTGCCGGCTGCCGGGTCGTCGCACTGCACCGCCAAAGGTGCCGCTGCAGCCGGATCTCCAAAGCGGATGGCGGGCGCATCGAACTTCGCCACCACTTGGCGGATGCGCGCTACCTCGCCTTGCGGCGTCAGGCGGGTGATTTGCAAGGCAGCGGCGGGCAGGCTTGCAAGTGCCAACAGCCCACCCAGCACCAGCACGATCCATGAGCGCGCACCTTTCGCTGCAGCACGCGTGCTGCTCGCGCCTGCATCGAAACCGCTTGGAAGTGCCTTGGCGAAATGCAGGAGGAGAAGATGCATGGGACCTGTTCGTCGCTTGTTGGACAAGGGGATTTTGTCCGACGATATTAGGGCCGCGAAAGGCGCCAGCACATGCCGGGCATGACGAGCTGCAATTCAGAAGCGGGTTCGGCAGGGCATCAGGACAGGGCTCTTCCTTTGCAGGGATGGCGGCCCGTTGATTGGTTGAGCCGTACGGCAGACCCGTGTTTCACCGCTTGATCGGTGGGCCACCGATCGGAGAACGGTAGTAAATTCCTTGCACAATCCTGCAAAGCACAGAGCAACAAAGGATTTGGGAATGATCGATCGCAGAAGGTTTATTCATGGCGCAGCGGCCCTTGCTGGTGGCTCTGCGTTCACTGGCTTCCCGGCCATCGTGCGGGCGCAATCAGACCGGCCTATCGTGCTCGGCCAGTCGGCCGCTTTCAGCGGCGCAGCAGCCCAACTCGGCACGCAGCTCTACCAGGGCGCCAAGCTCTACTTCGACCTGCAAAACGCGCAATCAAGCGGCCGTAAGGTCGAGATCAGGTTCCTCGACGACGGTTATGAGCCCGATCGCTGCATCGCCAATACCAAGCAACTGATCGCGGAGGATGTGTTCGCACTATTTGGCTATGTCGGCACGCCCACCAGCCTTGCCGCACTGCCGCTGATCGTGAAAGATAAGATTCCGTTCTTTGCGCCGTTCACCGGTGCCATGGCGCTGCGCGATCCGCTGCACCACAACGTGTTTCACCTGCGGGCTTCCTACAACGACGAAACCGCTCTCATCGTCAAGCAGCTCACCAATCTCGGCATTCACGACATCGCCGTTTTCTATCAGAACGACGCTTACGGAAAAGCCGGGCTCGACGGCGTCGAGCTGGCGCTGGCTGCGCAAAAGCGAAAGCCAGTCATCACCGCAACGGTCGAGCGCAATTCTTCTGATGTGGCGCACGCGGTCAAAACCATCGTTGCGGCCAAGCCCCAGGCGATCGTGCAGATCAGCGCCTACACCTCATGTGCGGCGTTCATCCGCGAAGCGCGCAAGGCCGGGTACGGCGCCAATTTCTTCAATGTGTCATTCGTCGGCACCCAGGCCCTCGCCGATGCGCTGGGAAAGGAAGCCGCCGGAACCGTGGTTTCGCAGGTCGTCCCTTCGCCGTATTCCCGTTCGGGCGAATCTGCACGCGATTTCGCCGACGCGGTACGCAAAGGCGGCGACAAAGTGCAGGCCAACTTCACGAGCATGGAAGGCTTCCTCGCGGCCAAGGTCTTCTACGAGGGTCTGCGTCGAGCCGGCCCGAAGCCCACCCGCGAAAGCCTGATGGCGGGTCTGGAAAGCATCGATCGTCAGCAGTTCTCGGGTTTCAGCGCGGGCTTTTCGCCGAAGGATCATGTCGCTTCGCACTTTGTCGAGCTGTCGATGATCCAGGCAGACGGAAAAATCCTGACCTGACCCATGTCACTCCACGCTTCGAAAGCCTGAGGCGGCGACGAATAAAAAAGCCCGGCTGCCACCGCAAGGTGACGCCGGGTTTTCTTTTGCGTTCAAGCGTTGAGCTTTTTGATTCCGGCGGCGGTCTTGGTACCCACTGCCGCTCATCAGATCAGCCCAAGTCGATCGGCACGAAGATCTTCTGGTCGCCGCGCTGAATCAGCAAGGCCACCGATTTACCGGCCTTGGACACCACGGCACGCACCTGTTGCGGTGACTTGACAGGTGTTCCGTTGATCGCCAACACCACATCGCCCTGCTGCACGCCAGCGCGCTCGCCTGCACCGCTAGCCTGCTGCACCACGAGGCCACTGTTGACTCCGGCTTCAGCCAGCTCGTCGGGTTGCAGTTCGCGCAGCGACAGCCCGAGCTTGCCGTGACCATCATCGCTCGCGGTGCTGCCGGAAGCATCGGCCACCTTGTCGGAGGCGTTGTCGAGCGTTGCGGTGAGCTCCTGCAGGCCGCCGTTGCGCCAGACTTCCATCGTCATTTTCTGGCCCGGGCTGGCAATACCCACCACAGCAGGCAAGTCAGCAGACGAGATGATGGGCTTGCCGTCAACCTGACGGATCACGTCGCCCGACTTCAAGCCGGCCTTCTCAGCAGCGCTGCCCTTCTGCACGCTGGCCACCAGCGCGCCCGCAGGGTTCGGCAATTTGAAGGAATTGGCAAAGGCCTGATTCACCTCCTGCACCACCACACCCAGCTTGGCGTGTTCGACCTTGCCGGTGGCGACGATCTGCTGCTCAACCCGCATTGCGAGGTTCACCGGAATTGCGAACGAGACACCCTGATAGCCACCCGTGCGGCTGTAGATCTGCGAATTGATCCCCACCACCTGACCCTGCGCATTGAACAGCGGGCCGCCCGAATTGCCGGGGTTCACTGCGGCGTCGGTCTGGATGAACGGCACCGAACTGTCGTCCGGCAGCGAACGGTTCTTCGCGCTCACCACGCCAGCGGTAACGGTGTTCTCGAAACCGAAGGGCGAGCCAATCGCAAGCACCCATTCACCCACCTTGAGATCGTTCGGGTCGCCGATCGACACCACCGGCAAGTTGTGCGCGTCCACCTTCAGCACCGCGATATCGGTCTTCAGATCGACACCCAGCACCTTGGCGCGAAACTCGCGCCGGTCGGTCAGCTTCACCGTTACCATGTCAGCGCCTTTGACGACGTGAGCATTGGTCAGGATGATGCCGTCCTTGTTGATGATGAAGCCCGAGCCTTCACCGCGCATTTGCTGTGCACGCGGCCGCATGTGCGGCGCAATCCGTCCGCCGCCCTGCTGCTGCTCCTGAAAGCGCTTGAAGAATTCAAAGAACGGGTCCTGCTGCATCGCTCCGTTGCCGCCGTCGTCCCCCTGACTCACGTCGGACACATTCTTGGTGGTGCCGACCACGCTGATATTGACCACTGCCGGACCGTAGCGCTGCGTAATGGTCGAGAAATCGGGCAGCGAAATCGTGGAGTTGGGAGCCGCTGCCATCACTGCAGGCGCCGGCTGCGCGTAGGCATGCGTGTGCATGACCTCGACCGCCGATACGCCCGCACCTCCGATTGCGCCCGCAGCCAGTAGTGCGACCACCAGGCCCGTGGGCCGATTTGCCAATGAAGAGATCGACATCAGTTGCTCCTTGAAGAAAACACTAGGGATGAATAAATCCGATGGAGCAACTGTGAGGAGCCCAGCTTAAGCGGGGCTTAGACACGCGCGTGATTGAAAACGCTTTTCCGGACCATTCAACTCTTGCGCATGATGAAGCGCGCGATACAGGTCAATGCATGTCGGTATGCTGTCGTTCCGCTCTTTTGGTACATATTGCATGACGCTTTCGAAGAAGGCTTCCACCGGCATGGTTGCCTCCGACGTCACAACCGACGCGCACCATGGCGGGGCGCGCCCGGCCATCGTGGTAGCCGCGCTGGGCATCGTGTTCGGCGACATTGGTACGTCGCCGCTCTACGCCTTCAAGGAAACGCTGAACCCCGATCACGGCATCTTGCTCACGCATGGTGCTGTGCTGGGGCTCCTGTCGCTGATTTTTTGGGGCTTGCTGGTGGTGGTGACGCTCAAGTACGTAGTCTTCGTGCTGAGAGCCGACTACGAGGGCGACGGCGGCATTCTTGCGCTGCACGCCCGGGCCCGGCGCGCACTTTAACGCGCCCCAGCGCCGGGCTGGCTATGGAGCATCGTTGCGGGGCTTGGCCTCACGGGCGCCGGCATGTTCTACGGCGACAGCCTGATCACACCAGCGATCTCAGTGTTGTCCGCGATCGAGGGGCTCGAGGTGGCAACCCCCCTCTTCAAACCGTGGATCGTTCCGATCACGATCGGCGTGCTGGTGGGCCTGTTCATGCTGCAACGCTATGGCACCGGCGCGGTCGGCCGCATCTTCGGGCCCGTCATGCTGCTCTGGTTCGGCCTGTTGGCTTGGTTCGGCCTGCGACAGGTGCTGCAAATGCCGCAGGTGCTTGCCGCGCTGGATCCGCGATGGGCTGTGCGGTTTCTGATGGAGCATCGCGGCCAGTCGTTGTCGGTAATGGGGGCGGTCTTTCTTGCGTTCACCGGTGGCGAGGCTTTGTATGCCGACATGGGCCATTTCGGCGCGAAGCCGATCCGGCTGGCCTGGCTCGTGATTGCATTGCCTGCGTTGATCATCAATTATTTTGGCCAGGGCGCGTTGGTGCTCGGTAACCCGGCCGCGATCGACAATCCGTTCTATCGCCTGCTGCCCGACTGGGCCCTTCTGCCGATGGTGGCGCTTGCAGCCATGGCAACGGTAATCGCATCGCAGGCCGTAATTTCAGGTGCTTTTTCGATCACGGCGCAGGCAATGCGCATGGGCTATCTGCCGCGCATGCGGGTTGTCCAGACCTCAGGCGAGGCGGCCGGCCAAATCTATCTGCCGCTCGTGAACTGGATTTTGCTCGTGGGTGTGCTGCTGCTGGTGCTGGGCTTTCGCAGTTCGAGCGCGCTGTCTTCCGCTTATGGCATCGCTGTATCGATCACCATGGTCACCACCACGCTGCTCGCCGGGCTGGTGGCGTTCAGGCTATGGCGCTGGAGCCGCTGGGCCGTGGTTCTGGGAGTGGCGTTTTTTGCGACCATCGACCTGGGCTTCGTCGTGGCCAATAGCCTAAAGATCTTCGACGGCGGATGGATCACGCTGGCCGTGGCCGCCGGCGTGCTGGTGATCTTCACCACGTGGGCGAAAGGCCGGCGCATCCTGCTGGCGCAAACGGCGCCCGACCGGATTCCGCTCGAGCCGTTCGTCGAATCGCTGGTGCTCGACATGCCCTACCGTGCCCGGGGCACCGCCGTGTTTCTCGGTCCGGATCCAGGCTCGGTGCCACATGCGCTGCTGCACAACCTCAAGCACAACCAGGTGCTGCACGAGCGGGTAATCATCATGGTCATCGAGCCGCGCAGCACACCGAAAGTTGACGCGCGTGAACGCATCACCGCCCACAACCTTGGGCACGGCATCTGGATCGTGACCGCCCGCCATGGTTTTATGGAGCGACCCAATGTGCCCCAGTTCTTGGGTATCTTTTCCTACCAAAACGGCATCGGATGCGATGCGATGAGCACCTCTTACTTCACGTCGCGCGCTGCCCTTGGCCATCATCGACTGCCTGGCATGAACCCACTTCGGCAGATCCTCTTTGCGTGGATGCAGCGCAATGCAGGCCGGGCGTCCGATTATTTCGAGCTGCCCGACAACCGACTGGTCGAAATGGGGCAACGCGTTTAGCGGGACGGGAAAAGCGCCGACGCAGCTTCATGCGAAAGTTTCGCTTGCGGCCACCACATCAAGCGCCCTCATTACCGAGAGAATCTTTCAATGGAACACATGTTCTGGAACGGCTGGGAAGCCCCGGTTCGCACCCTGATTCTGGGTGTACTTTCGTATGGGCTCCTGATCCTGTGCTTGCGCTGGTCCGGCAAGCGCACCTTGTCGAAAATGAACGCTTTCGACCTGATCGTGACAGTCTCGCTCGGCTCGGTGCTTGCATCGATCTTGCTCACGAAGTCGGTCGCGCTGACGCGCGGAGTGCTCGCACTGGCGGTCTTGATCGGACTGCAATTTCTGGTGACATGGACGAGCGTTCGCTTCGGGTGGGTCAGGCGGCTTGTCACCGGTGAGCCCCAGCTATTGCTCGCCGACGGCGTTTTTCTTGAGGAAGCACTTCGCGCCACCCGTGTGACCGAAGACGAGGTCCGCGCCGCTGTCAGATCGAGCGGCATCGGCGACCTGAGAGCGGTCAAAGCTGTGGTGCTGGAAACCGATGGATCCTTCAGCGTGGTGCCCACGTCGAGCGACGCAGAGGAAATGTCAAGCCTGTCGGACGTGCGCGGCAGGCCAAGCGATCGTCCCTGATCCAGGCAAGTGCCCCGGCTATCTACCGACTCAGGGAATCCGCACCTCTACCCGTAATCCGCCCAGCTTCGATGTTGCGAGCGTGACCGTGGCGCCGTGCTGGCGCGCAATGGCGTCGACGATCGCCAGCCCCAGCCCGCTGCCTCCGGCCGCAGCATCAGGTTCACGGAAAAAGCGGTCGAACACGCGCTGTCGATGCGCTGGCGCAATGCCGGGCCCGCTGTCATCCACGGTTAGAAGGGCCCCCTGAGCCGCACCGTCGTCGCGGCCTGCAGGGCCGCTTAGCGGCTGCACCGACACATCGACCTGCCCTCCTTCGGGCGCGAACTTGAGCGCGTTGTCAAGCAGGTTGCGCAAAAGAATCGCCAACGCTTCGCGCCGGCCATGAATCAGCGTGCGCTCGGCATGGGCAACGCCGAGATCGATCCGGCGCGCCGCTGCCAAGGGCAGCATCTCGGTGACGCCAGCGGAAACCAGCTGATGCAGATCCAGCTGCACTGGCGCTGCAGTGACCTGCTCGGCGGCGGTTCCAGCATCCTGCCGCGCCAGGGTCAAGAGTTGCCCCATGAGTGCAATGGCGCGCTCAATCCCCTGCTCCAGCCGCGCCAGCGCAGCGTCGCGGGACACCGCGTCGTCATGCGGCGCGCGTTGCAAGGCCTGGACCTGCAAGCGCAGCGCAGTGAGCGGCGAGCGCAGTTCATGCGCAGCATCCGCGACGAAGTTACGCTGCGCTGCAAAAGCGCCGCGCACGCGGGCGAAAAGCAGATTCAGTTCTTCTACCAGCGGTTTGACCTCATCGGGCAAACCCGCAGCGGGCAGTGCTTCCAGGTCTTCGGCAGCGCGGCTGGCTACCTGCCGGCGCATGCGCTCCACCGGCGCGAGCGTCCGTCGCACAATGATGACCACCGCCAGCATCAAAAGCGGCAGCGTCAACAGCACTGGCACCGTGGCATGCAATGCCTGCACCTGCGCGCGCCGCCTGCGCGCATCCAGATCCTGCGCAATCTGCACGGTTTGCAACGGCGTCTGGATCGAATAGACACGGTATTCGGTACCGTTGACGCGCAGGTCGGAGAAACCGAGCACCGCGCGCGGCGGCAGATTGGCACGGCCCGAGCGGTAGAGCTGCACGCCATCAGGCCCCCAGATCTGCACAAGTAGATCAAGCGCAGCGCTGTCGTCGAGCCCCTCCAATGCGCCGAGCGGCACATTGCTGCGCAGCGACTGCGCCACTTGCTGCAAGTGCAGATCAGCCATCGCATCAGCATCGCGCAAGGCACCGCGATAGGCGCCGACCGCCAGCACCACAGCGGCGGTAAAGATAGAGGCGAGCACCAGACCGAGCAGACGCGAGCGCAAAGAAAAACTACGCTCGGTTGGGCTCGTATCGGGAGTCCGCGCAACGGGCGCGTCGCCGGCGCGCGTCTGCGCCACGGGCTGGTCGTGCATCGTCATTGGCGTGGCACCAGATAGCCCAGCCCGCGCACCGTCTGGATCAGCTCGGCGCCGAGTTTTTTGCGCACGCCGTGGATGTAGACCTCCACCGCATTGCTGCTGACGTCGTCCTTCCAGCTGAAGAGCTTTTCTTCAAGTTGGGCGCGCGAGAAGACGACACCGGGCCGCGCCAGCAGTGGTTCCAGCACTGCCCATTCGCGGGCCGACAGAGAAACCGGCTTGCCGTGGAGCATCGCTTCGTGCGTCGCCGGATTCAGCACCACACCATGCTGCTCGAAAACCGGGCCGGCCGACCCTTCGCCACGACGCAAAAGCGCGCGAATGCGGGCGAGCAGCTCAGGGGTTTCAAAGGGCTTTATCACGTAGTCATCGGCGCCGGCATCAAGTCCCGCGACACGTGCATCGACCGCATCGCGAGCGGTGGAAATCAACACCGGTACTTTGGATTGCCGCGCCCGCAAACCGCGCAGCACCTCGATCCCATCGCGCTTGGGCAATCCTAGGTCCAGCAGCACCAGATCGTAAGTCTCGCTGCGCAGCGCAGCGTCGGCGATTTCCCCGTCACGCACCCAGTCGACCGCGTAATGCTCAGCGCGCAGCAAATCCAAGAGTGCCTCGCCGATCATCGGATCATCCTCCACCAGCAGCAGTCGCACGGCGCTCCTCCCGTTATCGAAATACCCCATTCTGAGGGGCCTGGCTGAGCCGAATCTGAGGAAACGTGTGGTTGTGACCGACTACACCAGCCGTGCCCGATGCCTTGCAATCTGCGCCCTGACCTGCACCGGCGCGGTGCCGCCCAGCACGTTACGCGCATCCAGCGAGCCGCGCAGGCTCAGCACC
>JBBSUX010000007.1:0-27197 GCA_038234045.1 Burkholderiales bacterium
AGACTGTCGGATGGCGAAGACGCCCACCAAAGACAAAACCGGATCAGGGTCGCGCGTGCGATCCTGGGGGAGCGATTGGATCGTCGTTCACGCGCAACTTGCGCCCCCACAGGTACAGACCGAAAACGATCATCGGAACGCAGAGCCATTGCCCCATGCTCATGCCCAGCGAGAGCAATCCGAGGAAATTGTCCGGCTCCCGGAAAAATTCTGCGATGAACCGCAAAACTCCATAGCCGATCAGAAACACGCCGGCAACCTGGCCTCGGCGGTGCGGCTTTCGCGCATACAGCCAGAGAATGACGAAAAGCAGCATGCCCTCCAACAGGAACTCGTAAATCTGCGAGGGATGCCGCGGCAACATCGAGCCACTTTGGGGAAACACCATGCCCCAGGGAAGCGAAGGGTCGGAGAAGCGACCCCAGAGTTCACCGTTGATGAAGTTTCCGATACGCCCTGCGGCCAGACCGGTAGGCACGCAGGGCGCCACGAAATCAGCAACTTCGAGCCACGGCTTGTGCCGTGTCCGGGCGAACCAGATCATCGAGACGATGACGCCGAGCAAGCCGCCATGAAAACTCATGCCGCCTTCCCACACCGCAAAGATCTGCAGCGGATGGGAGGCGTAGAACTCGGGCTTGTAGAAAAGGCAATATCCGAGCCGACCGCCAAGCACTACCCCCGCCACACCGAGAAACAGCAGATCCTCGACATCCTTCTGCTTCCAGGCCCGCTCGGGCGGCATGCTGTTGAAAGGCGGATGCCGCAGTCGGAGATGGCCCAACCACAGAAAAAGACCGAAGCCGACCAGATAGGTCAGGCCGTACCAGTGAATGGCCAAGGGCCCCACCTGCAGCGCGATGGGGTCGATATGGGGATACATCAGCATGGCCGGCATTGTGCCTGCAGGTCAGAAGGTGGTCGCGGCGGCAACCCCATTCAGGCCTGGACGAACAGGGCCCGGTGCTGCTCGCGCAGCAAAGCCTTTTGCACTTTGCCCATGACATTGCGCGGGAGCGCATCGACCAGCATGCAATATTTGGGCACCTTGAAGCCCGCGAGCCGCTCCTTGAGCGATATCAACAAATGCGATGGCTCAGGCCTTGCATCCGGCTCCGCCACTACCACAGCGACTCCGACCTCACCGAAATCCGGATGCGGCACGCCGACCACGGCCGATTCGGCAACGCCCGGCAACTCGTTGAGACAAGCCTCTACCTCGGCAGGGTAGACGTTGAGCCCGCCGCTGATGATCAGGTCCTTCGTGCGTCCGACGATGGTCACATAGCCGAGCCCGTCCACCTTGCCCACGTCACCAGTCTTGAAGAAGGCGTCAGCGGTGAACTCTTCCCGGGTTTTTTCCGGCATGCGCCAATAGCCGGCAAAAACATTGGCGCCCGCGACCTGAATGCTGCCGATCTCGTCAGTGACACAAGTGCGCAGATATTGCTGGTCGGCGGTGCGGCCATCCTCTTCGGCCACCACTCTCAGCTGGACGCCTGGCAACGGAAAACCCACTGTCCCGCCCTTGCGCTCGCCAAGCACGGAGTTGTACGGATTGGAGGTAATCATGTTGGTCTCGCTCATCCCGTAACGCTCGACGATGGTGTGACCGGTGCGCTCGCGCCAGGCATTAAAGGTCTCGACCAGCAGCGGCGCCGAGCCGGAGGTAAAGAGCCGCATGTTGCGAACCGCTTGCGAATTCAGGCCTGGATCAGCCAGCAGGCGTCCATACAGCGTCGGCACCCCCATGAAGACCGTTGCATCGGGCAGTCGGGGGATGATGCGCTTTGCATCGAAGCGACTGAACCAGAGCATCTTGCTGCCATTGAGCAGAGCGCCGTGCAGGGCAACGAACAACCCGTGCACATGAAAGATCGGCAGTGCATGGATCAGCACATCGCCGGGAATCCAGCCCCAATAATCCTTCAGCACCTCAGCGTTGGCGAGCAGATTGCGATGCGAGAGCATCGCGCCCTTGCTTCGCCCTGTGGTTCCGCTGGTGTAGATGATCGCGGCAAGATCATCGTCGCGCGACCGCACCGGCACATGCCGGTCACTGCACCCCGTTGCCAGTTCAAGCAAGGTACCTGTGCGATCGTCATCGAGCGTAAAGAGGTAGCCCGTTCCTGCGGCCTTGGCGATGGGGCCGATCCACTCCGCATGGGCACTAGTGCACACCACCACCGCAGGCTCGGAATTGCCGATGAAATATTCGATCTCCGCCGTCTTGTACGCCGTGTTCAAAGGCACGAACACATAACCGGCGCGCAGGCACGCAAGGTAGAGCAGCATCGCCTCCACTGATTTTTCCACCTGCACCACAATCCTCGCGCCCGGCTCCAACTCCAGGGCTGCCAGCAGATTGGCGATCATTGCGCTGGCCCGGCTCAGGTCCGACCAGGTGTAGAAAAGGCCGTTATCTGTTTCGATGGCTACGCTGGTCTCGTTGGCGGGAAAAGCGGCGTGCAGCGCGGAGAACAGGTTGGCGTCTTGGGGCTGATGGGAAGCGGCGTTTGGCATCGGATGGGCGAAGTCAGATCGGTGCGGAAAGGTGCGTATTGGGCAACACCAGATTGTGCAGCCTGGGACAGGCCCCGTCTGCCAGATTCTTTTCATTTGATAGCTGTATGCGCTTACGGGATAAAGGCATATGGCCCTTTTTATTCATGAATCTGGCTGATTCCTGAGACTTGTGTCGAACCGCCGAACGCAACTCCACCATCCGCAAATCCGCGCTGCCGGACGAAATCCACAAATCTTTCCATCGCCGGATTCTTCGTTTGTCGGGACCAGACCAGGCTCGTTTCACAAGCAGGCAATAGTGCCGGCACCACACCCGCCACTTTCCTGCCGCGTGCCGGCAGCGCCTCTGTCACGATCTCGCCGGCGTGTCGATACACCACCCCGTCGCGCCGGAAATGGGTGACGCTTTCGGGTACCCAGGCCACGCCAATTCCACCCCAGACGAGGTTGACGATGGTTTGCATCTGAATGGCCTCCTGCGCGATCGCCAGCGTCACTCCGGCTGCCTGGTAGAGACCCATGATCGCGTCGTGCACCGAAGGCAGGATTCGGCGCGGAAAGATCACCAGCGGTTCGGTCAGGATCCCGTCGAGCATGGCATCCGGCCCTTCGGCGAGCGGGTGTTGTGCCGGCAAGGCAAGCGCCAGCGGCTCCGAGGCTACCGCCAGCCGCTCGAGCCCGGTGGGCGCCATGCCGGGCGAATGCAGCACCAGTCCGGCATCGATCTCGCCACGCTCCAGTGCTTCGAGCTGCACGTCGCCGGTGGCTTCGACCAGTTCCAGCGCCACATCCGGGCAGCGCTCGCGGAAATCACGTACCCAGCCCGGAAGAATGCCGAAGCCGACCGTTGAGACAAAAGCCAGCCGCACCCGGCCCACTTCGCCGGCCGCGGCTGCTCTCGCTCGCCCGGGCAGCGCTTGGGCGCGCGCCAGCAATTCGCGCACATCAGGCAGCAGCGCCTCGCCGGTGGGAGTAAGCGCGACACGCCGCCGCGTACGGTCGAATAGCAGTACGCCCAGCGTTTTCTCAAGCTGAGCAATAGCCTGCGTGACCGGCGGCTGCGTCATGTGCAGGCGCAGCGCGGCGCGGCCGAAGTGGAGTTCTTCGGCCACTGCGACAAACTGCCGCCAGGCCCGCAGGTCAATCAGCGCGCTTTTCATATACCCCGCATATTAATCAAGTCCCCAAATAGGATTGGGAGCAATAAGAGGATCGTCCGATACTGCTCCATCGCATTTGTGCTTTGCTTGGCCGATTCCCTCACTGCTTTTTTCCTCCCACTAACGCTGCGCTCAAGGAGAACCTCACCCCATGCCTACCCATCCGATCCAGATCAACCACCGCAGCGCCAACATCACCGAAGGCAAGAGCCGCGCGCCGAATCGCTCCATGTACTACGCGATGGGCTACGAGGAAAGCGATTTCAAGAAGCCGATGGTGGGCGTGGCCAACGGCCATAGCACCATCACGCCGTGCAACTCCGGCTTGCAGAAGCTCGCCGATGCGGCGATTGCCGGAATCGAGGAAGCTGGCGGCAATGCACAGGTGTTCGGCACGCCGACCATTTCCGACGGCATGGCCATGGGCACCGAAGGCATGAAGTACAGCCTGGTGAGCCGCGAAGTGATTTCCGATTGCGTGGAAACCTGCGTGCAGGGCCAGTGGATGGATGGCGTACTGGTAGTGGGCGGTTGCGACAAGAACATGCCCGGTGGCCTGATGGGCATGCTGCGGGCCAACGTGCCTGCCATCTATGTGTACGGCGGCACCATCCTGCCGGGCCGCTACCAGGGCAAGGATCTGAATATCGTCAGCGTGTTCGAGGCGGTGGGCGAGAACGCCGCCGGCAAACTCAGTGACCACGATTTGCGCGAGATCGAGATGCGCGCCATTCCCGGCACCGGCTCCTGCGGCGGCATGTACACCGCCAACACCATGTCCTCGGCTTTCGAAGCGCTGGGCATCAGCCTGCCCTACTCCTCGACGATGGCCAATCCGCATGAAGAGAAGGCCAATTCGGCGAAGGAATCGGCCAAGGTGCTGATCGAGGCCATCAAGAAAGACATCAAGCCGCGCGACATCGTGACGAAGAAGGCCATCGAAAACGCGGTGGCTGTCATCATGGCGACGGGTGGGTCGACCAACGCGGTGCTGCACTTCCTCGCCATCGCTCATACGGCTGAGGTGGACTGGTCGATCGACGATTTCGAACGCATTCGCCAGCGTACGCCGGTGCTGTGCGACCTCAAGCCCAGCGGCAAATATCTGGCGGTGGATCTGCACCAGGCAGGCGGCATTCCGCAGGTCATGAAGATGCTGCTCAAAGCCGGCTTGCTGCATGGCGACTGCATCACCATCAGCGGCCAGACGATTGCCGAGGTGTTGAAGGATGTCCCTGATGCGCCGCGCGCCGATCAGGACGTGATTCGGCCCATCGACAAGCCCATGTATGCGCAGGGCCACCTCGCGATCCTGAAGGGTAATCTGAGCCCCGAAGGCTGCGTTGCCAAGATCACCGGCTTGAAGAATCCGGTGATGACCGGCCCGGCGCGGGTGTTCGACGACGAGCAATCGGCGCTCAAGGCCATTCTCGACGGAAAAATCGTGGCGGGTGATGTGATGGTGCTGCGCTACCTCGGTCCCAAGGGCGGTCCGGGCATGCCAGAAATGCTAGCCCCCACCGGTGCGTTGATCGGTGCGGGCCTGGGAGAGTCGGTCGGCCTGATAACCGACGGACGTTTTTCGGGCGGTACTTGGGGCATGGTGGTCGGGCATGTGGCGCCGGAGGCGGCGGCAGGCGGCACCATTGCACTGGTGGAAGAAGGCGACTCGATCACCATCGACGCGCACACGCTGAAGTTGGAACTCAATGTGCCGGATGCTGAGATCGCGAAGCGTCGTGCAGCCTGGAAGGCGCCCAAACCGCGGTACACCCGCGGGGTACAGGCCAAATTCGCCTTCAACGCGTCCAGCGCGAGCCGGGGCGCGGTGCTGGATGACTACTGAAAAATAAACCAGTCCGGGCAGGCCCAGGGGTCTGAAAAATCAAAAGGGAGCGGGCAATCAACACCGATTGCCCGCCCCCTTTTACCTTCGCTTGGAGACAGGAGTTCTCCGCAGGAACTCAGCGGCGAGGCGGCGAACGCTTTGTGCCCAAGCCGAGTGCGTCACGCTGTTTTTCGATGCGCTTTTTCTTGCGCCCTTCCATCTTCTCCATTTCGCGGCGCTTGGTCAGGCCGCTGGAATCAGCCCAGGCCCACCAGACAATCGCAAGCCCGAAAGGCGAAAGCACCCACCACCAGGCCCATGTCGCCACGGGGGCGATCGCCAGATATTTGAGCAGCAGAAGGATGATTCCGAGTCCAAGGAAAAGCATCAGGGGGCCTCACTAGAATGCGGATGTACTGTAAGCGAGCCGGGCGCTGTGGTGTCGAGCAAATGACCGATGTTCAGTAAATCGATCAATAACGCGCGCGAGCGCGTCGGCGGCAGGCGGCGGGCGGCGTAAGCTCAGGCGGCTACAAGCGGATCCTGCGACTGCAACTTTGAATCTCGGAGCTCAACCATGCACCTGCGCGTTTCCTCTTCACTCCTGGGCCTAGCAGTCGTCACGGTGGCGTGTATCGCTGCAAGCGGTGCGGCGCATGCAGACCTTGCGCTCGCGCAGTCACGCAATTGCATGTCCTGCCACGCGGTGGATCACAAGGTGGTGGGACCGGCGTTCAGGGATGTGGCCAAACGCTACGCCGGCCAGGACATGACCGAAAAGCTCGCCGCCAAGATCCGCAGTGGCGGCGCAGGCGCCTGGGGGCCGGTACCGATGCCGGCCAATCCCCAAGTGAGCGTGGCGGAGTCCAAGCAGCTCGCAGCATGGGTGCTGAGCCTCAAGTAGCGCACACGATGGCGCCAGCATCCATACGCACGCTAGCTTTTGCCTAAAAGACGTTCGGATCCTGGCGCCCCTCATCCCTGGAGATCACCGGTGTCAGAGTGATCGGCTCAGAGCCACCAGCGACGCGCGACAACCGGTCTTCAAGTTGCCCCACGTGTGCGGCCGTGGTGTTGTCAGATTGTTCGATGCGCGCTGCAAGTGCCGACTGCAGGCTGGCAATCCGCGTTTCCAGGTAACTGCGCAGCTCGGTGAAGCGGGAAGCCTCGGCCTTGTCAGCCAACTCGCGCTGCGCCTGAAGTTCCCGTCCATGCCGGCGTGTCTCCATCAGTACCGTACTTTGCAGGTACAGCACATAGACCACGAAGAAAATGGCCAGGATCACGGTGAGGGCCAGCATGATGAGCCCCAATGGCGCCTGAATGGTGGTGACGCCCAGCGACACATCGGTACTGGTTGAGAGCGCCGTCCAGTTGAGCGCCGCAAGCGCCGCGATTAAAAGCGCGACGACGAGAAGCAGAATGGTTCGGATCATGTGCGGATCTCCGGCGGGATGAAACAGAGCCCTGTTGTAACCGAGCCGGCAATCGGCGCCGCTCGCAAAGGTAACGCGACGACTGCAGCAAGGCGTTAATGAAGCTTCAATTGGCCTCGCCCAATTGATCCAGAATTGCGGGGTTTTGTGGCCACATCACGTCGCTGCGCGACATGAGTGTCCCCCAACCACGCAAGCGCTTCGCACTCGCGCGTACCGCGCTCTACGGATCAATTGGCCTCGCCCAATTGATCCAGAATTGCGGGGTTTTCAAGGGTGGAGGTATCTTGAGTGATGGCCTCGCCCTTGGCGATGCTGCGCAACAGGCGCCGCATGATCTTGCCGCTGCGGGTCTTGGGAAGGTTGTCGCCGAAGCGAATGTCCTTGGGTTTGGCGATCGGGCCAATTTCTTTGGCCACCCAGTCGCGAAGTTCCTTGGCGATTGCCTGCGCTTCGGCACCGGTCGGGCGGGAGCGCTTCAGTACGACGAAAGCGCAGATCGCCTCGCCGGTCAGGTCGTCGGGCCGACCCACTACCGCCGCTTCGGCCACCAGATCGGTCTTGGCGACCAGCGCGGATTCGATTTCCATCGTGCCCATGCGGTGACCCGACACGTTCAGGACGTCATCGATACGCCCGGTGATGCGGAAATAGCCGCGATCCTCGCTGCGCACCGCACCATCGCCGGCCAGGTAGATGGTGCCGCCCATCTCGATCGGGAAATACGCTTTCTTGAAGCGCTCAGGGTCGTTCCAGATGGTGCGAATCATCGAAGGCCAGGGACGCTTGATCACCAACATGCCGCCGGCGCCATTGGGCAGATCGTTGCCGGTCTCATCGACGATGGCAGCCTTGATGCCCGGCAGCGGCAGCGTGCAGGAGCCAGGCACCAGCGGCGTCGCGCCCGGCAGTGGCGTGATGACGTGGCCGCCGGTTTCCGTTTGCCACCAGGTGTCGATGACAGGGCAACGCTCGCCGCCCACGCTGCGGTAGTACCACATCCAGGCCTCGGGATTGATCGGCTCGCCGACGGAACCCAGAATGCGCAGCGACGAGAGATCCGAGCTCTTCGGATGCACCGCGGCGTCAGCTTCAGATGCCTTGATGAGCGAGCGGATGGCCGTAGGCGCTGTGTAGAAGATGCTTACCTTGTGGCGCTCGATCATTTGCCAGAAGCGACCGGCATTCGGATAGGTGGGAACGCCCTCAAACACCACCTGCGTGGCGCCTGCAGCCAGCGGCCCGTAGGTCACGTAGGTATGACCGGTGATCCAGCCGATGTCGGCGGTGCACCAGAACACATCGTCCGGTCGCAGATCGAAGGTCCAGTCCATCGTCAGCTTGGCCCACAGTAGGTAGCCGCCACTGCTGTGCTGCACGCCCTTGGGCTGCCCGGTGGAGCCCGACGTGTAGAGGATGAAGAGTGGATGCTCCGCCTCGACCGCAACCGGCGGGCAGTCTTCGCTCTGCCCCGCCAGTGCGTCACCGAAGGTGATGTCGCGCCCGGCCTGCATCGCACATTCGCTGCCGGTGCGCTGATAGACGAAAACCGTCTGCACGCATTCGCAGCCGCCCATATCGATTGCGTGATCGATGATGGACTTGAGCGGCATCTCCTTGCCACCGCGCATCTGAAAATCTGCCGTGATCACCGCAACGGCGCTGGCGCCGATGATGCGTTCGTTGAGCGCTTTCGCCGAAAAACCGCCGAACACCACGCTGTGAATGGCGCCGAGCCGGGCGCAGGCCTGCATCGCCACCACGCCTTCGATCGTCATCGGCATGTAGATGACGACGCGGTCGCCCTTCTTCACGCCGCGCGCTTTCAGCGCATTGGCGAACTGCGCTACCCGCTTGAGCAGTTCGGCGTACGTGACCTTGGTCACCTTGCCGTCGTCTGCCTCGAAGAGGATGGCGGTCTTGTGCTCGGTCGGCGTGCCAATGTGGCGGTCCAGGCAGTTGGCGGAAACGTTGAGCTCGCCGTCATCAAACCAGCGGTAGAACGGCGCATTGGATTCATCCAAGGTGCGCGTGAACGGTTTGCTCCACACGAGATTTTCGCGCGCAAGGCGGGCCCAGAAGCCTTCAAAATCGTTATCTGCTTCATCGCAGAGTTTTTGATAGGCGGCCATGCCAGAAATTCGCGCGCCCTTGACCGCGCTTTTGGGGGGCGGGAACACGCGGTTTTCGATCAGCATGGATTCGATGTTGGAACTGCCAGCGCTCATGATCTTTTGTCTCCTCTGTCTTCAACGGCGGAATGCAAGGGCGAAATGAAAGCTTAAGACCAGACTGTCGCGCGGGGCACTTACGGGCCACTGACTTTGCTGTTCACGGCCTCCCTTGCAAGGTTTTCCAAACAGCCGCCGCCACCGCTATTTGATCAATGATATATGGCTCACGCGCATATTGCACAAGCGCTATCAGCAACCATTTCGATAGCGACTGCGTTTTTTGTCATGCATCCAGTGCGCGATGCCCCACCATATCGCCCGGCACCACCCAGCGGTCGAAATCTTCGGCGCTGACATAGCCGGAGGCAATGGCAGCATCACGCAGGCTGCTGCCTTCCTTGTGGGCTTTCTTGGCAATGGCGGCGGCCTTGTCGTAGCCGATGTGGGTGTTCAACGCTGTCACCAGCATCAGCGACCGATCGACCAGTTCGGTGATGCGCTCGCGATTCGGCTCGATGCCGACCGCGCAGTGGTCGTTGAAGCTCTTCATGCCGTCGGCCAGCAAGCGAACGCTTTGCAGGAAGTTGTGCGCCACCATCGGTCGGAACACATTCAGTTCGAAATTGCCCGAGGCTCCGCCGAAGTTGATGGCCACATCGTTGCCGAAGACCTGTGCGCACAGCATGGTCAGCGCCTCGCTCTGCGTCGGGTTGACCGTGCCCGGCATGATGGACGAGCCAGGCTCGTTCTCGGGAATGCTCAGCTCGCCGATGCCGCTGCGTGGCCCGCTGGCCAGCCAACGCACATCGTTGGCGATCTTCATCAAGCTCGCGGCCAGGCCTTTGAGCGCGCCATGCGCATGGACCAGCGCATCGACCGAAGCCAGCGCCTCGAACTTGTTCGGCGCGGTCACGAACGGATAGCCAGTCAGGTCCGCGATTTCTTCAGCAACCGCCAACGCATAGCCCTGCGGCGCGTTCAAGCCGGTGCCTACCGCCGTGCCGCCGAGTGCCAGCTCCTGCAGGTGCGGCAAGGTAGCGCGAATGTGTTTCTCGGCATGCGCGAGCTGTGCGCCGTAACCCGAAAACTCCTGCCCCAGCGTCAGCGGTGTGGCGTCCTGCAGATGGGTTCGGCCGATCTTCACAATGTCGCGGAAATCGCGCGCCTTGTGCGCCAACGTTTTCATGAGCAGATGCAGTGAGGGCAGCAATCGTTCATTGAGCGCGGTGACAGCCGCCACATGCATCGCGGTGGGAAACACATCGTTGGACGACTGGCTGCGGTTCACGTCGTCGTTCGGATGCACCTTGCGCGCTTCGCCGCGTTCGCCGCCTAGCAATTCGCTAGCACGGTTGGCCAACACTTCATTCACGTTCATGTTGGTCTGGGTACCAGAGCCAGTCTGCCAGACCACCAGCGGGAATTCGCCAGGATGCAAGCCGTCGATGACCTCTTGCGCAGCTCTGACGATGGCCTGGGTCTTCTCGGCGTCCTGCAAGCCCAGCTTGTGGTTCACCACCGCAGACGCGCGTTTGACGATTGCCAATGCCGTAATGATTTCCTTGGGCTGCCGCTCACCAGAAATGTCGAAGTTCTGCAGCGACCGTTGCGTCTGGGCGCCCCAGAGCTGGTCAGCAGGAACGTCGATGGGGCCAAAAGTGTCGCGCTCGGAACGTGTATTCATGTCGTTGAGAGGGAATAGGAGTGAAGAAATGAAAGAAGTGGCGAGCAAACTAAAAATTCACGCGCGACGGACAAACCAATTATTTCAGCATTGAGCGCAGTGGTGTTCGCACCGCAGCCAGCCGTCCTGCCAAGGTCTGATTCTGCGGCGCGTAGCGCCCCGGATTTGGGACCGGGAGCTAGGCGGTCGTCAAGCCGGGCACGGGACGGAAGCCGATAATTGCGGCCTGCCTTTCATTTCGCCTAAGGGGCCCGTCAAACCATGGCCGTCACCATCCGCTACGCCGATTTCGTCGACTCCATCGCCGCCGCGCTGCAGTTCATCAGTTACTACCATCCGGCCGACTTCGTCACGCACTTGGCACGTGCCTACCAACGCGAACAGAGCCCCGCCGCCAAGGATGCGATGGCGCAGATCCTCACCAACAGCAAGATGAGCGCGATGGGTCATCGGCCGGTCTGTCAGGACACTGGTCTTGTGAACGTGTTCCTCAAGGTCGGCATGGAGGTGCGGCTCGAAGGCTTCCCGGCAGGGTTGGAGGACGCCGTGAACGATGGCGTGCGGCGCGCCTACACCGATGCCGACAATCCTCTGCGCGCCTCGGTTGTGGCGGATCCGCTCTTTGGCCGCACCAATACGCGCGACAACACACCCGCCGTGATTTCCACCCGGATCGTCGAAGGGGCTACGCTTGACATCACCGTCGCAGCGAAAGGTTTCGGCAGCGAGAACAAGAGCAAGGTGGTGATGCTCAATCCCAGCGATTCGCTGGTGGACTGGGTGCTGAAAACCGTGCCCACGATGGGCGCAGGCTGGTGTCCGCCCGGCATGCTGGGGATTGGTGTCGGCGGCACCATGGAAAAAGCGGCTTTGCTGGCCAAGGAAAGCCTGATGGACGATATGGACATGGACGAGCTTCGGGCCCGATCCTGGCGCGGCGAAAAGCTCGATCCGATCGATGATCTGCGGCTGGAGCTGTTCGAGAAGGTCAATGCGCTGGGGATCGGCGCGCAAGGCCTGGGCGGCCTCACCACCGTGCTGGATGTGAAGATCAAGACCTATCCGACCCACGCGGCCAGCAAACCCGTGGCGATGATTCCGAACTGCGCAGCGACCCGGCACGCGCACTTCGTGATGGACGGCTCCGGCCCTGTCTACCTGCCGCCGCCCGCTCTCGATGTGTGGCCGAAGGTGGACTGGAAGCCCGACGCCCTGACTGCCATGCGCGTGCAGCTAGACACCCTTTCGCGCGAAGAAATTGCCAAGTGGAAGCCGGGCCAAACCCTGCTGCTCAACGGCAAGATGCTCACCGGCCGCGACGCCGCGCACCAACGCATTGCCGACATGCTGGCCAAGGGCGAAGCGCTGCCCGTTGACTTCACCAACCGCGTGATCTACTACGTCGGCCCGGTCGATGCGGTGCGTGATGAGGCAGTCGGTCCTGCTGGCCCCACCACCTCGACCCGCATGGACAAATTCACCGACATGATGCTGGAGAAAACCGGTCTGATTGCGATGATCGGCAAGGCAGAGCGTGGGCCCGAGGCGATCGATTCAATCCGCAAGCACCGCAGCGCTTACCTGATGGCAGTCGGTGGCGCCGCCTACCTCGTGTCGAAGGCGATCAAATCGGCGCGCGTGGTGGGTTTTGAGGATCTCGGCATGGAAGCGATTCACGAATTCGAGGTGGTCGACATGCCAGTGACCGTGGCAGTCGATGCGGGCGGCACCAGCGTGCACAACACGGGGCCTGCCGCATGGCGCGAGCGCATCGCCACCGGTGAATTCAAGGGTATTCCGCTGGCCGTCGCATGAGCCTTGCGCAAGCGGAGACGACGCCCACGGCGGCTGAGTCGTTTGCCATTGACCGCGATGCGCCGGTCGGCGTCTTCGACAGCGGCATCGGCGGGCTGAGCATCCTGCGCGCGTTGCGCAGCGAACTGCCGGCCGAGCATTTTGTCTATCTGGCCGACAGCGCCTACGCGACCTACGGAGAGCGCAGCGAAGAGTTCGTACGCAAGCGCAGTCTGGCGGTCACGCGGCAGCTGATCGAACAGTTCAACATCAAGGCGCTGGTGGTGGCCTGCAATTCGGCGACCGCCTGCGCGATCGACCAGATCCGCAGCACCTTTCCCGCACTTGCCGTCATCGGCGTCGAGCCGGCCGTCAAGCCGGCGCTGCAGGCGAGCCGCACCCGCCGTATCGGTGTCATCGGGACCCGGGCGACGCTTTCGAGTGCACGGTTTCGAACCCTGCTGCAAGCGGTGGCCAGCGAGGCCGAATTCATCGTGCAGCCCTGCGACGGACTGGCCGCCGCCATCGAACGTACGGTGCAAACCCCGAGCATGGGCAGTGGCAGTGACAGTGGCACCGATGAAAATGCTATTGAAATAGAAGCTATTTGCGCACGTTATGCCTGCGCTATCGGCACTTTTGGCTCATCAAATGACGAGATCGACACCTTGGTGCTCGGTTGCACCCACTACTTGTTTGCCGAACGGGAGCTGCGCATCTGTACTGGTCCGAACGTCACCTTTATCGAGCCTGGCGTGCCGGTAGCGAGGCAGGCCCGCAGGCTGTTGGAGCGGCGAGGCGCGCTGCGCGACAGCAGCAACACATCGGGCCTTCACCTTAGCGCTGCGGACGCACTCTCACGCCCGAGCGGCACGCTCCATCTGCTGAGCACTGCCGACATCGCAATGCTGCGCCACGCCGCGCAGCGCTGGTTGTGACAAGCGCCCTACTTTCCCCGACAGGCTCACCGTGATCGTGCAAGCGCGGTGAACGCCATCGGGCTTGCGGACGCTGACAGCCACATCAGCCAAGCGAAAAGTTCGGGCCTCGCTCTACAGAGTCTGCAGAAGCCGCGCCCCACAGCCGCCCGCCCGGCCCCGCCAGATGCGTAAGGTAGAGCCGCACGTCGAGCTCGAGTTGGTGATAGCGCGGCTCCATGTGCTCGCACAACTGATAGAACGCGCGGCCGTGTTCGCGCTCGCGCAAGTGGGCCAGCTCATGCACCACGATCATCCGGAGGAAAGCCTCGGGCGCATCCCGAAATAGTGTCGCTATCCGTATCTCACGGCTGGCCCGCAGCCGGCTGCCTTGCACACGGGAATAGGCGGTATGCAGCCCGAGCGCGTGCTGCACGATCCTGAGCTTGCTGTCGTAGCGGACGCGATCCACAGGGGGTGCGCTGCGCATCGCTTGCGCCCGCAGCTCTGTGACGTAGGCGTACAGCGCCTTGTCCGTACGGATGTCGTGCGCCGCTGCGCCATGACGCTTCAAAAGGAACATGGCGAGGCCGCCCTCTTCGCCCTGGAGGCGCACCACCTGCGCCCGCACTTCCGCTGAATAGCCCTGCAGAAACGGAAATTCTTCAGAGTGCATTGCGCAGAGCGACCAGGGCCATTTTGATAGAAAGCCAGAACCCGATTCCGGCTTGCAGGCGGGTGCAGTCAGCCGCCCGATTTGTCAGATGCCGGACCGAGGCGCGTACAGCCGCCCTCGCCGCTGTAACAACCGCATTCAGTGAAGATGCCGTGGCCGCCGGCCGCCACCGGAATGGCCCGAGCCTGGCCCACCCGATCCCCTGGGCGGCCGACCGAGCTCCAGAGAGCTAACCAGCGCCTCAAAGCGCTCGCCGAAAAGCTTGTCGATCGCCTCGACCACGCCACCAAGCTCAGCGCCATCGAAGTGGCGCTCCATCAGGTTGACGACATCCTGCACCAGCAGGTCGCGCTGCGCCTGCATGATGGCGGCAGGTGTGGGGCCGACGAAAAGCATCAGGAAATCGTCGCGCGCCTCGGCATCGTCGGGCTCTTCTTCATCATCGAAATCGGTGTCGTAGAAGGTGACTTCGATGCCGGCGCCCTGCTCTGCCAGATCGTTGATGCCCATGCACATCTCGTCGAGCGACTGTCGAAAATCCTCGTTGCCGTTGACGGTCCAGCACATCCGCAGCAGGTGTTTGGCTGAATCAAACTCGATACCCGGCTCGTCTTCATAGGCGCTCGATGCGCCATCTGCGAGCGAGCGCGCTCCCGCGTATTTCCACAGTGGTCGCAAAGCTTCCTGCAACTGATCGAACGTCACGTCGGCCCGCAGGACTACCTCACCGTGCACATGAATTTCAAAAGGGGGGGTGTAGCTGGACATGATGATGCTTTGCAGAGATGGGGCGCTATGGGGAACCAAAGATCGCATATCGCAGTGAAGCGAAATCGATCCAAGTCACGCCGACGGCAGCCCGAAGCTTCTATTTTCTCACGTCGCCTGGTGCCCCGAGCCGGGGTCGAACCGGCACGCCCCCTCTCGGGATGGCGGCGGATTTTAAGTCCGCTGTGTCTACCGATTCCACCATCGGGGCCAGCTGAGACTGTACCGCCAAAAAGACCGCACTGCGGTGGCACAGCTGACGCACCGTGAGATGACGGCCGAACCCGCGTCGCTTGTAATTGGTCTGTTCAACACTTCGTCACGATTGGAAGGCCTCGGTCCGGCTAATCTCTCGTTATGTCACGTCCTCCAGACAAAGAAAGCGCCTTGCCAACCAGCTCTAGAGCTGCACTGCTGGAGATTGCATCTTTGCTTGAAGAAGCGACCCGCCATTTGACGCTGCTGGCCCACGATCTGGAGGCTTATGAGGCTCAGCGACTGGCAAAGACAGATCCCCAATTTGCGGAAAAAACAGCCGCCACCTTGAGGATGGCAATGCAGCGCGCAAACAAGCTTTGACTGGTGCGAAGCATTGCCAAAAAGCCGCCAGTCAAATGAAATTTCAAGATGTTCGAGTCGACCGATTTTCTCGGCGGATTGAAGCGATCTTCTTGGAGGCGCGGCCCGGAGTCGAACCGGGCTAATCGGATTTGCAATCCGGTGCATAACCGCTTTGCTACCGCGCCACATGCGACAAAGGGAAGCTTTCGCTTCCCTTTGGATGTCTGGAGCGGGAAAAGAGTCTCGAACTCTCGACCTCAACCTTGGCAAGGTTGCGCTCTACCAACTGAGCTATTCCCGCGTGTCGCTGAATGGCTTTCGTCATTTGCTGCGATAGATGAATTGTAGCGCAATTTTTTGGCCTGTCCGAAGCGATGAAACCAAAAAATCGCTACTTTTTCACCTCGCGAATCAATGCTTCATCGAACTCGCTTTGTCGCCGTTTGCGGGCGCTGGGGCAGCCGCTGCAGCGTTCTGCGCGGCTACTTCCTCGTCCGTCAATGCAATCGGCATCCGCTCAAGTGCCAACTCGAGCACCTTGTCGATCCATTTCACCGGAATGATTTCCAGACCATCGCGCACGTTAGCGGGGATGTCTTGCAGATCCTTGGCGTTTTCCTCCGGAATGAGCACCGTCTTGATGCCTCCTCGCAAGGCCGCCAGCAGCTTCTCCTTCAAGCCGCCAATCGCCGTGACCTCGCCACGCAGGGTAATTTCACCCGTCATCGCCACGTCGCTGCGCACAGGAATTCCGGTCAGAGCCGAGACAAAGGCTGTGGTGAGCGCGGCACCCGCGCTGGGGCCGTCCTTGGGTGTAGCACCGTCGGGCACGTGAATATGGATGTCCCGCTTTTCGAACACTTCATCGCGGATACCCAGCATCCTTGAGCGGCTGCGTACCACCGTGCGTGCCGCCTCGACCGATTCCTTCATCACATCACCGAGTGAGCCGGTGCGGCTGATGACGCCCTTGCCGGGTGTGATGGCGGCTTCGATAGTGAGCAGATCGCCCCCCACTTCCGTCCACGCGAGACCCACCACCTGCCCGACCTGGTTTTGCGCTTCAGCACGGCCATAGGTATATTTTTGGACACCGAGAAACTCGGAGAGATTCTCGTCTGACACGACCACCTGCGGTTCCATTTTCTTCAGGAGCAGCGCCTTCACTACCTTGCGGCAGATTTTGGAAAGCTCGCGCTCAAGAGAGCGCACGCCAGCCTCCCGGGTGTAGTAGCGCACGATATCGCGTATGGCGGATTCCTCAATGTTCAACTCGGAATCCTTGACGCCGTTGTTGCCCATCTGCTTGGGCAGAAGGTACTTCAGCGCGATATTGATCTTCTCGTCCTCCGTGTACCCCGCAAGCCGGATCACTTCCATCCGGTCCAGCAGCGCCGGCGGGATGTTCATCGAGTTGGAAGTCGCTACGAACATCACGTCGCTCAGGTCGAAATCGACCTCAACGTAATGGTCTCCGAAAGTGTGGTTCTGTTCAGGATCTAGCACCTCCAGAAGTGCCGAAGATGGGTCACCCCGAAAGTCCGTACCGAGCTTGTCGATCTCGTCCAGGAGAAAGAGCGGGTTGCGCGTGCCCGCCTTGTTCAGACTCTGCAGTACCTTGCCCGGCATAGCACCGATATAGGTGCGGCGGTGACCACGGATCTCGGCCTCGTCACGCATTCCGCCGAGCGCCATGCGTACATATTTCCGACCGGTGGCCTTGGCGATCGACTGACCAAGCGAGGTCTTTCCAACGCCGGGCGGTCCGACGAGACAAAGGATCGGCGCCTTGACCTTGTCCACGCGCTGCTGCACCGCAAGATATTCGAGGATCCGGTCCTTGACCTTATCGAGACCGTAGTGATCCTCGTTCAAAACCTGCTCGGCATTGGCGAGGTCGTGCCGAATCTTGGTGCGCTTGCTCCACGGTAGACCGATCAGCACATCAATGTAGTTTCGCACCACGGTCGCTTCGGCCGACATCGGTGACATGAGCTTGAGTTTCTTGAGTTCGCTCTCGGCCTTCTTCAGCGCTTCCTTGGGCATCTTCGCGAGCTTGATCTTCTTTTCTAGCTCTTCAAGGTCAGCGCCATCCTCGCCCTCCCCGAGCTCCTTCTGGATCGCCTTGACCTGCTCGTTCAGATAGAAATCGCGCTGGTTTTTCTCCATCTGCCGCTTCACGCGACCGCGAATTTTCTTGTCGACATTGAGGATGTCCACCTCGCGCTCAATCTGCTCGAACAGGTTTTCAAGCCGCAGCTTGATGTCCGACATATCGAGAACCGTCTGCTTGTTCTCGACCTTGAGCGGAAGATGCGCAGCAATGGTGTCAGCAAGGCGACCCGGGTCGTCGATACTTGAAATCGACGTCAAAATTTCGGGGGGAATCTTCTTGTTGAGTTTGACGTATTGATCGAACTGCTGCATCACAGCGCGCCGCAATGCTTCGATCTCGCTGCTTTTGTGTTCGGAATCATCATCCAGCACGGGGACAACCGTCGCGACGAAGTGCGTCTGCAGATCTTCAATAGCCGAGACGGTCGCGCGTTGCTGCCCCTCTACCAGGACCTTGACAGTACCGTCAGGCAGCTTGAGCATCTGCAGGATGGTCGATACACAGCCCACACTGAACATGTCGTCTGCGGATGGTTCATCCTTGGCAGCGGTTTTTTGTGCGACGAGCATGATGCGCCGCTCGTTCTCCATCGCCAACTCAAGCGCCTTGATGCTCTTCGGGCGACCTACAAACAGCGGTATGACCATGTGCGGAAAGACCACCACGTCGCGCAATGGAAGGAGCGCGAGCGAGGTCGGATCGGCGGGAAGCGGTGTTTGACCAGACATGTATTTCCTCGAAAAGACCTGCACCAGTTGGCGCCATAGCTACTGAATTCAACCATGACGACCGGTCAGGCTCGTAACATCAAAAATGCTGGACCAAAGCGCGGGGCGTGAACCTCCCGGCCATGCGCCGATTGCGCAGGCGCCAAGCCGCTTAGGACCTATCAGGCCTTGCGGGCCGCTTCGCGATAGACGAGCAACGGCGCCTGGTTCTCGTCGATGGTCGATTCGTCAACGACCACCTTTTCCACGTTGACGCTGTTCGGCAGATCGAACATGGTATCTAACAACGACTGCTCGAGGATCGAGCGCAAGCCCCGCGCACCGGTTTTGCGAGCCAGAGCCTTCTTGGCAATGGCGCGCAACGCACCGGGCCGGATTTCAAGATCCACCCCTTCGAGCGCCAGCAACTTTCCGTATTGCTTGACCAAGGCATTTTTCGGCTCTGTGAGGATCTGTACCAGCGCATCCTCGCTCAATTCCGCCAGCGTGGCGACCACGGGCATCCGGCCCACGAGTTCGGGGATAAGTCCGAACTTGATCAGATCTTCCGGCTCGATCTCGCGAAATACATCGCTCAACGCGCGCTGCTGTTTGCTGCGCACAGCCGCACCAAACCCGATGCCGGAGGAATCCGTCCGGTTCTCGATGACCTTCTCGAGGCCAGCGAAGGCTCCGCCGCAAATAAACAGGATATTGGTCGTATCGACCTGCAGGAAATCCTGGTTCGGATGCTTGCGACCACCTTGTGGGGGAATGCTCGCCATCGTGCCCTCGATCAGCTTGAGCAGCGCTTGCTGCACGCCTTCGCCGGAGACATCCCGGGTGATGGAAGGGTTGTCCGACTTGCGCGTGATCTTGTCGATTTCATCGATGTAGACAATCCCACGCTGCGCACGGTCCACGTCGTAGTTACAGCTCTGCAGAAGCTTCTGGACAATGTTTTCCACGTCTTCGCCCACATAGCCAGCTTCGGTCAATGTGGTGGCGTCGGCCATCACGAAAGGCACGTCGAGCATCCGTGCGAGGGTCTGCGCCAACAGGGTTTTGCCCGAACCGGTAGGGCCGATCAGCAAGATATTGCTCTTGGCGAGCTCCACCTCGTCCTTCTTGGCCGTTTCCTTGTGCCGCAGGCGCTTGTAGTGGTTGTACACCGCCACCGCGAGTGTTCGCTTTGCGACTTCCTGCCCAATGACGTAATTGTCGAGGTTTGCCTTGATGTCCGCTGGCGTCGGGAGATCGCTGCGCTGGTCCTTTTCAGCCTCGGAACCGGGCAACTCATCGCGGATGATCTCGTTGCACAGGTCGATGCATTCGTCGCAAATGAAAACGGACGGACCAGCGATCAGTTTCTTGACCTCGTGCTGGCTCTTGCCGCAAAAGGAACAATAGAGAGTTTTCTCGCTGGAAGAGCCTTTTTTCTCGGCCATGAAATTTGCCTAACAGGGGTGGAAACACATGATAGCGAATGGATTCGCGGCGTTTTCCGCACGGAGCAACGCCGCTGAGCCAGCGTGGAGCTCACGCCCGTTTGGAAATCACCTCGTCAACCAAGCCGTAATCCTTGGCCTCATCCGAGGTCAGAAAGTAATCACGCTCGGTGTCGTGCCGGATCTTCTCGAGCGGCTGGCCCGTGCGTTCGGAAAGAATGCGGTTCATCTGATCCTTGGTGCGGAGGATGTCGCGCGCATGAATTTCGATGTCAGTTGCCTGTCCCCGAGCGCCACCGAGCACTTGGTGAATCATGATCTTTGAGTTCGGCAGGGAAAACCGCTTGCCCTTGGCGCCTGCCGCCAACAGAAAAGCGCCCATGCTGGCTGCAAACCCGCAGCACAGCGTCGAGACCGCAGGTTTGATGAACTGCATGGTGTCATAGATCGCCATGCCTGCTGTGACGCTGCCACCGGGCGAGTTGATGTAGAACGAAATGTCCTTGTCGGGGTTTTCGCTCTCAAGGAACAATAGCTGCGCCACGACCAGATTGGCCGTCTGGTCGTTGACCTCGCCCACCAGGAAGATCACCCGCTCCTTGAGCAGACGTGAATAGATGTCGTAGGAGCGCTCGCCCCGACCAGATTGCTCGATGACCATCGGCACCATGCCGAGGGCTTGGGTTTCCAGTGCACTCATGATTTCTCCAGTTAGACGGTTGAAGCGATACGGGACGACGTCACTGAATGCATCGCCCAAATGAAATGGGGCCTGCGCCAACAAGCACAAGCCCCGCGCCAGCAGGTCCTCGGACAAGTCGGCACCAAATCCTTCGTGCCGCCCTTCGTGACCTTGATCAGGCCTGTTGGCCCATGAGTTCGTCGAAGGACACCTTCTTCTCGGTCACGGCGGCCTTTTCCAATACGAAATTGGTGACATTGTTCTCGATGACCGCTGCCTCGACTTCCGCAAGGCGGTTGCGATCGCTTTGATACCACCGAACGACATCAGCAGGCTTCTCGTAGCTCGCGGCCAGCTCGTCAATATGCGCTTTGATCTGATCGGGTTTGGCTTGCAGGTCATTGCTGCGCACCAGTTCGGCAACCACGAGCCCCAAGCGCACACGACGCTCCGCTTGAGGACGAAACACGTCGTCGGGAATTGGAGCCTTGTCGGCATCCTTGATGCCGCGCTGCTTCAGGTCAGCCCGCGCACCTTCGATCATGCGCTCCAACTCTGATTGCACGCTGGCGTTGGGGAGATCAAGTTCTGCCTTTGAAACCAGCGCATCCATCACGGCCTGCTTGTTTTTGGCGAGCACACGGAATTTCACCTCACGCTCAAGATTCTTCTTGATGTCAGCGCGCAGGCTATCAACCGTGCCGTCGGCAATACCGAGCGACTTGGCCAGCAGATCATTGACTTCCGGCAGCGTGGCTGCCTCGATCTTGCGCACCGTGACCATGAAGTCGGCTTCCTTGCCGGCCACATCCTTGCCGTGGTAATCGGCCGGGAAAGACAAGGGGAAGGTGCGACTCTCACCGGTCTTCATGCCGCGCACGGCGTCCTCGAACTCCTTGAGCATCTGGCCTTCGCCAACGATGAACTGGAAGCCCTCGGCCTTGCCGCCCTGAAAGGTTTCGCCTTCGATCTTGCCTTCGAAATCTACCGTCACACGGTCGTCGTCCTGGGCGGCAGCATCGTGTGCGCGTTGCGCAAAGGTGCGGCGCTGTTTGCGCAGGATGTCGAGCGTGCGGTCGATCGCAGCATCATCCACATCGGCGGACAGCTTTTCCACCGCAGCATCGGAGAGGTCGGCGATCTTGACTTCGGGATACACCTCGAACACGGCGTCGAAGCTCATCTCGCCGGCGGGTGCGCCTTCTTTCTCGGTGATACGCGGCTGGCCAGCGACGCGAAGCTGCGCTTCATTTGCCGCTGTAGAGAACGCTTCGCCGACCTTGTCGTTCATCACCTCGTATTGCACCGAATAGCCATAGCGCTGCGCCACAACCGACATCGGCACCTTGCCGGGACGGAACCCGTCCATCTTGACGGTGCGGGCAAGACGTCTCAGCCGCGCATCGACCTCAGCCTGGATCGAGGTGAGGGGAAGCGTCAACGTGATCTTGCGTTCCAGCTTTTCGAGGGTTTCGACATTGACGGCCATTTGCTGCTCCTGTTGGTGAAAAGCCGGCGCGGGGCCAGCCATTAGCTGCCCGCGTCGGCGAGTGTGATTTGCGTTAGCCCCGACTGAATCCAGCCTGGTGCGCGGGGGGGGACTCGAACCCCCACAGTATTGCTACCGTCAGGACCTAAACCTGGTGCGTCTACCAATTTCGCCACCCGCGCAGCTCTGCTTCCAGACAATGCGGCGATCACCGCAAGGCGCGCCGCTAGAAATTGGTCAACCCGGAATTTTAACCTGTCGCCGGATCGCGCCGGATGCGAAACCAGGCTGCGTACATCGCAGGCAGTGCCAGCAGGGTCAGTACGGTTGCCACGATCAGACCGCCCATGATGGCAACCGCCATCGGGCCCCAGAAAACGCTACGCGAAAGGGGGATCATGGCCAACACCGCTGCCGCAGCGGTCAGAACGATGGGGCGTAGCCGGCGCACCGCAGATTCGACGATTGCGTTCCAGGCTGGCACGCCTCGAGCCCGATCCTGCTCGATCTGGTCGATCAGGATTACCGAATTGCGCTGGATCATTCCCATCAACGCGATCACACCCAGGAGCGCAACGAAGCCGAACGGGCGCCCGAGCAGCAGCAGCGCAGCCGCTACGCCGGCAATGCCAAACGGACCAGTGATGAAAACCAGCACGGCACGACTGAAGCTGTGCAGTTGCAGCATCAACAGCGTGAAGGTGAGAAACAGCATGATGGGCACACCCGCAGCGATCGATGACGAGCCCTTGCTGCTCTCTTCGACAGCGCCCGCCACCTCTATCCGGTAGCCGGGATGGCCATTGAGCTGCCAGCCCGCTTCGAGCTTGCGCAACGCGGGTAGCAACTCGTTCGTGACCGTTGCACCCTGCAAACCCTCTGTGATGTCCGACTGGACGGTGATGGCGTAGCTCCGGTTCTCGCGCCACATCACGCCGTACTCCCAGGCGAATTCCTCATGCGCGATCTGCGTGAGCGGGATGCTGCGTCCCGACGCCGTCGGAACGTAGGCATTCTGAAGATCGGAAATGGCGTCGCGTTCGGACTTCGGCTGGCGCAGCACGATATCAATCAGGCGATCGCCTTCACGGTACTGGCCAATGGCCGTGCCACTCAGAAGCGTGCGGGTGGCCTGCGCAATTTGCTGACTGGTAACGCCGAGTGCCCGGGCTTTGTCCTGATCGACCATCAGGCGCACCGATTTGACCGACTCGTTCCAGTTGTCGTTGGTGCCGATGGTGTGCGCGTTCTGGCGCATGAGTGCTTCGACCTCATTTGCCCGTTGACGTAATTGCGCCGGATCGGGTCCCATGACGCGAAACTGCACCGGATACGGCACAGGAGGGCCTGAGGGCAAGAGCTTCACGCGGCCGCGCACCTCGGGAAATTCCCTGGCCATCAATGCCGGTAGCGCGAGACGTATGCGCTCGCGATCCTTCAGGTTGGCGGGCAGCAGAATCATCTGCGAGACATTGGTCTGAGGGAAAACCTGGTCGAGCGGAAGGTAGAACCGCGGCACACCCGAGCCGATCCAGGTCGCCACACTTTGCACGCCGGAAATCTTGCGAAGACGTGCCTCCACCCGCAAGGTGACCGCTTCCTGGGCTGCAAAACTGGTGCCCTCTGGCGACCAGACGTCCACCAGAATTTCCGGCCGGCTCGAGTCCGGGAAAAACTGCTGCTGCACGCGACCCATGCCAAGAATGCCCAGCGCAAACACGACAACGGTCGCACCGATGGTGATCCAGCGGTGATCGACACACCAGCCCACGGTAGAGCGAAAGCGCGCATAGAACGCGCTATCGAACATTTCGTGCGGACTGCCACTGTCACCGTCATGGTGCGGTGCGACGTGCGGCGGAATTTTCAGCAGCAACGTTCCAAGATACGGAACGAAATACACCGACACCAGCCAGCTCACAAGCAGCGCCACGGTGGTTACCGCAAAGATCGCGAAGGTGTATTCACCCACCGTAGACCGCGCCAGACCAATCGGTAGAAAACCCGCCGCAGTGATGAGCGTTCCGGTCAGCATCGGCATGGCGGTGAGTTCGTAGGCGAAGGTTGCAGCGCGGGCCTTGTCGTAGCCCTCCTCCATCTTTCGCACCATCATTTCAACCGCAATGATGGCGTCGTCGACCAACAGGCCGAGCGCAATGATGAGCGACCCGAGCGAGATCTTGTGCAGCCCGATGCCCCAGTAGTCCATCGCCAGAAAAGTGATGGCCAGCACCAGAGGAATGGTGATCCCCACCACCAGCCCCGGACGGACATCCAGCGTGTAGCCCTGCCACCAACGCCGCGCGCCAGCGCGACGATGCAGCCCAAGCGCGACAAAGCTCACCGCCAGCACGATGACGATCGCTTCGATCAGCGTATGAATGAATTCACCGACCGATCCAGTCACGGCGGCCGGCTGATCCTGGATCTGCGCGAGCTTGGCTCCGACTGGCAGCGTGTGATCGAGCTGGTTGGTTTCGATGCGCAATGCCTTGCCGAGTGCAACGATGTCACCGCCCTTGGCCATCGAAACACCGAGGGCTACCACCTGCTGCCCCTCGAACCGTACCTTGACGCTTGGCGGATCCTGATAGCCACGACGGATCTCGGCGATGTCGCCAAGCCGCAGCTGGTTGCCGGAGCTGCCGCGAATCGGCATGTCGCGCAACTGTGCAACCGCTTCGAAAGCGCCCTGCACCCTTACCTGCACCACATCCTGCGGCGCCTGCACCGCGCCCGCGCTTTCCACGGCATTTTGCTGTCCGATTTGATCGAGCACCGTATTCAGATTCAGGCCGAGCTGCGCCAGGCGCTGCTGCGGGATCTCGATGTAGATCTTCTGATCCTGCACGCCGAAGAGCTCGACCTTGGCCACGTCCTTGACCCGCAGGAGCTGCTGACGCACCGATTCGGCGAGCACACGCTGCTCTTCGGGGTTGAATCCGTCTGTCTCGAGCGCGTAGATCACGCCATAGACATCGCCAAAATCGTCGTTGAAGAACGGCCCCTGCACGTTGCCGGGAAGGGTGTAGCGGATGTCGCCGATCTTCTTTCTCACTGTGTACCAAAGGTTGGCCACCTCGCGCGGTGGCGAGTTGTCCTTCACCTGGAAGATGATCTGCGATTCACCGGGCTTGGAATAGCTGCGGATTCGGTCGGCGTAGGGCACTTCCTGCAGCGTGCGTTCCAGCTTGCTGGTGACCTGCTCCGCAACCTGCTCGGCGGTAGCACCCGGCCAGTAGGTGCGGATCACCATCGCGCGGAAAGTGAAGGGAGGATCTTCGTCCTGACCAAGCTGGAAATACGCCGCAAAGCCCAGCACCATCAAGGCAATCAGCAAATAGCGCGTCAGCGCGACATGCTCAAGCGCCCAGCGGGAGAGGTTGAAGCGCGCGCTCGGCTCGGGAGCCGGCGTTGGGGAGTCGGGAGGCAAAGCTGACGTCATGGCCGGTTCACCGCTGGGTCGGCGAGGCGCCAGCTGGCGCCTGTACGCTCGCCGCAACATCGGGGGTCAATCTGGTATCGGATGATTCACTATTGAGAGCTGATTGCGCTTTTCCCCGCTTGTCTATAGCCGTATTTCCTTCATAAACCGAGACCTTCTGCCCCGGTGCAAGCACATGCACGCCGGCCGCCACCACCCGCATGCCGAGCTTCAGACCCGACGCAATCGTGACGTCGTTACCGGCGATGCCGCTGACGACGACCGGTTGTTCGTGCACCGTCATGGTCGACTCGTCCAGAAGCCAGACCGTCATCTTCTCCCCATTGCGCCGCAGAGCGCTGGTCGGAATCCGGATACTCGCCTTTTCGGCCGCATCCACACCGGTTGCCGTGATGGACACCGTACTGCCGAGCGGGAGCGCCGCGCCATCGAGCGCCACCTTCACGGTGAAGGTGCGGGTGACAGGGTCGGCAGCCGCACCGACCTCGCGCACCTGCGCAGGGGTGGGCGGTGCAGACGGGTTACTCCAGGTGCGTACCTCCACGCGCTGGCCCGTTGCAAACCGGCGAATCTGGTCTTCGGGCACGGAGAAGACCGCGTCGCGCGGACCGTCCTGCGCCAGCCGCACGACCGGCGCGCCTGCGGCAACGACCTGACCGGGCTCGGCATCCACGCCGGTAATGACGCCCGGCGCATCGGCCCTCAGCACGGCATATCCCGTCTGGTTGCCTTGCGCCGTGAGTTGCGCCTGCGCCTGGTCGAGGCTGGCCTGCGCCGCCTTCAGGGTCGCGTCACGACGGTCCAGCTCGGCGCCGCTGATGAAGTTCTGCGCCTTGAGCGCGGAATAGCGCTTGAAATCCGCACCCGCCAGATCCCGGTTGGTGCGCGCTGCCGCGGCCTGCGCTCGCGCTGCGTCGGCAGCCAGTCGCAGATCCTGAGGATCGAGCTGCGCCAAAGGGTCTCCCGCTTTCACGCGTTGCCCGATTTCGGCCTGACGCTTCAGGATTTTGCCGCCTACGCGGAAGCCCAAGCGGGATTCGATCCGGGCGCGAACATCGCCCGCAAAGACTTGCGCACTGCCGCTCGCGCGGGTCGCAATGGTGATGAGCTTGACCGAGCGCACCGGCTCGGGCGCGGGATCAGGCCGCGAGCATCCGGCAACTGCGAGCACGGCGACGCAGCCTAAAAAAGCCAGGCGGCGTTGCGCTGAAGCGCCCGTACGGACTCGCCGACCGGTAGGCGGCGCAGCGGAGGACAACAGGCGTCGGCGCGAAAAAATTGCTGTCATGAAAGTACGGGCGATGCCCTTCGTCCAAAGTTAATGACTGGCGGGTTAGTAATTTAGGCGATCTACAGTCGCGCTGTCAATCGGCGTGCCGCGCCGCAACAACGCACAATCCGCATGTGCCAACACCCTCCTCCCCTTCAGCAATCCAGGCAGCCGTCGCCGGCGAACACTACGAGAATTTTCCGGTCGCATCCTGGCTCTGTCCGCCTCGCCTGCGGCCGCCCATCGCCGCCTTGTATGCCTTTGCCCGGACGGCTGACGACCTGGCCGACGAAGGCGACGTCCCCACAGATCAGCGCCTTGCCGACCTTGCACAATTCCGGGACGACCTGTTGGCTTCTGCTGAGGAGAAGCCGTGCTCCGACCGCTGGCCGGCAGTGTTCACGGGCTTGGGTCGCGTGCTGAACGACTGGAAACTGCCCGTCGGCTTGCTTGAAGACCTGCTCGATGCGTTCACGCAGGATGTCATCTACACCCGCGACGGGCGTTGCTACACCG
>JBBSUX010000008.1:0-25960 GCA_038234045.1 Burkholderiales bacterium
CCACCGCGTCCACCGGAATCGGCTTGAGCCGCTTGACCAGCATCGAGCGGCCGCGAACCTGCGCGATATCGACCGCGCTCACCACGCTCTCGGGCGCGTCGCCTGTCAGGTGATTCGGGCACAGATGCCCGAGCCGATCGAACCAGAACAGCGCCATGCGCGTGAGCAGCTCGCCCTTGCCGGGAATCGGCTCGCCCATGATTACATCGAAGGCAGAAAGCCGGTCGCTCGCGACCATCAGGATACGGTCATCGCCCACCGCGTAGTTGTCGCGCACCTTGCCGCGGGCCAGCAGCGGCAGGGACGTGAGCGAAGAGGTATGCAGGGCAGAATCAGTCATGGACAGAGCAGAGAAACGGCAAGCATCGGGCGGCCGGTGGACCAGCGTCGGCTGGTCATGAAAAGAGCCCGCAGCCGTGGGCTGCAGGCTCAGGGATTATCGCGGGCAGGCGTGCATCCGGTTCAGCATTAACGAGTCGGGCCGGCGTGAGACGCCCGCCAGGGTCAAGAACGAAGGTTTCAGCGGATCTCGGGTGCCAGCTCGCCTTTGGCGTATTTTCCGGCGACCACTTGCAGGCTGTCGCCCTTGATCTTTGCGCCTTGGCCTTCGCAACCGAACTCCAGGTAGCGCGCCTTGCAAACCTGCTTGGCGGCTTCCCGCGCGGGCTTCATCCATTCGCGTGCGTCGAATTTATCCGGGTTTTCGGCCATGAACTTGCGCACGGCGCCTGTCATTGCCAAGCGGATGTCGGTGTCGATATTGATCTTGCGCACACCGTGCTTGATGGCTTCCTGGATCTCCTCTACCGGCACGCCGTAGGTTTCCTTGATCTGGCCTCCGTACTGGCGAATGATTGCCAGTAGCTCCTGCGGCACCGAAGAAGAACCGTGCATCACCAGATGCGTGTTCGGGATGCGCTGATGGATTTCCTTGATGCGGTCTATCGCCAGGATGTCGCCAGTGGGCTTGCGGGTGAACTTGAACGGACCGTGGCTGGTACCGATGGCGATCGCCAATGCATCGATGTGTGTCTGCTTGACGAAATCCGCCGCCTGCTCCGGATCGGTCAGCAGCTGTTCGCGGGTCATGGTGGCGTCGGTGCCGTGGCCATCTTCCTTGTCGCCCTTCATGGTCTCGAGCGATCCCAGGCACCCGAGTTCGCCCTCGACCGTGACACCCACCTTGTGCGCCATCTGCGTGACTTTTTTCGTCACATCGACGTTGTAGTCGTAGCTGGCAATGGTCTTGCCATCGGCTTCGAGCGAGCCGTCCATCATCACCGAGGAAAAGCCGAGATCGATTGCGCCCTGGCACACCGCCGGGTTCTGGCCATGGTCCTGGTGCATGACCAACGGGATTTCCGGATACATCTCGATCGCCGCCTGAATCAGATGCTTGATAAAGGCCTCGCCGGCGTACTTACGGGCGCCCGCGCTGGCCTGCAGGATCACCGGTGCACCGGTTTCCTTGGCCGCTTCCATCACCGCCTGAACCTGCTCCAGATTGTTGACGTTGAAGGCCGGGATGCCGTAGCCATTGGCCGCAGCGTGGTCGAGCAGCTCGCGCATGGAGACTAGAGCCATGGTGGTGGTGTCCGATCAAAAGTTGCAAAAAGAAGGGCGTTACGACGCCGCGGCTCGCCCGGTAACCGCTTGGTAACTCTGCTGCGAATGGCCCGAATTTTACCCATTGCGCGCCAACAGACTGTCAGTCGATGTAGCGACAAGAGCGCATGAATACGCCCTTATGCCCCGACCGACGCACTGTCACCAATGGCCGCCAAGCCTGCGTTTCTGCCTGATCAGGATGCGACGACATTGCCGCCGAGCTTCTTCGCCCAGTAGAGCGCCTGGTCCACCCGCTGCAGCACGTCGTCCAGGTTATCGCCGATCTGAACCAGCGCGATGCCGACCGAGGCGCTTATGTGTGGCACCGGATCGATGGCCAGCTCGGCGATAGATTTCCGCAACCGTTCGGCCAGCGCCTGCAGAGAGGCCGCATCGACCTCCGGCACGGCGACCAGGAATTCCTCGCCGCCCCAGCGCGCCACACATTCGTTCTTGCGCAGTAGCTGCTCGCAGCATTGCGCTACCTGCTGCAGCACCCGATCGCCGACCGGATGGCCATGGGTGTCGTTGATCGTCTTGAAGCGGTCCATGTCGAACATGATCACCCCGGCAGAAAGCTGTCGGGCGAGCATGTCCTGCAGCACCAGCTCACCAAAACGCCGGTTGTAGATGCGGGTCAGTGCATCCCGGTTCGCCATCGCTTCCATCCGGGCCTGTTCAGTGACCAGGAGCTTGATCTTGCTCGTCAATTGACGTTGGACCGGCAACAGCACCACGAACAGGACAAAGACCGGCCCGTAGGTCATCAGCAGGTCGGCGCCCCGCGGAGTGCGCATTTCTAGCGGGTGGCTGAACAGATAAACCAGAACCGGCAGCGCCACTAGCAGCCAGCCGAACAGGACCACTTTCACGCCCTCACGGACCGGCAGGTGGATCATCGCCATCACTATCAGTACCAGCAGCAAAGAAGCGACTGGCGGGTAGATATCGATCAGCTGCAGTCCCGGTGTCACGCTGGCCTGCCAGGTGTAGAACCACGCCGGCGCCACCAATGCCGCAAAGGCTGCCAGCAGCGCGGCCCGCATGATGATCCCGACCCGGTGCGGCCAACGCAACTGCATCACGAATAAGGCTAGAAAGCCCACGCACATGACGGGCGGGATCACCATGTCCATGGTTCGGTGCACCGGATCGAGCCAAGCGATCAGGGTGGCACATGCGCCAGCAAACGATGTCAACGACAGCGTGATCAGGCTGGCGCTATGAATAAAGCGTTCGCGTGAAGGGGTCGGCGGCATCGTGCAGAAGTTTTTCGGGCAACGACGCGAAGATTAACTCGACTGCCGCACGTTGATCCGGGAAATACCGGCGGCTATAAAAGACGGGGCTCGAGCGCCCGGCCGCGCGCTGGCTGTCGATTCAACCGGGATTCTTCGCCGCTGCGTCAAGACCGAGAAACTGGATGATGTCCTTGCGCGTTGGTGCGAGAAAGCGCAACGGCGTCCCAAGACTGCCAACCAGGGTCACATGGCTCACGCGGTCATAGATGTGCAGGGTCACGTCTACACCGTCACTCCGCAAGCGAGCCGCCATCGCCTCGGTATTGCGCACTGGATTGACCAACTTGTCGTGCTTCGCGGCCATGAGCAGAGTGCGCGGCGCCTTGGCGCTGGCATGCATCAGCGGCTGCGAATTAGCGGGCGTGTCGGGCCAGCTGAACGCGACCTGCGTGGCAGGATCGCCGATCGGCAGGAAATCGTAGGGCCCAGCCATGCCGATCCAGCTTGTGAGCTCCCTGGGTGAATGGCCTACAGCGCCTAGCCAGCGCGGATCGAGCGCCAGCATGGCTGCGTTGTAGGCACCCGCACTGTGACCCATCACCACCAGATGCTTTGGGTCCGATCCAAGCTCTTCGGCATGATCGAAAGCCCAAGCCGTCGCCCGGGCGCAATCCTGCAAAAAGACGGGATAGTGAACCTGAGGGCTGAGCCGGTAATTGGCAATCACCACCACCGCACCGGCGCTGGCGAGGGCTTGTCCGACAAAGCGATATTCGGCCTTGTCTCCCTCAGACCAGGATCCCCCATAGAAAAACACCACCAGAGGCGGTATGCCACCAGCGGCGCCGCCGGGTTTGGCCGGCCGATAGGTATCGAGCTTCTGGCGCGGGTCGTCGCCAAAAGCGATGTCATGCTGCTCGGTATAGCCGCTATCGGGCACGAGTGCATTGAGCACACCGGCGCCGGAGCAGCCGCTGATTAGGGCCGCAGCGGCGCCAAGAATGCCGGTGCGGCGGGTCATGGCAGAGAGTTGGGAGGCATCGAATGGCATGGCGAACCTACGCGGGCGATCCGCGGCTGGATGTACGGGGTTCAGGCCGCGCGGCAGATCTTCAGCATGTTGGTGCCACCCGGTGCACCCATCGGCTCGCCACAGGTAATGGCATAGACATCTCCGCTTTGCACGATGCCACGCGCCTTCAGATGCTCTTCGGCTTCGCGCAATGCGTCGTCACGATCCACGCTCGAATCCATCAACAGCGGGCGCACATTACGGTAAAGCGCCATGTGCCGCTGGGTGGTGACGCGGGGTGTGAGCGCATAGATCGGAATGTGGATGCGGTGGCGGCTCATCCACAGCGCGGTAGAGCCACTGTCGGTCAGCGCAACGATGGCTTTGGCGCCCAGGTGGTGTGCGGTAAAGAGCGCGCCCATGGCGATCGACTGGTCAATACGGCCGAACGTCATGCCGGTGAAATCGGCGTCGAGCTTCACGTCCTCTGCCGCTTCCGCTGCGGCGCAGATCGCCGCCATCTCGACGATGGTTTCAAGGGGATAGCGGCCGGCAGCGGTTTCAGCCGAAAGCATCACGGCGTCAGTTCCGTCGAGCACCGCATTGGCGACGTCGCTCACCTCGGCGCGCGTCGGCACCGGATTGGTGATCATGCTTTCCATCATCTGCGTGGCGGTGATGACGACCTTGTCGTACGCCCGCGCCAGCTTGATCATGCGTTTTTGCAAAGCCGGCACCGCCGCGTTGCCGACCTCTACCGCCAGGTCGCCGCGCGCCACCATGATGCCGTCGGACACGCGCAGGATTTCTTCCAGCTTGGGAATCGCCCCCGCACGCTCGATCTTGGCGATCAGGCCCGGCTTGTGGCGGGACTCAGCCCCCGCCACATTGCACAGTTGGCGCGCCATTTCCATGTCGGTGGCGTTCTTGGGAAAGCTCACTGCCACGTAGTCGGCCTGAAAGCTCATCGCCGTGCGGATGTCCTCCATGTCCTTGGCAGTGAGCGCCGGCGCGGTCAGGCCACCGCCCTGCTTGTTAATGCCCTTGTTGTTGGAGAGCTCGCCGCCAAGCTTGACGGTGGTGAAAACCTCCTCGCCCAACACGCGGTCTACCGTGAGCACGATCAGCCCGTCGTTGAGCAACAGCAGATCGCCTGGCTTCACATCGCGCGGAAGTTCCTTGTAGTCGAGGCCTACGCCATTGATGTCGCCGGGCTCCGTGCGCGATGCGTCGAGCACAAAACGAGCGCCGGGCTCGAGCTGCACCTTGCCTTCGGCGAACTTGCCGACGCGGATTTTCGGTCCCTGCAGGTCGGCCATGATGGCCACCTCGCGGCCAGCCCGCTGCGCCGCTTCGCGCACCAGCCGCGCGCGGTCGATATGGTCCTGCGCCGCGCCGTGGCTGAAGTTCAGGCGCACGACATTGACGCCAGCGCGGATCATCGCCTCCAGCATGTCCGGCGCGCTGGACGCGGGGCCGAGGGTGGCGACGATCTTGGTGGCGCGGCGTTGACGCATGAGGCGGATCTCCGGAGTTTTTCTTGTGGGAATGGTTTTATCGGTCAGCGATTCATTCTCACATTTCGCCCGGAGCGGCTTGGTAACCCGCATGAAACCGAGCATGAAATATGTCTATATCGCATATCCCGAAAGCGCTATCAGCTATCGATTTTTACAAATTCAGCGATGAGGCAGCTGGGGCCTCAACCCGCTGCGCGCTTCTCCAGAATCTCGAGCGCTGGCAGTGTCTTGCCTTCGAGCATTTCCAGAAACGCACCGCCGCCGGTGGAGATGTAGCCGACATCGCCCTCAATGCCGTACTTGGCGATCGCAGCCAGTGTGTCGCCGCCGCCGGCAATGCTGAAGGCGCTGCTGGCGGCGATGGCGCAGGCAATTGCCTCGGTGCCGTGCGAGAACGCTTCGAACTCGAAAACGCCGACGGGCCCGTTCCAGACGATGGTGCCAGCTGCCATCAGTTGCGCGGCGAGCTGCTGCGCGGTCTCGGGGCCGATGTCGAGAATCAGGTCGTCGTCGGCCACATCCTCCGCGCGCTTGACGGTTGCAACGGCATCGGCCTTGAACTCCTTGGCGACGACGACATCGGTCGGGATCGGCACCGCCGCGCCGCGCTCGCGCATAGCCTCGATGACGGCCTTGGCGTCATCCAGCAGATCGGGCTCGGCGAGTGATTTGCCAATGGGCAGGCCGGCAGCCAGCATGAAGGTGTTGGCGATACCGCCGCCGACGATGAGCTGATCCACCTTGTCGGCCAGCGCCTTCAATATGGTGAGTTTGGTCGAAACCTTGGAGCCCGCGACGATCGCCACCAGCGGCCGCCTGGGCTGCGCCAACGCCAATGTGATGGCGTCGATCTCGGCCGCCAATAGCGGCCCAGCGCACGCGATCGGCGCAAACTGCGCGATACCGTAGGTGCTGGCCTCGGCGCGGTGCGCGGTGCCGAAAGCGTCGTTGACGTAGATGTCGCAGAGCGCCGCCATCTTTTTGCCAAGCGCCGGGTGGTTTTTCTTCTCGCCCTTGTTGAGGCGGCAGTTCTCGAGCAGCACCACGCTGCCGGGCGCGACCTGCACGCCGCCGCTATCGACCCAATCCTTCACCAACGCAACCGGCTGGCCGAGCAGTTCCGACAGGCGCGCTGCCACCGGAGCCAGCGAATCTTCGGGTTGGGGCTCGCCTTCGGTGGGACGCCCGAGATGCGAGGTCACCATCACCGCTGCACCGGCCTTGATCGCGCGCTCGATGCACGGCACCGAGGCGCGAATGCGCGTGTCTTCGGTGATGTTGCCGGCATCGTCCTGCGGAACATTGAGGTCTGCTCGGATGAAAACGCGCTGGCCGGCAACGAGGCCCTGGTCACACAAATCGGAAAAGCGCAGAACGTTCATGGATGAAAAACCCCGGGTGAAAGTAGTGAAGAGAGTTGCGAATAGACGTCTTGCCCGGAGTAAACGGGAGCAAGCGGACCCGCAAGGGCTGTGCCGAATGATGCCATTCACGTTCGTGGAAAAACCGGACCGATCGCAGTCCGCTACCAACTTCGCATGATTCGGCGCATCGTCCCACGAGGCAGTCCTGCGACGCGCGCCAGGATCTGAGCATGACTGACCCAAGAAATGTCGCGCACGACAAAAAAGTGCAGCAGGAAAAGAAACACCATGGCGAGGACGTCGCACCCGACGCAATCCATGCACCGCAGCCCGGCATGAAGCCTGCGCTCAAGCACTCCGACGACAAATCAGATGCGTCAGACGAGGACAACAAGCAAGCTTGACACTTTTTTGCTCTGATCCCTGGATGCGCTTGTCTCAAACGGAGCGCAGCTACCAGCCCAGCCCGAGGTGCAGCGGCAGATAGACCACCATGCCACAAACGATGGTGGCCAGCACATCCCGTCGCCAGGCATACGCAGCCAGACCCGCCACTGCTGCAAAAAGACGCGCGTCGTGCCAGGTGCCGATGAGCTGGCCTTGCGCCATCACCACTTCCGGGAGAACTACAGCGGAGAGTGCAGCGATCGGCGCGTATTGCAAGCCTCGCTGAACCCAGCCGGGCAGCGACCAGGCGCGGCTCGAGAGAAAGAAGAAGCAGCGGGCGACCACCGTGACACAGGCCAAGCCGATGATCACGATCATCGTCCACCAATCGGTGACGCCCGGCGCCAGCACGTGCGACGTGCTCATGGACGCCCCTTCTCTTTATCCGTTTTTCGCACCAGACCCGGCCATCGGGCTAGCCGCAAATGGCCATCGCGGCCGTGTTCAAGCGTGAGGCTCACCAGCACCGCGACACCGATGGCCGCAACGATGTTGAGCTTCAGCGGCAGCGCGTAGGCGGCCACTGCGGTAGCGCCGGCAACCGCTGCTGCGACCAGCCGGATCCGCGTGGAGCCCAACGAACACATGATGCCGATCAGGCAAAGGATCCCGGCGAAGCCGAGGCCCCAGCTTTGCGGAATGAAATTGGCAAGCGCGATGCCAAGAAAACTCGCACTCATCCAGTTAGCCCAGTTGGCCACGCAATTGCCGATCAGATAAGCCTGCTGCGCGGTGCGCTCATCGTCGTTTTCAGGCGGCTGCGGATAGCGCCGCACGAAAAGCACATACGTCAGATCGGTGGTGAGATAACCGGTGGCCATGCGGCGCAGCGGCGGCAGGTACATCAGGTAGGGCCGCAGGTGCAGGCTGAAGACGACAAAGCGCAGGTTCACACAGAAGCCGGTGGTCAGGATGATCCAGAACGGCGCGCCGGCCACCAGCAGCGGAATGGCAGCGAGCTGCGAACTGCCGGCAAACACCAGCAGCGCCATGGAGCCTGATTCGAACAGGCTCATACCCGACTTGACCATCGTCACGCCGGTCATCAGGCCCCAGGCAAAGAGACCCGGCGCCTGCGGCAGCATCTCGCGAAAGCCGATCGCGAATTCGGGATGGTGGCGGTCAGCCAGGCGCAGGAACATGGTGCTGCAATTGTCTTCGCTGTTGCCGGTCACCAGGCCGTGTGTCGGCGTGCCGGTGCAGCGCTTCAATCTGCTTTGGAGATGGCAGGCTTTCCGTCTGCGGCGTCGATACCGCCACCGTCAGACCCAACGGATCCCAGCTGCTGTCCAGCGTGCAGGGGAAAGCCGCGCAAAAAATCCGCTGCCGGCAGGCGCTTTCCGCCCGCACGCTGCAGCACGGTGGCACGCAAAACTCCTTGGCCACACTGCACGGCTACACCACGCGAATCTGCGAACAAAATATGTCCTGAGCGCATATTCGACGGAGGCATTGCACTCTCTATTTCAGAGCGCCAGATCTTGATCGTTTCACCCGCGCGTGTGGTGCTCGCGCCCGGAAACGGGTCGAACGCGCGAACGCGGCGCGCGATGGCCGCAGCATTCTGCGACCAGTCGATGGCGGCTTCGGCTTTCTCGATCTTGTGCGCGTAGATCACGCCATCGGCAGGCTGAGGCGTGGCCTTGAGCTCGCCACGTTTTGCCAGCGCGAGCGCTTCGACGATGCTGGCGCCCCCCAGCAGCGCAAGGCGATCGTGCAGGCTGGCGGTGGTGTCGTCAGCGGGAATGTCGGTTGCGCTCCTGAGCAGCATGTCGCCGGTGTCGAGCCCAGCATCCATCTGCATGATGGTGATGCCGGTGCAGCTGTCGCCGGCCTCAATGGCGCGATGGATCGGCGCCGCACCGCGCCAGCGCGGCAACAGACTGGCGTGGATGTTGAGGCAGCCGAGGCGGCCCGGCGACTCCATCAGGTCCAGCACCCACTGCGGCAGGATCAAGCCATAGGCGGCGACGACCATCACGTCCGCGCTGGCATGAACGAGCGCGTCTCGCGCAGTCGCTGCGTCAGCGGGAAACTTGCCATCCAGCCGGAGGCTGCGAGGCTGCGCAACAGGAATACCAAGTCCCAATGCCGCCTGCTTGACGGGCGATGCCTGCAACTGCTGGCCGCGGCCAGCCGGGCGATCGGGCTGCGTCAGTACCAGAGCGATATCGATGCCTGCTTCGTGCAGGCTCTGCAGCGCGACACTCGCGAACTCCGGCGTGCCGGCAAAAATCGCCCTCACTTGTCGGCGTCGAGCGGACCGCCGATGTTCTGCTCATCGACATACAGGATGCGTTGCACCACGCCGGCCGGATCGATGTGGATGAAGATCCGGCGGAAGTTGTTCATGTCGTTGAAACGGTAACTCCAGACCGGGCCGTTGAAACTGTAGACATACTCGACCTTGAGCGGCAGGCCGTACTCGCGCTGAATGTCGGCCGCCGTGGTCTTGCCGAGCACGATACGGTCGAAATTGCCGTAGCGCAGCGCCTGGTCGGAAGAACGCAGACGCCCGGCCGCATCGAAATCCAGGTTCCATACTTGCGAGCCGGCCGGCATCTGCGAATACTGCAAACGCCTGCCACCGTCGGGCAGCGCAATGTCGGCGGTGGGTGCGCCAAGCTCGGCGAGCGTCGCCTGCACGGTCGTGCCGGCGGGCACCCGTGCCGGAACAGCGCAGCCGCCCAGCACCAGCGCACCCGCCAACAAGGCCGATGCGGCCGCACATCGGACAAAAGCCTTTGCGCGTCGCGACGCGTCGATGGCAGGTTGGCGGCGGTATAGATGCGTCATGCCTGTGCATCCCGTTGCTGCTGCTTGACCAGCTTGGTTTTGATCCGGTTGCGTTTCAGCGGAGAAAGGTATTCGACGAACACCTTGCCCATGAGGTGGTCCATCTCATGCTGAACGCACACCGCCAGGGTTTCTGTCGCTTGCAGCGTCAACGGATCGCCCGACGCATCGAGCGCCCGCACGGTAACGGCCACCGAACGCGGTACGCCGTCGTAGATGCCCGGTACCGAAAGACAACCCTCCTCGCCGATCTGGGTCTCGGCACTGGCCTGCACGATTTCGGGATTGATCAGCACCAGCGGCTGGTCGCGGGTTTCGGAAACGTCGATCACCACCAGGCGCTCATGCACATCGACCTGCGTCGCCGCCAGGCCGATGCCGTTGGCGTCGTACATGGTTTCGAGCATGTCCGAGATGAGCGCCGAGATGCGCGCATCGACCGCCTGCACGGGCTTGGCAACCGTATGCAAGCGCGGATCGGGATAACTGAGGATGGGTAGCAGGGCCATGGCGGGGCAACGGGAGCTGTTCAGGGGGTGTCGCTATTTTCGCCACTTTCAAACGCCATGCGCCCCGGCGCGGTCAATATTCGTTGCCCCATCAAGGACATGTGTGCAGAATCGGTGCCTATTTGTAACCTGAAACCAATCCCGGACAAAGGCAGGACGCGCAACGAAAAAGCGCTATCCAACTGTCGATGCCGGGACTCCGGGGAGAGCGTGTCCTGATGCGAGAAATCCACCCGCGCGCGCGCCATGCCGCCGTGACCTGCACCGTGCTGGCAGGCGCCGTCATGGCCATGGCCGCGGCCAGCGCCGCAAGCGCTGCCACGCCCAACTACCCCATCACACCTACGCAACGCGCTGTTGCCCAGGCTACCGCGCAAAACGGTGTTCCCGAGAGCGAGCTGGCGCCCAACGCACCGGATATCTACGTCGTCAAGCGCGGCGACACGCTCTGGGCAATCTCCGGCATGTACCTGCGACGCCCCTGGCACTGGCCGGAACTCTGGGGCATGAACCTGCAGCAGATCCGCAATCCGCACCTGATCTTTCCCGGCCAGACGCTCTATCTCGACCGCTCCGACGGCCGGGCGCGGCTTTCCACGATGCGCCCGGGCAGCAGCGGCACGGAAACCGTGCGTGTAGAGCCGAGAACGCGCTATGAAAGCCTCAACGGCAGCGCGCTTACCACGCTGAAGCCGGAATTCATCGAGCCCTTCCTCACCGAACCATTGGTGGTGGACGAACTCACCCTGCAGCAGGCGCCGCGTTTGGTCGCCACGCTCGATGACCGCGTCATGCTCACTCGCGGCGACCGCGGCTACGCGCGGGGCCCGGAGGGCAAGCCGCTCGAACTGGTCAAGGGTTTGCCGCGCGATTTCCGCGTGTTCCGCAACGCGACACCTCTAAAGGACCCCGCCACCGGCGAGATCCTCGGCTACGAGGCGCAATACGTCGGCCGTGCCCGGCTGCAACGGTCGGAGACGACGCAGCAAGTCATGCGCGATGGCAAGGAACTGAGCGAGATCGTGCCTGCCACGGTAGACATCGTCGGTAGCAAGGAGGAGATCCGCGTCGGTGACCGCCTGCTGCCCGAGCCGCCCCAACAGCTGATGAGCTATACGCCGCACGCGCCGCACGTTCCGGTCGTCAATGGCCGCGTGGTATCGATCTACGGCAGCGCGGTGGCCAATGCCGCACAAAACCAGGTCGTCGCCATCAATAGGGGCACGCGCGACGGTATCGAGAGCGGCGATGTGCTGGCCATCCTGTCGGAGGGCGCCCGCATCCGGGACAAGACCATCGAAGGGCTCAGCCCCGAAATCAAGCTGCCGGACGAACGTAACGGCCTGCTGATGGTGTTTCGCACCTTCGATCGCGTGTCCTACGGCTTGATCCTCGAGATCCGCACCGGGGTGAAGGTCGGCGACCGGCTTGTCGCACCGGAATAGGAAACTCGGGCGCCGAATCGCACCGCGTGGATCCTCCTCAAGAAGACGAAGAACTTGTCGCCTGGCTGCGGCTGACGCATAGCCGCGGCATCGGACGCGAGACAGCGCGCAAGCTGCTGGCTGCGTTTGGCCTGCCGCCGGCCATTTTTGACGCAGACGACTGCGCACTGCGCCAGTTGGTAAGCGCCGCGCAACTGCAGGCCCTGCGCACCCTGCCGGAAGACTTCGAAGGGGTGTGCCATCGCACCCGGGAATGGCTGCAAGCGCGGGATGAAACCGGTGCGGGTCGTTGGCTGATCACGCTGGGCGACACGCGCTATCCGAAAAGCCTGCTGGAGATCGAAGATCCGCCCATTGCGCTCTACATGATGGGGCGGCTTGCCTTTCACCACGGTGCAGGCCAGGGCTTGCCCTGTATCGCCATCGTCGGCACGCGCAATCCCACACCGCAGGGCGCCGCGAACGCGCATGCCTTTGCTGCGCATTTCGCAGCGGCTGGTTATTGCGTGGTCTCGGGCTTGGCGTTGGGGATCGACGCGGCCGCCCATGAAGGTGCGCTGGCAGGCGCGGCGCGCCGCAACGGTAATGAGCCAGATGCCGGCAGCGACGCAACTCGCAACGGTCCGCTGGCGACGATCGCCGTGGTCGGCACCGGGCTGGATCAGGTCTATCCGCGCCGCAACCGGGCACTGGCCCAGCGCATCGCCGCTGGCGGGTTGCTGATGAGCGAATACCCGCTGGGCACACCGCCGCTGGCTGCGAACTTCCCGCGCCGCAACCGGCTGATTTCGGGATTGGCGCGCGGCACGTTGGTGGTCGAGGCAACCCAGCCTTCTGGCTCTCTCATCACAGCGCGCATGGCGCTCGAGCAGGGCCGCGAAGTTTTTGCGATTCCGGGCTCCATCCACTCGCCGCAATCGCGCGGCTGTCACGCGCTGATCCGTCAAGGCGCCAAGCTTGTCGAATGCGCACAGGATGTACTGGAAGAACTGCCGTCGTCGCCCGCTGCAATTGCTATGGTCAATGTAGCTGGTAGCGCTGAAACCGAAAGCGCTGGGGCCACAAAAGATAGTGAAAAAAGGCAGCGCCAGCTCTACGGGACCGACAGGTCCCGTACCGAGCCAGCAAGCCCGTTCGCTGACGGACCCCCTCCAGTCGAGGCCGCCTTGTCGCCCCTGCTGTCAGCGCTGGGGTTCGATCCGGTGGGACTTGACGCCCTGGTCGCGCGCACCGGCATCGATACGGCACGACTGCAAGGTCAGCTGCTGGAGCTCGAACTCGACGGTCACGTCAGGCGCTTGGCCGGCGGTCTGTTCCAGCGCATCGGCAGCGCTTGAGGCGGCCGCCTGATGCTCAAACGCGGGCGCCGGCGTTCGGATCGTTCGGATCTTCACCTTTGCGCAGCGGGCCCTTGATGAGGTCTTCGCGCTTCACGCCCAGCCACATGGCGATGGAGGCGGCGACGAACGCCGACGAGTAAATGCCGAACAGGATGCCGATGGTGAGCGCCAGCGAAAAATAGTGCAGCGTCGCGCCGCCAAAGAAGAACATCGACAGCACCATCATCTGCGTCGAGCCGTGCGTGATGATGGTGCGGCTGATGGTGGACGTAATGGCGTGATCGATCACCTCGTGCGTGTTCATGCGGCGCTGCCGCCGGAAGGTTTCGCGCACCCGGTCGAAGATCACCACCGACTCGTTCACCGAATAGCCCAGCACCGCCAGCACCGCTGCCAGCACCGCCAGCGAGAACTCCCACTGGAAGAAGGCGAAGAAGCCCAGGATGATGACGATGTCGTGCAGGTTGGCGATGACCGTGGCGACAGCGAACTTCCACTCGAAGCGAAACGCCAGGTACACCACGATGCCGAGCACCACCATGCCGAGGGCTTTCAGGCCATTGGTGACAAGCTCCTCGCCCACCTGCGGGCCGACGAATTCGGTGCGGCGCAATGTGGGCGTGTTGTCGCTTGCCGCATCCTTCTTCAACGCCGCTATCACGGTATCGCTCTGCTTGGCGGACGTAACGCCCTTCTGCGCCGGCAAACGGATGATCACGTCGCGGGAGGATCCGACGTTTTGCACCTGCACTTCGCCGAAGCCGGCGCGATCGATACTCGCGCGCACCTTGTCGACATCGACAGACTGCGTGTAGTTCACCTCCATCACCGTGCCGCCAGTGAACTCCACCGAGAGATTCAGCCCGCGATGAAACAGGAAGAACACCGCCGCCAGAAAAGTTACCAGCGATACCGCGTTCAGCAGCAGCGCGTGGCGCATGAACGGGATATCCCGGCGAATCTTGAAAAATTCCATGACTAGTTGTTCCTAAAAGATCGCGCGGGAGGTCAAGCGGGTCGCCAGACGGTTCCGATCGAAATCGCCTTGAGCTTCTTCTTGCGTCCGTACCAGAGATTGACCAGGCCGCGCGAAAACAGCACCGCCGAGAACATCGAAGTCAGGATGCCGATGACGTGCACCACGGCAAAGCCACGTACCGGGCCGGAACCGAAGGTGAGCAGTGCCAGACCGGCGATCAGCGTTGTGACGTTGGCATCCAGAATGGTGGACCACGCACGGTCGTAGCCGGCATGGATGGCGGTTTGCGGCGCGGCGCCAGCGCGCAGCTCCTCACGCACGCGCTCGTTGATCAGCACGTTGGAATCGATCGCCATGCCGAGTGCCAGCGCCATGGCAGCGATTCCCGGCAAGGTGAGCGTGGCTTGCAGCATCGACAGCACCGCCACCAGCAGCATCAGGTTGACCGCCAGAGCGATGGTGGAGAACACGCCGAACAGTGCGTAGTAGGCGCACATGAAGACGGCGATGGCGAAGAAGCCCCAGGCCACACTGTGAAAGCCCTTGGCGATGTTGTCGGCACCCAGACTGGGGCCGATGGTGGACTCTTCGATGATCTCCATCGGCGCGGCAAGCGATCCCGAACGCAGCAGCAGTGAGGTGTCGTTGGCCTCGACGCTGGTCATGTGGCCGGAGATCTGCACGCGGCCACCGCCGATTTCCGAGCGAATCACCGGAGCTGTCACCACCGTCCCCTTGCCCTTTTCGAACAGGACGATCGCCATGCGCTTGCCGACGTTCTCGCGGGTCACGTCACGGAAGATGCGGGAGCCCTTGGCATCGAGCGTGAGGTTGACGGTGGGCTCCTGGGTCTGGCTGTCAAAGCCGGGCTGCGCGTCGGTCAGGTTTTCGCCGGTCAGCACCACCTGCTTTTTCACTACCAGCGGAGCGCCGCTGGTTTCAGGATATTTTTCGGAACCGAAGGGCACCGGGCCGGCATTGCGCTCGGCCGCGCGGGCGTCGGAGCTCTCATCGACCATGCGCACTTCCAGCGTGGCGGTTCGACCCAGAATGTCCTTGGCCTTGGCTGTGTCCTGCACGCCCGGCAGCTCGACGACGATGCGGTCAAGCCCCTGCTGCTGGATCACCGGCTCGGCCACGCCGAGTTCGTTGATCCGGTTGTGCAATGTGACGATGTTTTGTTTGAGGGCCTGCTCCTGCACGCGTCGGGTCGCTTCGGGCTTGATGCGCGCCACCACGCGGATGGCATCACCGTCGCCCACCTGGGTCACCACCAGATCGGGAAATTGATCGGCGATCAGGTTCTTCACAGCGTCGGCGGTGGCGGCGTCCTTGACGCGCACTTCCACGGCCTGACCATCGCGGCTCACGCCGCCGTGGCGGATGTCCTTGTCGCGCAGGGAAAGGCGCAGGTCGCCGGCATAGGACTCGGCCTTCTTGTCGAGCGCTGCCTGCATGTCCACCTGCAGCATGAAGTGCACGCCGCCGCGCAAATCGAGGCCCAGGTACATCGGCGCCGCACCAATACGGGCGAGCCATTGCGGTGAACGCGGCAACAGGTTCAGCGCAACCACATAAGCCGGGACATCGGGATTGGGAACCAGTGCCTTTTGCAGCGCATCCTTGGCCTTGAGCTGTTCGTCCGTCGTGGCAAAGCGCGCACGCACCGAGGTGGCATCGAGACTCACTGCGTCGGGATGCAGCCCGGCGGTTTTCAGGATGTCCTCGACACGCGCCATCGTCGCCGTATCCACCGGCGCAGCGGAACGTGCGGTGGATACCTGCACCGCCGGCGCCTCACCGTAGAGGTTCGGCAGTGCAAAAAGCACGCCGACCAGCAGCACGACCAGGATGATCGTGTACTTCCAGACGGGATATCGGTTCATGGTGGGACTCTGTGCGCGCGAACGCTGCGGATGATGTCGTGTCGGATCTGCTCGAGAAACACCACGGAACCGGCTTCGCCGGGCCGCCAGTGCTGCACCCTCAAGGGGATTTCGTTTACACGAAGTGAAAAAGAAAGCGGAGTGAGCTCAAACCTTGAGCGTTCCCTTGGGCAGCACCTGGGTGATTGCGCTGCGCTGCAATTGCACTTCGACCCCGGAGGAAATTTCGATCGAGACGTTGCCTTCGCCGAGACGCGTCACACGACCGATGATGCCGCCTGAAGTGAGCACTTCGTCGCCCTTGGCGATGGCTTCGATCATGGCGCGGTGCTCTTTCTGCTTGCGCATCTGCGGCCGGATCATGACGAAGTACAAAACCACGAACATCAACACCAGCGGCAGCATGCCGGAGAGCGAACCGAGGATGCCGGCTGCACCGGTCCCCGGCGCAACGGCAGGAGCGGTCTGGGCAATGGCGGAAGAGATCAGGGAAAAAGACACAGGCGAGGACTCCACGACGCTAGGGTCGAAAGGCACAACACAAAAACGATCCGCGCGGAGGTGTACCACCGCGCGGGGAAACCCCGGATTGTATGACGCACCCTCATCAGGTCGCGTTATGGCCTTTCGTGCCTGCAGGCTTGCCTGGCGCCGAGCAGGCCAAAAAGTTTAGCTATTTTTAAAGTAGCTAATAGCGAATGTCGAATAAGCGCTACAGACAATATTCATCGCATATTTTTAATCTCAAGCTGCACGACGGTCTGCTTCGGTCGCTACCGGTGCGCGCTCCAGCGCAGCCCAACGGATGCGCGCTGCAGCGAGATTGCGCTCTTTCACATGGCCATAACCCTTGATAAGCTCGGGAATGCGCGCGATCTCCACCGCCCGTTCGTGGGTGTTCAAGGTGAGCCCAGAAAGCTGGCGCTCGATGCTGGCGCGGTATTCGCCGATCAAAGCCCGTTCAGTTCGCCGCTCTGCCGTTCTGCCGAACGGATCGAGCGCTGTGCCGCGCAGCCCTTTCAATTTGGCCAGCACCCGGAAAGCAGTCAGCATCCAGGGGCCATATTTCGATTTCTGCAACTCGCCTTTCGCGTTCCTTTTTGCGATCCCCGGCGGGGCCAGGTGATAGTTCAGGGTGTAGTCCTTGCCTTCCGTGCCTTCGAACATGCCGTGCACCCGGTCGAGAAACGTGCGGTCGGTGTGCAGGCGCGCGACTTCGTACTCGTCCTTGTAGGACATCAGTTTGAAGAGGTAGCGCGCTACGCTCTCGGCAAGCAGCGATTTGCCCATAGGTGCCTCTGCCCCCCGCACGCGATCGACAAAAGCGCGGTACTGCTCCGCATAGCCAGCGTTCTGATAGGCAGTCAAAAATTCCACCCGCTGCGCGACGAGCGATTCGAGCGTCTCGCGCTTTTTGAAGGCAATGACCTTTTCTTCGCTGCGGGGATTGCGGCGCCCCACCAGCGATGCAAACGCCTTCGGGTCGTGCGCCGCTTGGCGGCCCCAGGCAAAGGCCGCTTTGTTGGCCTCCACCGCAACCGCGTTGAGCTCGATCGCCCGCAGCAGTGACTTCAATTCCAGCGGCACCCAGCCACGCTGCCAGGCATAGCCGAGCAACATAGGATTGACGTAGATGCTGTCTCCCATCAGTGCTGTGGCTGCAGCCTCGGCGTCGAAGCTGCCTACGGCGGACTCTCCCAGCATGCGGCTCATCTGTGCCACGCAGGCATCGGACGGGTTCTGCCAGTCGGCGTTCTTCACGAACGCGGCCGTGGGTGTGCTGTGCGCATTGACCGCCACATGCGTGCGACCTTCGCGCAGGCGCTGCGTGGTTTCCTTGTGGACGGCGATCAAGGGATCGCAGGCCAGCACCAGATCGGCTGCCGCGCTACCGACGCGCGTGGTGCGAATGTCGTCCTGCGTCGCGCCGATGAGTACATGGCTCCAGGTGGCTCCCCCTTTTTGCGCCAGGCCAGCCGCATCCTGCGTGACCACGCCGCAGCCTTCCAAGTGCGCCGCCATGCCGAGCAACTGGCCGATGGTGATGACGCCCGTGCCGCCCACGCCGGCGACTACGATGCCCCAGACGTTGCCGTGCTCGGGCGACGGCGTGGGCAGGACGGGTTCAGGAATATCTGAGGCGGGCAGAGTCGTCTTCGAAGCGGTATTCGTGGGCGCGGCTACCTCCGGCTTCTTCTTGCCCTTCAATTCTCCCCCCTCGACCGTGACGAAACTCGGGCAAAAGCCCTTCAAACAGCTGTAATCCTTGTTGCAGCTGCTCTGGTTGATGGTGCGCTTGCGACCGAATTCGGTTTCGAGCGGCTCCACCGAAAGACAGTTGGATTGCACGCTGCAATCGCCGCAACCCTCGCACACCAGCTCGTTGATGACGACGCGCTTGGCCGGGTCCACTGCCGTGCCGCGCTTTCTGCGCCGGCGCTTTTCGGTAGCGCAGGTCTGGTCATAGATGAGGATCGTGGTGCCAGCGATTTCGCGCAGCTCACGCTGCACCTCATCGAGCTTGTCCCGGTGCAGCACTTTGGGCGAACCGGCGATCGTCACGCCGTCGTACTTGTCTGGGTCGTCGGTGACGATGACCACGCGCTTGGCGCCCTCGGCCTGCATGCTTTCGGCAATCTGCAGCACGCTGTGACCTTCGGGCCGCTCGCCGATCTGCTGGCCGCCGGTCATCGCGACCGCGTCGTTGTAGAGGATCTTGTAGGTGATGTTGACTCCTGCGGCGATGGCCTGGCGGATGGCGAGCAAGCCACTGTGGAAGTAGGTGCCGTCGCCCAGGTTGGCGAAGATGTGCTGCTCATGGGTGAAGGGCTGCTGACCGACCCAGGGCACGCCCTCGCCGCCCATCTGTGTAAAGCCGATGGTCTCGCGATCCATCCAGGTCGCCATGTAGTGGCAGCCGATACCGCCCATCGCACGCGAGCCTTCGGGCACGACGGTGCTGGTGTTGTGCGGGCAGCCCGAGCAGAACCACGGCGTTCGGTCGGCGCCAGCCACGCCGCCCAACTCCAGCGCCTGCATGGCGCGCTCCTTGGCCTGCAAGATGGCGAGCTGCGCATCGACGCGCGCAACCATGTCGGCGCCTCCAGCCGCAAGGATGCCGAGCTTCTTCAGCCGCTGGGCGATGGCACCGGCAATCAGTGCGGGCGACAGGTCGGCATTGGCACGCAGCAGGGTGTTGGCGGTAGGGTTGGGCATGCTCCATTCACCGCCGGAGAAATCGCCGTCGTTCAGCTCATTGAACTTGCCCAGCACGTTGGGCCGCACGTCGGATCGCCAGTTGTAGAGCTCTTCCTTCAACTGGTATTCGATGACCTGGCGCTTTTCCTCGACGACCAAAATCTCTTGCAGGCCGGTTGCGAAGTCGCGGGTGAGCTGCGCCTCGAGCGGCCACACCACGGTGACTTTGTGCAGACGGATGCCAAGCTGGCGGCAGGCGTCGTCGTCGAGCCCCAAGTCGATGAGCGCCTGGCGTGTGTCGTTGTATGCCTTGCCGCTGGCCATGATGCCGAAGCGATCGTTCGGGCCCTCGATCACGTTGTAGTTCAGGTGGTTGGCGCGCACATAGGCCAGCGCCGCATACCACTTGTAGTGCATGAGGCGCGCCTCCTGCTCCAGTGGCGCGTCGGGCCAGCGGATGTGCAGGCCGCCCGGCGGCATCTGAAAATCGGTCGGCATGGCGATCTGCACGCGGCCGGGGTCGATCTCTACCGTGGCGCTGGATTCGACGATCTCCTGAATCGTCTTCATGCCCGACCAGATGCCACTGAAGCGGCTCATGGCGAAAGCGTGAATACCGAGATCGAGGATCTCCTGCACCGTCGTCGGAAAGAATACCGGTGTGCCGCAAGCCTTGAAGATGTGGTCGCTCTGGTGCGCCGCTGTGCTGCTTTTGCTGATGTGGTCGTCGCCCGCCACCGCGATCACGCCGCCCCATTCGGTGGTGCCCGCCATGTTGGCGTGCTTGAACACATCCGAACATCGGTCCACACCCGGACCCTTGCCGTACCAGATGCCGAAGACGCCATCAAATTTGTGCTGTTCGGGCCGGGTGTAGCCAAGCTGCTGTGTGCCCCAGAGCGCGGTGGCAGCAAGCTCTTCGTTCACACCGGGCTGGAAGACGATGTTCTGCGCCTTCAGGAATTTTTCGGCTTTCCACAGCGCCTGGTCGTAGCCGCCGAGCGGCGAGCCGCGGTAGCCGCTGATGAATCCCGCTGTGTTCTTGCCGACGGCTGCATCGCGTGCACGCTGCAGCATCGGCAAGCGGACCAGCGCCTGCACGCCAGACATGAATGCACGGCCATGCTCCAGGCTGTATTTGTCGTCGAGCGTGACGTTTTCCAGCGCTTGCCGGATGTGCTGGGGCAGCGGGGCGTTCATGCGACGCTCCCGTAGCCGAAGGCCGCGTGGTCGGGGGCAATGCCGGTAGGCAAAGGCTGCGCTGCCGCGAGCGCTGCCTGAATGTGCGATGCGTTCATGTCCGTCTCCATTCTGGGTATTTGAGCGTCTTGTTGTGCACTCGTCGAGCTGGATTCGCGGCCACCGCTCTTCTCGCTCCGTGCTCAGCACTTCGGCAACGCTGGAAAGTCTGGTGTGTCGTGAGGTCAGTGTAGAACCGGTCTGCAGAGAGGTGTTTGCTTTCGTTGCGCCATTACAGCCACTTTTAGAAAGGATCTTTCGGCAAAATAGTGTTTATGGAAACAATCGACAAGTTCGACCTGCAGATCCTGCAACTGCTGCAAGCCGACGCGCGCTTGACCAATGCCGAACTCGCCCAGCGTGTCGGCCTGTCTGCCGCGCCCTGCTGGCGACGTGTCCGCGCATTGGAAGCTGCCGGCTATATCAGCGGCTATCACGCCTCGCTGAATCGGCAGAAGCTTGGGCTCGGCGTGCTTGCCTTTGTGCGGCTGGACGCGGAGCGCAATGCTGCGGATGCGTTACGGGAGCTCGAGCAAGCTGTGCGGGCGCTGCCGGAAGTAATCAGCTGCCACTACATCAGCGGCGCCGGCACTTTCGAGCTGCAGGTGGTGGCGCCCGACCTGGACAGTTTTTCTCGCTTCGCGTTGCAGCGCCTCGCCAGCCTGCCGCAAGTGAAGGATCTGCACACCAGCTTTTCGTTGGGGGAGGTCAAGGCAGGAGGGGCACTTCCTTTGGGGCATTTGCTGCATGCCGGCACCACTAAAGCAACAATCGCGGGGAGGGGTGGAAAGACTGGCCGGATCTAGGCGGCCGTCCATCCGAGGCATCCCGCGTAAGTGTCGCCCGATCGCCGCGCAGGATGACAATGTTCAGCCGTCACTGGGCCGGCGGGGTCGCCGGCGGGGCGGGTGGGGGCTGCGTTGGAATGCGCGAGCCTACGAAAACCGTCGTTGCACGCGTTCCTGCCGCATTTCCCGCCGCAGCAAGAATTCGGAGGCCCTGTGCCTGGCCACCGCCAGACTCGAAGCGACCGCTCGCGACTCCGGATTGCGGAGGTGTCTCGCGTTTAGGACACGCGGCTCCCGCATAGGTCAGGCGGTCCACGGTAAAAGCATTGCGGTTCGGATCGCTTCCATATTTGGAAAAATTGCCTGTCACTGTGCAGCCGTCAGAGCTGTCCCCAACGATCGTTCCGAGTGCCGCATCGACCGTGAGGGTAAGCAGGCCACCGCCAAATGCAGGCCCCACACTTCGATAGGTTCCGCTCAGGTTGAACGGGGCGGCCGAAAGAGAAGTTACGTATGGGTAGGCCGGATCGGGTGCTACCGTGAACTCCGTCAGCGTGTTGCCAGAACTGGGATCGAAATATTTGCCGGTAAACGATGTGTTGGTAACGACACTTCCAGTCAGCGCAACGCCCGAGTTGTACTGTGCACTCTGGTTCTGGAAATACACCCCGTCAATCGAGTTGACCGTGCCGCCGCCAGCAGAAACGGCAAGCGTTCCGTACAAAGCGTCATAGCCGCTTCCCACTTTGCGGTAGAGGAAATAGGAACCATCCGGCAGTACAGCGGCCGTGATGTCCTGCGCGGATCCGACGGGTCCGACCTTGCCTACCCAGTTGCCCTGTCCGTCCTGCTGGGTAAGCGACGGTGATGGGACAGCTCCGGGATCGATGATGCCGTTGAGCGCCAGCACGTTACTCGGCCCCGTCGCATTGCGGCTCAGCAGCCAGATGCCGCTACGCGCGCCCGCTGCGTCGTACTGCAGCGCAATAACACCTGTTTGACTGGTCCCGGTTCTCGGACAGATACCCTGATCTCCTGTGAGCGTGAGCGAGACACCGTACGCGGCCGACGTTGCGGAGCGAGTCTGGACATTGCCGGTCAGTGTGCAGCCGGAATACGTTCCCACGAGCCGGCCCTCCGCATCGATGTCCAACCTCCATACTGCGCCGAATGTCCCGATGCTCCTGTACGTTCCCTGCAAGCTTGGAAGCTGCGCTGGCACAGCGTTGAGTGCGCCGTAGCGGATGTCGAACGGGACAATGGCGTTCGTCGACGCTGCTGTTCCTTTGGGGTCGCCGTAGTTACCAACGATACGGGTGGGCCGGGTACTTCCGGGCGCCGAAGACACGGCCCCGCGCAGCGTTAGGCCGCTCACGAACTTGTCGTCGCGGCCAGAGTAATAGTTGACGTCCGATCCGATGAAGCTCGAGCCTGTCGCCGAGCCGGCACCATAGACACTGTCATAGCCGTTCGTGCCCGCATAGAGTCGTGCAAACAAGAAGTCCCCGCCCGTTCCCGAAGACCCGGGGTCAATATAGCCGAAGAAGCTACGCTGAGCGCTGCCGGTGCCGGACGTGCCTTCCCAGAAACCTCCTGGATACTGCTGTGGTCCAACGACAACGGGGTCACCGCCGGTACCAGCCGAGGATTCGTCGCTGCCCCCGCCTCCGCAAGCCACGAGGGCCGCCCCGACAACCAAAGCAATGGGAAAGAGGATGATTCTCAAGATCTGTACCTAGTAATGAGGGTGGCTGGTGGGTTCCAGGGACCTTCTTTGGAGGATTCCGCGGTGGAAGCGACTAGAAAGCGTAGGCGGAGCGGAACGGCTCGACTGGGAACGCAGCTTTCCCTGTGTAGGGTCGCATGGAGTAGCGCAGATAGATACCGCCCACGAACTGCCGAAAATTGCTGGCGTTGTCGGCGGCAATATGCCCGCCGAGGAACAGCTGGCTGCCGATCTGATATTCCATCGCGGCGCCGATGTTGTAACTCAGCCCGGTCTTGGTTTGCCCCGGATACAACGCCCGCGCATCTGCGCCGATCAATCCGAACGCAGCAGCATCGGCGATTGCTTGCTGCGCTGCATTCTGGCTGGAGCCACTGTCAGGGAAATAAGGGGACGAGTCTTCGCGGAAATGTTGGACCCCCAAAGCCCCTCGTAACTGATACGTCAGCCGCCCATTGCGCTGCGTAAAGTCCAACGGCACAGCGACGGAAAAATACCGCTGCGGACTGAAATAGCCGCCTTGGCCATAGGTGAAATAGCGCAGATTCTTGTCATAGCCCAACGCATCTGCAGCAACGCCCACCGTGAAATCGGTATCCGACGTTCTGAATAGGTGCATGTAGGCACCGGCACCGGCTTCTACCCGGCTGTTGTTTTGGACGTTCGTCCCCGTGATGGCATGCAACGCACCGAACCCATAGGCACCGTACTTCCCGTTGTCCCAACCCAGCTGCAATCGACCACCCGTAGCAGAGACTCCACCCCAACTGAACCCCGAACGCGTATCGCGCGTTCCGGCGAACGACAACAGACTGTCCGTGACCGGACGACGCGAAAGATTCAGGTCATAGGAGAAATCATCGCCGATCGGACCCTTGGCACGAATTCCACCCGTAACGTCGGTCTGCTCAAAGCCAAGCGGGGTTGTACCGACATCCACCTGGAACCTGTCCGTTTCATACGCAAGGGACAGGCCGACGCCTGCATCATTCTGGGAGTTTGGCAAAACCTTCGGATTGTTCAGCGCACTGGCTGGACCACTGCCGAAGCGACTGAGATTGCCGAATGCGGCATCGGGTCGACCTGCGCTCAACAGTACCGGGGTAACGCCAAACTTGATGCGGGCATCGCGCACGGGAATGCTGACTTCGACCGGCAAACGGCCATCCGCCAACTGGCTGGTGCCGGACTCCCCCTGCCGGCCTCGACCGACGATGCCGACCGTGACAGTAGCGCTCTGCTCCTGCTGAATTTCACGGAGTTCATCCCGCACTGTTCGGGCTTCACCGGGTTCGGTCAGGGGTGCGTTCCAGCCTGAATCAGCTGAGGCAGTATTCGGATAGCGCGATGTCAGCGCGTACCCAGGCGCCTGGGTCACTACGCCATAGCCACCTGCACCGCGCGGGTCCAATTGAGCCGGATTTGACCCGAAACCTGCGCCATAGCCGCCCTGAACGGAATTGACCGGATCGGGCAGATAGCCCGCCGCCGCACCGTAGCCACCCGCGCTGCTTGCGGGCGCTGGAATATCTGCGTAATCCGTGGCTACGGGATAGGGCGCCGCTTGCGTCATTCTGCCGGAAGCGACAGGCTGGACAGTTGCACGGGAGCCAGCACTTCTGGATGACATGGCCCTTGAACCGAAGCGCGGCGCCCCAGATTGCGCGGACCGCGTCGCTGCGCGGCCTGATGCCCTCGCTTCGTCTCCCAGGTCCGTTGTCGAACGTGAGCCCGGCGGGTATGCGTGCGGAGCCAGGTTTTGTTCATAGTCTGCGGGGCTCCCGGCGGCAAACCTCTGGGCCTGCGAAGGTGTGTATGCCTGCACATGAGCTGGCGCTTCGGCAAAACCCGCAGGAGCAGGAATGAAGTCGCGACGGGGGTATGCGGCCTGGCTGACCGGCGCAGGATTCTGCGCAGCTGCCGGGTATGCAGTGGCCACCGGTCGCGCTGTTGGCGCGCTGTTGAATCCGCTGCTCTCTCCGCCTGCACGAGCGCGCTGTCCTGGCAAGCCGGCAAAGGGGTTGGATGAACGAACCGAAGCCGGTCCTAGTGGTCCGGCAGCAAGCGCAACACCGCGGCCTTGACTCTCCGCCGCGAGCGACGCCGCAAACAGTTCAGCTGCACGGGTGTTCTTTCCCTGGGCGCGGTAAAGACGCCCCGCCGCCGCCAGCGCCTCGGGGTTACGTGGGGCCTGCAGCAAGGCCGCGTCCACCGCAGACTCCGCTTCGTCATAGGCTTTTGCTGCAGTGGCAGCCCCAGCAACATCGAGCAGCAACTCAAGGTTGCGCGGCTGCCGCGCCAGGATGGGCCGGTACACCGCCAGCGCCTTTGCCGGCTCATTAGCAGCGGTATACATACGTGCCAGGGCGGACGTGACCTTCACATCGTTCGGGCGCTCGGCGAGCAGGGGGTTCAGGGTGTCATATGCCGAAACGAGATCGCCCGACTCACGCAGGGCGTCCGCCTGCCGCACGATGTACGCGACGCGTAGATCTGCGAAGCCCTTCCGCTCGCTCTGCGAGAGCTGCGCCGACTGCAGTTGCCTCAGCACTCCGGCGAGCTCGACGTCCTGCCCGGTCTTCAAAAGGATCGCTGCATATTGCAGCTGGAGGCTGGGATCGGGCCGCACAGTTCGGCTGAACAGCTGCCGGATCATGTCGAGCGCGCGATTGCCGTCGCCTGCATCGACATAGGCGCTCGCAACAGCACCAAGAAGTTCGGTGTCATGCCGGGCAAACGGCTCCACTTGAGCCAGCAGAACCCTGGCCTGGTTTGCGTCGCCACGTTTGGCCAAAATGGCAGCCTTGTCGGTCTGCACATGCACCCATGCACGTCGCTGCAATGCAACCATGTCGCGCGTAC
>JBBSUX010000009.1:0-25935 GCA_038234045.1 Burkholderiales bacterium
AGGCCCAGCACTTCGCAATCCAGCTGTTCGCCCATCTCGGCCAGCCACAGGCCGCCGCCTTTGGTGAAGACGATGCGCGGCACATCGGCGCCGTCTGGCCCGATGCGCTTCAGCTGCGCCAGAACGCGAGCCGTGTAGGCCATGCTGAAGGTCTGGAATGCGCCTTCGGCCAGCACGCCGCCCCAGCTGTCGAAGATCATCACGGCTTGCGCGCCGGCGTCGATCTGGGCGTTGAGGTACTGCGCGACGGCGTCGGCATTCACCGCGAGCATGCGGTGCATCAGATCAGGCCGGCTGTAGAGCATCGACTTGACCAGGCGGTAGTCGCTTGATCCGGCCCCTTCGACCATGTAGCACGCGAGCGTCCAAGGGCTGCCTGAAAACCCGATGAGCGGCACCTTGCCATTCAGTGCGCTGCGGATGGTGGCAACGGCATCGAACACGTATTGCAGCTTGTGCATGTCGGGCACTTGCAGTGCGGCAACCGCTGCTTCGTCGCGCACCGGGTGCGCGAACCTGGGCCCTTCGCCCAGCTGAAAGCTCAGCCCCAGCCCCATTGCATCCGGAACGGTGAGGATGTCCGAGAACAGGATGGCGGCATCGAGCGGATAGCGCTCCAGCGGTTGCAAAGTGACTTCGCATGCGTAATCGCGATTGGTGGCCAGTCCCATGAAGCTGCCGGCCTTGGCTCGCGTGGCGCGGTACTCCGGCAGGTAGCGGCCAGCCTGGCGCATCAGCCAGACGGGCGTGTAATCGGTTGCCTGGCGGCGACAGGCCCGCAGGAAAGTGTCATTGTGAAGAGGGGCAAACATGCGCCAGATTGTCGCAGGGCCGTTTCTTCAGAACCCGCGTGCGGTGGCGGTTTTTGCGAGCGTGCTGCTCCCGATAGGCGCCTCGGCGTGCCGAGTCCGCAGCGTCTGGACTGTCAGGCGTGAACGCCGGTCAGCATCGGCCAGATCCGATTGATGGCGAAGCCGCCCAGAAACAGCCAGACAAACAGCGTCGAGGCGAGAGCTAGCGGTTTGATACCAGCGCGGCGAATTGCAGAGCCGTGGGTGGTGAGCCCGAGTGCCGCCATCGCCATGGCGAGGATGAGGGTGTCAATTTCGTTCGTCCAGTGCACTGCGGCTTCCGGAAGGATCGCGAGCGAGTTCAGCCCCGCAACGGCCACAAAGCCGAATGCAAACCAGGGAATCGCCAGCTTGGTCTTGTTGCCCGAGTTCGGGTTGCCGTCGCCAAGTGCTGCGCGATCGCTGCGACCGATCCAGGCCGAGAGCAGCAACAGGAAAGGCGCCAGCATCATCACCCGGACCAGCTTCGCGATGACGGCGGTACCGGCCGCATGCTCGCCAGCCGAACGCGCAGCGGCCACGACCTGCGCCACTTCATGGATCGTCGAGCCCGCATACATGCCGTATGCGCCGGGTGAAAGATCGATCCAGTGATGATCGAGATTGAGCTGATAGAGCGCTGGGTACAGGAACAGGCCCAGCGTGCCGAACACCACCACGGTGGACACCGCGATGGTGACTTGCTCAGCCTCGCCTTTGACAACCGGCTCGGTCGCCATGACGGCTGCCGCGCCGCAGATCGAGCTGCCCGCGCCGATCAGGATGGCTGTATTTCGATCCAGCCCGAAAACGCGCGTGCCCATGAACCAGGCGAGCGCAAAGGTGCTGCACAGCACGGTGGTATCTATCGCGACGCCCGTCAATCCCACCTCGCCAATGTCCTGAAAAGTGAGCCGCAGGCCAAACAGGATGATCCCGAGCCGCAGTAACTTCTGCTTGGAGAAATTGACGCCGGTGCCGCACGACGGTGCGAGTTGGGGGTACACCGTATTGCCCACCAACATGCCGATCACGATGGCCAGGGTCAGTGCGCTGATGCCGTGGGACTGGAGCCATTCGTTTTTGCTGAGCCAGACGGAGACGGCTGCCACGGCAGCGGCCAGCAGTAATCCCGGGAACAGGCGCCCGAACGCGCCACCTTGGGGTGTGGCGGCTTGAGACATGGTGACCGGGCTTTTGAGCGGTTGCGAAGACATGCCCCAACTGTGATCTGTTACGCCTTATCTGAAAAACGCGTTATATCGATATAAGCTATCGGTCATATCGATAGATGGCGGGCGCTGGCCCAGCTTGCGCCCCGCTGTTTGTTTGGAGTGATCGTGTACCTCACCCTGCGTCAACTCGAAATATTCGTTGCTGTGGCGGACACCGGCAGCACCACAGCGGCGGGCGCGCGCATTGCGCTCTCGCAATCGGCCACCAGCGGCGCGCTGGGCGAGCTCGAATCCATGCTGGAGGCGCGTTTGTTCGATCGCGTCGGCCGGCGACTTGTCATGAACGACGTCGGCCGCGCCCTTTTGCAGCCCGCCCGCGCGGTTCTGCAGGCAACGCGGGATATCGAGCAGCAGTTTGGCCTGGATCGCGACGGAGCCAACGGATCGTCTGCGGCCGCAGGTCGCGCACGGGCTGGTGGTGGCCCGACGGCGCCTTCGCACCTGCGCCTGGGTGCCAGCACCACTATCGGCAACTACGTGCTTCCGGAGCTGGTGGGGCGCCATCTGCGTGTCTGGCCGAATGACAGGATCGATGTCCAGGTTGGCAACACGCGCGATATTGCAGCCGCCGCTGCCCGCATGGAGGTGGATGTCGGGCTGATCGAAGGGCCGTGCCATGAGTCGGACCTGCTGGTCGAGCCTTGGCGAGAAGATGAACTGGTGCTGGTGTGCGCACCCGGTCATCCACTGGCATTGCGTGCCCGCGCGGAGTCGCCGCCGCTGCCTGTCGCTGCGCTGGGCGAGGCGCGCTGGTTGTTGCGAGAACCGGGTTCAGGCACGCGGGAAATGGTCGAGCAGATGCTGCTTCCGCACCTCGGCCAGGTCGCCTCTGCCATGCAGCCCGGCAGTACCGAAGCCATCATGCAGGCCGCTGCCGCCGGGCTTGGGCTCGCGTGCCTGTCGCGCTACGCCGTGCGTGATCTGGTGGCGCTGGGCCGTCTCACCGTACTGCCGACCGATCTGCCGAAGCTGATGCGGCGGTTCTATTTCGTGCGGCATCGCGCCAAGCATCTGTCGGCTGGGCTGGAGCGGTTCTTCTGGAACTGCAGGCCAGGCGGGCCGGGTGCTACGACGGGCCTTCTCGATGACCCACGCGCGGCTGCCAAACTTGGCTGGGCTGATTGAAAGGTACGCTTCTTCAGACCAGCAACATGTCCAGCAGCCGCGCAACGTGGACAGCCTGGCGCTGTGAACCATCCGCAATCTGGTGGCGGCAACTGGTGCCGTCGGCCACGATGATTGCGTCGGGATTTTTCCGCACTGCAGGCAATAGGCTGGCCTCGGCCATCTGCATCGATACCTCGTAGTGCGAAGCTTCGTAGCCGAAGCTGCCGGCCATGCCGCAGCAGGAACTTTCGATGAGTTCCGGCGCCGCACCAGGAATCAGCTTGAGCACGTCGAGAATCGGCGCGACCGCACCGAAAGCCTTCTGGTGGCAATGGCCGTGCAGGAGGATCGACTTGCCAGCGGGTTTGAGTGACAACTTGAATCGACCGGTCTTGGCTTCACGCGCCACAAATTCTTCGAACATCAACGCCTGCTCCGAAACGGTCACGGCTTTTGCTCCCAGGCCCATGACGAGCGTTTCATCGCGCAGGGTCAGCAGGCATGAGGGCTCGAGGCCGACGATGGCGATTCCCGCTTCTGCCAGCGGCGCCAGCGCATCGATCAGGGCACCAGCCTTCGCTTTTGCCTCTTCGACCATGCCGCTGGCGAGGAAAGTGCGCCCGCAGCAGTGGTGACCGCCGGCCTTTTCTACCGTATGCAACATGTAGCCGGCTGCATGCAGAACACGAGCGGCCGCCAGCGCGTTCTCGCTCTCGAAGGTACCGTTGAACGTATCGACGAAAAGGACCGCTACCCTCCGTCCTTTCTGGGCTGCTGCCACCGCGTCATCACGGCTTACGAACATCGTTGCGTCGTGCGTGCGCCAGAAAGTGTCGCTTCGCCAGGTGGGCAACGAGCGCTTGGCCGAAAAACCGAGAAGTTTTTCGCCGAGCCACGCAGCGGCGGGGATCCGATTGCGCAGATTCAGCAGCCATGAGAATCGGCTTGCACCATGTGCGAAATCGGGCAAATACGCAACCAGCTTGTCCTTGAGCGTGTGGCCGTGCTTACGCTTGTAATGATCGAGAAACTCGATCTTCATCTTGGCCATGTCGACGCCCGTCGGGCAGTCGCGCTTACAACCCTTGCAGCCGACGCACAAATCCATTGTTTCGTACATGGCTTCACTGGTGAAAGCGTCGGGGCCGAGCTGGCCCGACACCGCAAACCGCAACGTATTGGCGCGGCCACGCGTGAGGTGCTGCTCGTCTCGCGTCACGCGATAGCTCGGGCACATGGTGCCAGCGTCGAACTTGCGGCAGTGGCCATTGTTGTTGCACATCTCGATGGCTTTGGCGAAACCGCCGGTCACATCGCCCCCGGTGCCAGGCGCCGTGGTTACCTCGGTCACTGGATCAGCCTGGACATTCCACGCGGACCAGTCGAGCACGGGTGTGAGTGGAATCCGCTTGTACGGTGTGGGGGCTGTCGCGGGCGCAAAGCGGAACAGCGAGCCGTCATCCATCTTGGGCGGATCGATGATCTTGCCGGGGTTGAACAGGCCGATCGGATCGAGCTTCTGCTTGATGGAGCGAAAAGCTTCGTTGATCGTCGGGCCGAACTGCCACGCGATCCACTCGCCGCGGCACAGACCATCGCCGTGCTCACCACTGAAAGCGCCCTTGTACTTGCGCACCAGTGCGCTGGCTTCGTCGGCAATGGCCCGCATCTTCGCCGCGCCGTCGGTGCGCATGTCGAGGATGGGGCGGACGTGCAAGGTGCCAACTGACGCATGCGCATACCAGGTGCCGCGGCTGCCGTGCCGAGCGAAAACCTCTGTCAGCGCATCGGTGTATTCGGCCAGATGCTCAAGTGGTACCGCGCAGTCCTCGATAAAGCTCACAGGCTTGCCGTCTCCCTTGAGGCTCATCATGATGTTCAGTCCAGCCTTGCGCACCTCCCACAGGTTCTTCTGCGGCGCGTCATCCGGCATCTCGACGACGCTGCCGGGTAGGCCCAAGTCGCCCAGCAGCTCCACCAGTTGTCGCAGTTTTGGCAGCAAAGCTGATTTGTCTACGCCCGAGAACTCGACCAGCAAGATGGCTGTCGGCTTGCCAATCAGCGCGGTTTCGACCGTTGGCCGGAACGCTGGATTGGCAAGGGCCAGGTCGATCATCGTGCGGTCCACTAGTTCGACCGCCGTCGGGCCGAGCTTGACGATGTGCTGCGCCGAATCCATCGCGGCGTGGAATGTCGGGAAGTTGACTATTCCCAGTACCTTTGCGCGCGGCAACTCCGAGAGTTTGAGCGTGAGGCTGTGCGTATACGCCAGGGTTCCTTCGGCGCCGATCAGCAGATGCGCCAGGTTCACGCTGCCATCAGCGGTGTATGGCTTCTCGCTTTGATTGTCGAAAATGTCGAGGTTGTAGCCCGCCACACGGCGCATCACCTTCGGCCATCGCTGCGCAAGCTCCTTGCGGTGCCGTACCGCCAGTTGCTTCACGTGCAACGCAATGTCGGTAGCGCGCGCGCCGAGGCTGGCGACAGTTCCGAAATCAATCAGCTCGCCATCGGACAACCAGGCTTTCGCACCGAGCACGTTGTGCACCATGTTTCCGTACGCGATAGACCGCGAGCCGCAGGAGTTGTTGCCTGCCATGCCGCCGAGAGTGGCTTGGGCGCTGGTTGACACGTCGACCGGGTACCAGAGGCCGTGGGGCTTCAGCTGGGCGTTGAGATGGTCGAGCACGACGCCCGATTCGACCGTAGCGGTACGACCCTCCACATCAACATCAAGCACCCGTCGAAAATGTTTGCTGTTGTCAATGACCAGCGCGGCGCCAGTGGTCTGGCCGCATTGGCTGGTACCGCCGCCGCGCGCCAGCACCGGTACCTTCAGGTCTCTCGCGATCGCAATCGCGGTGGCGATGTCGTGTTCGGTTCTGGGCACCAACACACCTGGCGGCATGATCTGGTAAATCGACGCATCAGTAGCGTAGCGACCGCGCGAACCCGCATCGAACAGTACCTCGCCCTGCGTTTCTGCGGTGAGCCGGCGCGCAAGGAGGGCGCAGGTTTCGTTGGGCGGGAGGGTGGTTCCCGCCGGTTGCAGGCGACTGGCTGGGTCGACTTTCATTGCGTTCGCTTTCAAAGGATGACGGCGTGGAACCGTCCATGAATCAAGCTCATCGCGACGCTCGCGGCTCTGTGTCTGCTCTTTCCGATCCTACGTCCGCACCAAGCCATGCGGCCGGTGTTGCGAAGCTGAATCCAGGCTTGGTACTTCACTTCAGCGTCAGTTCAATGGGCGGCAGGCCTGCGATCTTTCCAATCACTTTGCCGGGGGCCTCTGGAAAGTGCATGCCCGTGTAGGAACCTGTGGTCACGACGACGTCATTTCCGATCGCGATGCCACGCGCAACGCAGTGGTTTACAACCCAGGTCAGCAGCCGTCTGGGGTCCCCAGCAGGATTGCCGGCCGCTCCTTTGACGATGTCGATACCCTCGAAGGAAAAGCTGACCGACGGGTCCATGAATGGATAAGTCGGGTCATAGGGAATCGCATCACCACAAATGAGTGCGCCGTGGTTCTGCAGGTCGGCAAGCTGTGCAAGTTTGTCGACGGCAGGCCACTTTGCGTACCGGCTCGAAACGATTTCGATGGCTGGCAGACATTCGCTGATCGGCGACAGCACGTCCTCCTCCGAATACGGTCCGCTGAATGGTTCGAACAGACGGCCGAAGCGGAAAGCGATCTCCAGTTCCAGTCCGAGCAGCGGGTAGTCGGAACGGGCTATCGTGGCGCCGCTTGCGATCAGGCAATCGATGGGTAATGGCGCACCCTGAATCGGCCCATCGATTGACTTTGCCCCCACCTTCCAGCCGGCAATAGACTGATCGAGGGCTGCCAGGGTCTGATGCTGTATGTCAAAAGCAGCGGCAGCATCACCTGGGATCGCTTCTTCATTCGGCGTATCGATAACCGAGCGAGCCTTCCAGGCAGCCGCAAGCTCAATAGCCAAGTCCATCCGTGATGTCGCAGTTTTGTTGTTCATTGCAGATGTGCAGCCCTGTCTGCTGTCGGAAGGGTGGGTGAGAGACTGTGAGCCGGTACCGTCGAACTTGGGGTCGGGTTCTTGCTCAGGCCGAACCCGGGGCCAAAACCGGCGGCGGCAGTGTTGACGTTCACCCGATCGCGGTAGGTGATGAATGGAATCAACGTTATGCGGTTCAGGCCATCTTTTTCAGCTCGGCCGGTGCGTGATGGGCAAAGTAATCCATGGTGGCGTGGACGCCACTTCCGGCGACCTTGATGCCGGAAAGCTTCATGCCCATCTCGACACCCGCGACCATGGCAACCAAAGTAAGGTCGTTGCTGTCGCCCAGATGGCCCATGCGGAACATGCGGCCTTTGAGCTTGCCCAGGCCAGTTCCCAGCGAGAGATCGAAACGCTTGTGAATCAGGCGACGCACCGCGTCGGCATCAATTCCCTCTGGAGTAATCACACCTGTGAGGACCGGGGAGTACACGGACGGGTCCGCGCACTGGATGGGGAGCCCCCATGCGTTGACGGCAGCGCGCACTCCCGCGCCCCAGCGGATGTGCCGCGCAAACACCGCGTCCAGCCCTTCGCCCAGGATCATGTCGAGCGATTCGGCCAATCCATAAAGCAGGTTGGTGTTCGGCGTATAGGGCCAATAGCCATCCTTGTTCATCTCGACGATCTCGTCCCAGGCCCAGAACGCGCGCGGCAGCTTTGCTGTCTTCATTGCTTCGAGTGCACGGGGAGACAGCGCATTGAAGCTGATGCCTGGCGGCAGCATCAGCCCCTTTTGCGATCCGCTGACGGTGACGTCCACGCCCCACTCGTCATGTTGGAAGTCGGCGCCGGCGAGGCCCGAGATGCTGTCCACCATGAGCAGTGCGGGGTGGCTCGCTGCGTCGATTGCTTTGCGCACCGATGCGATGTCGGATGTCACCCCCGTTGAAGTTTCGTTGTGCACGACGCACACCGCCTTGATCTTCTTCTCTGTATCCTTGCGCAAGCGTGCCTCAATAAGGTCGGCCTGCACGCCGCGGCGCCAGCCGCCCGCTTGCGGCAATTGATCATCCTGACCATTCCACGCCAGGAATTCGGTGGAGACGCCCAGGCGCGCCGCCATCTTCTGCCACAAGGACGCAAAGTGGCCTGTTTCGTACATAAGGACCTGATCCCCGGGGCTTAGCGTGTTGGTGAGCGCCGCTTCCCATGCGCCCGTGCCAGAGGCTGGATAAATCACGACCGGGTGCTTGGTTTTGAAAACCTTCTGAATCCCCGAGAGCACCTGCAACCCCAGCGCACCAAATTCCGGCCCACGATGGTCGATGGTGGGCAAGCTCATCGCGCGCAGAATGCGGTCGGGCACGGGGCTCGGTCCGGGGATCTGAAGGAAGTGGCGGCCGGTGGGATGGAAATCGAGATTGAGCATAGGGTTGGTCCTTTGGCTGATGTTTAATTTTTGCATGCAAAATGCAAAACATTGTGCTCCAAAACCCTAGTCGCCAACGTCGCCTCCCAAATGGAAGATCTCCTTATTTTCCCGCCGCAGTCGGTGTGGCCATGCGATGTCAGGCACTATGTCCTGGTGTGGTCAACGAGCTTTGAGCGAGGCGCCCGATCGCGCCGTCAAAGGTTTGGCTGCCCGTCATTCGCTTGCTACCAGACACCGCAAACTTCAGATTTTGTCGAAAACGGGGGATGAAGAATTGCAGCCGCAGGCTCCCTGAGGCACGGCGAAGTCACGATCGAGGCGGACTTGGGTTGTTGCGTTTTGCATGCAAAAACTACTCGGGGTCGTAATTGACAGAGGTATGTTGGCGGGAAGCAATCTCGGATGAATTTGCTACGCAGCAGATCAACGCGAATGAACTCACCCACATTCGCGCCATGCATTACGAGATGCTTGCCGCTTTCACCCGACGCGACCTGTCCAAGCCTCTCGGCACCCGCGTTGCCTCGGCAATGCGGGCGGTTTTGGTCGAGCATCTCATCAACAAACGCAATAGCGTCATAGACCTGCTACGGGCGGGAAAAATTTGTCCTCGGAAGAGAAAGCCTGAGCGACCAACCCTTGGGAAATTGCAGTTAGAGCTGTGTTAGAGCTTTGCTACGGCGTCGATCACTTCGCTGCCGCTGATCAGCTCCGACAGCACCACGGGTGGCTTGCCCGGAGCCTGCAGCACATACACCGGCACACCGCTGCGGCCCAGTGCGCGAAGCGCTTTCGTTACCGCCGGGTCCTGGCGCGTCCAGTCGGCGCGAAGCAGCGCGACATTGCGCGCGGCAAATGCTGCGAGCACATCCGCGCGCGCCAGCGTGGTGCGCTCGTTGACCTGGCAGGTCACGCACCAGGCAGCGGTGAAGTCGATGAAAACGGGCCGACCTTCGGCCAGTAGTGTCTCAACACGCGCCTGGCTCCAGGATTGCCAGCCGTCCGCAGAAACCGGATTGCCATCGCCGGCAGCGGAAACCGTCGCTAACGGGCTTTGCCGTAAGACGACTGGGCCGAGGATGATCGCCAGTGCTACCGCGCCGGTGGCGGCGAGCGCTCCCAGCCGGATCCGCGCTTGCCCTCGCAGGGCGAACGTTGCCGCCAGTGCTGCCAGCGCGACCAGTAGCAAAAGCAGCGCGCCAGCGCCGTCGATGCCTGTTTGCTGGCCGATCACCCAGACCAGCCATGCCACTGTGGCGAACATCGGAAAAGCCATGGCACGGCGAAAGATCTGCATCCAGGCTCCCGGGCGTGGCAGCAGGCGCGCCGCAGCTGGCAACCAGCTGGCTGCCAGATAGGGCAAGGCCATTCCCAAACCCAGTGCTGCGAACAGCGGCAATGCCTGCGCTGCGGGCAGCCCTACCGCAAGACCGATCGACGCCCCCATGAAAGGCGCTGTGCAGGGCGATGCAATTGCAACCGCCAGCACACCCGTTAGAAAAGCATCCGCCACCGGGTGACGCAGCGCCGCACCTGCCAAGCCGCGCGGCGCCAGCATGCCGAATTCGAAAACGCCCGCCAGATTGAGTCCCAGCAGCGTGAAGAGCGCCGCCAGCGCGGCGACCACTGCCGGGTTCTGCAGTTGAAATCCCCATCCCAGCTGCGCTCCGGCCGCACGCAATGCCAGTACCAGAGCGCCCAACGCGATGAAGGACAGGATCACACCGGCGGTGTAGGCAAGTCCGCCGATGCGCAACGCGCGCCGGTCGGCGCTGTGACGAGCGAAGCGCAGCACCTTGACCGCCAAGATCGGAAACACGCAGGGCATCAAATTGAGCAGCAACCCGCCCGCCAGCGCCGCCGCCAGTGCGGCAAGCCACAAGCCAGGCGCGACGGGTGTCGGGGTGGCGTCACCGGCTTGGGCTGCGCCGGTACCGTTCAGGCCATCGACGCCACTGCCGGTTGATCCCGTTGCTGCTGCCCCAGCCGCGTTGGCACGCAGCGCGGCAGTGAGGGCGGCCGGCACGGTCGCTGGCGCCGCCACCGCTGGCCAGGTTCCCGAGACCGGCGCCTCCACCCGCCAGCCGCTCCGACTGCCATCGGCTGCGGTTGCTACCAGCACCAGCGGCAATGTCGCCGGTGAATCGCTGCGCTTTGCCGAAAGCATGGCGCTGGCCCGCCATTCGTCACCCGCCCAGCTTTGCTCAAGCGGCGCAGCCGGCTCGGTGATGGCATTGAGCTCCGGGTACAACTCGAGCGTTTTCCCCTGAACCGAAGCCGGGAGCCCCTGCACCACCAGTGTCAGGTGGTCGTTTTGCACCGCCAGCTGAGCGCTGGCCCCGGCCGGCAACGGCAGCGGTTGGGCTGCATCAGCCGAAGCGAAAGCTGGGGATTCCAGCGCGATGGAACCCTTAACCGGCACATCGAGCGAGAAATCTCCCTGCTCGGGAATGCATTCCTCACGGCAGACCAGCCACTGCGCATGCAGTTTCAGGGTGATGTTTCCGCCAGGGTTGGCGGGAGGGCGGAAGTCCGCGCCGACCCTCAAGGTGACCGGCAACAGCACGGTTCCTTCGTAGCCATAGTTGGCCAGGGGGCCGACGGGAAGGGTCTGCGGGATGGGCCAGTTGATGGCGCCGGGTGTTATGCCGGCGGGCAGGCTCCAGTCGAGCTGTGTGGCCAGGCCCGAATCGCCGGGATTCTTCCAGTAGGTGTGCCAGTGCGGCTGGTGGGTGATGCGCAGGCCTGCGCGCAATGCCATGCCTGGCCCGACGCCCTGCGGCGCTAACACCAGCAGTTCTGCGCGTACCCGGGGCGTGGTGACTACGGCTTCCGCGCCAGCAGAAGGTTTTTCTTTAAAGAATTGAGCGCTGGCGCTTGATGAAAAAGCGCATATAGCTACGCTAAAAATAGCAAACAGCACGGCGCGCGCTCGGCAGGAGAGAGATCGGGCGCTGGATTTCAGAAGCATGGGTGGAAGATGGAGGGGCTCGCGGCGCGGGAGTTCCTGCGGCGGTGCGATCCTACGTGTTCGCTCACACGTACGCCGATCGCCGTAGGCGCCCTAAGATCCGGTGATGTCACCGCTCGATCCCAACACCACTAACCCCGACCCTTCCAAACCCGGTGCGGTGGGCGAACCTCCCGCTGTTGCACCTGCGCTCACTTCTCGCTTCTGGGCGGAGCTGCGCGCCAACGATTTCGCGCGGATGCAGGCGGACGGAAGTGCGGCCGAAGTGGTGGCGGTGCTGCCGGTTGCGGCGACCGAGCAGCATGGGCCGCATTTGCCGCTGTGCGTCGATACCGCTTTGGCTGAAGGGGTCATCGCTGCCGCATTGCCCTTGTTGCCCGCTGCGCTGCCGGTGTTGTTCCTGCCGACGCAAGCGGTCGGCTTCAGCCCGGAACACAGCCGATTTGCCGGCACGCTCAGTTTCAGTGCACCGACCTTGCTGCGCATATGGACCGAGATCGGCGAAGCGGTAGCCGCGGCCGGCGTGCGCAAGCTGGTGATCCTCAACGGCCATGGCGGACAGGTTGGTGCCATGGACGTGGTTGCGCGCGATCTGCGGGCGCGATGCCAGCTCATCGTCGTCAGCACCAGCTGGTTTGCGCTGCCGCTGCCGACCGAAGTAGATGAGCTTTTTCCGGCGGAAGAGCACCGCTTCGGCATTCATGCCGGCGACATCGAGACCTCGATGATGCTGGCCCTGCGCCCCGATCTGGTGCAGATGGAGGCGGCGCGGAACTTCGCCTCCACGTCCCGCGAGCGGGCCGAGCACTACCCGGTGCTGGGCAACGGACGCAGCGCCAAATTCGCTTGGCAGATGCAGGACGTGAACGTGCAAGGCGCAGCCGGCAACGCCGCTGCCGCCACCGCCGAAAAAGGCCAAGCGGTCTTGCAAGCTGCAGGTGAGCAGCTCGCTCAGTTGCTGCAGGAGGTAGCCGAGCTTCCGCTGTCTACTTTGGTGGACCGCCCAAGCTTTCCGTAGCCGGTATTTGTCGGAAGAAAGCCCTGGAAATTCACGCTGGGGGCGGTGTTTTCCCCCACATCGCTGCGCGTTTCCGGCGCAAACCGCTCGGTAGAATCGTTCGCCACCATCACCACCGGCTGCGCGCTTGTCCCAACGCCTCCCCATCCTTCATCAATACGCATTGCCCAAGCAGGCGCTCACGCGGTTTGCAGGGCGCGTGGCTTGTGCCAGTCGCGGGCCCCGCACAACAGCGCTAATCCGATGGTTCGTGCGCAAGTACGGCGTGGATATGACCGAAGCGCTTGAGCCCGAAATTTCTGGCTATTCCACCTTCAACGATTTTTTTACCCGGGCGCTGCGCCCTGAAGCCCGGCCGCTGGCTGACAGCGCGCTGGTCTGTCCGGTGGATGGCGCCATCAGCCAGTTCGGCAATATTGCGCACGATCAGATTCTGCAAGCCAAGGGGCACAGCTACAGCACCACGGCGCTGGTAGGCGGTGACGCTGAGCTGGCAGCCACTTTCGACCACGGGCATTTCGCGACCGTGTACCTGAGTCCGCGTGATTACCACCGCATTCACATGCCGTGCGAAGGAACGCTGCGGCGCATGGTTTATGTGCCCGGTTCGCTGTTCTCGGTCAATCCCGCAACGGCCCGTGGTGTGCCGGGGCTCTTCGCGCGCAACGAGCGGGTGGTGTGCGTGTTTGAAGGGCCCCATGGGCCTTTCATTCTGGCGCTGGTCGGTGCGACCATCGTCGGCAGCATGGTCACCGTCTGGCACGGGCAGGTCAACCGCACGAAGAAGGGCGATATTCGCACTTGGGACTACCCCGATGGCGAGATAAAGCTGGCGCAGGGTGAAGAAATGGGCCGCTTCCTGCTGGGCTCCACCGTGGTGATGCTGTTCCCGCGTGGGCCGCTTACTTTCAACAATGCCTGGGCTCCCGAGCGCGCGGTGCGGCTCGGGGAAGCAATGGCCGACTGGGCGGCGCCTGACTCGCCCGACGCTTAAGATCTAACGCGAAAGCACGTACCGGGCGAGTGATTCTGCATCGGGCTGCGACAACTGCGGAAAAGGTGGCATGGGCACGGGTCCCCATTTGCCGCCGCCACCAGCTCTGATATTGGCGGCGACCTGCTTCAGCGCGTCTGGCTTGCCAGCGTATTTCGCGGCGACATCTTTGAATGCTGGACCGACCACCTTCTGGTCGACCGCGTGGCACGAGGTGCAGTTGTTGGCGGCAAGCAGCGCGTCCGCATTGGCAGGAGCTACTGAATCCGGCGCGGATTTCGATGCGACGCCGGCAGAAGCGGCTGCTGCTGCGCTGTTGCTTGCTATCTTCTCCGCGCCTGCGGCGCGTTCGGCACCATAGGTTTTGCTCAGGTAATCCACCATCGCGGGAATATCTTCGTCCGGAAACTGGGCGCCGAACGGGTGCTTCATCTTCTTGACGGTGGCGTCCCAGTAGCTGCGCGGCATAACCGGCGGCTGGCTGGAAGCATATTGGACTGAGTGGCATGCAACGCAATTGCGCTGCACCAAGGCGTAGCCTGGCATGTCACTCGGTTGGAAGGTGGCGGTCTCTGGCGGCAGTGTGATGTCCAGCGCGCAGGCAGCGCTGGCAGCGCCCACCAGAGCAGCAGTCACAAGAACTTGCCGGATGGGACTCCGCACGGTGCGGGAAAAGGAACGGGTGGTTTGCAACATGTCAGGCTCCTCGATCAAGCGGCAAGCACGTGGGTGGTTTCGACCACATTGCGCATGTAGCCAGGTGGGTTCCACAAGGGTTTCATGGGCTGGCTTGCGCCGTTGCGGTTGATTGCCCGAACCATGAGTTCGAGCTTGCCCTTTTTGCCGGGTCTGAAGGTTGTGGACCATTCGCGAAACGAATAACGCCCCAGGTCTTTGCCGAGCTTCGTGCTCTTCCACGTCTGGCCGCCATCCGAGGAGAACGACACATCGGAAATCCCGGCACCACCATCGAAAGCGATGCCCCGAACCACCGTGTCACGGTCGGCGGGAACCTGCGCCCCATCAACCAGGCTGGTAATGAACGACCGGACGTTGAAGCGGTTGATCGGAATGGTGTGCGCTGGCGCCTTGCCGGGCTCGACGCAAGCGCAGGGATCGTCCGGAATGCGGTAGGCCTTGCTCATCCAGAAGCCGTCGAACACGCTGTCGAGCACCTGGATATCCGACACATGCTTGACCCAGTAGGTGCCGTAATAGCCCGGCACGATCAGCCGTACCGGATAGCCGTTGAGCATCGGAAGATCGGCGCCATTCATCTGCCATGCCAACATTACCTCGCCATCACCGGCATGGTCGATGTCGAGCGCCTTGACGAAATCAGGCCCGTCACCTACCGGAGGCGTATCGAGACCGTTGAACGATACCTGCCGGGCGCCTGCTTTTACGCCGGCTTTCTCCAACACACGCTTGAGCGGAATACCCGTCCAACGCGCGTTGCCCATCGCGCCGTTGCCAAGCTGCCCGCCGTTCACGCGAGGTTCGAAGAAAGCGCGGCTGTTGCCTGAGCATTGGTTCACGGCGACTACTTCCACCGTGCCATCCATCTGCTTCAGATCGTTCAGCGACAGTTCCAGTGCTGTGTTGACACTGCCGCCCACCTTCAGTCGCCAGGCCTGCGGATCGACGGACGTTGGTATGCCGCTCCAGTGATAGCGCACGAAGAAAGCATCGTTCGGTGTGATCGGACCTTCGGCAAACACACTGAAAGGCGTCTCGAGTTGCGGCGGCCGGCTCGTCAGCAGGATCATCGGCCGCTTTTGCGGGAACCTGACCAGCTCACGTTCGCCATTGCCGAACGGAAGCGTGACCATCGGCGCGTCGGTATTGCCGGCTGCGATTGCCGAAAGCACGTGCCCGCCCAAGGCGGAGGCGGCGCCAAGTGCGCCGGCGTGGCGAAGAAACGCCCGCCTGTGGTCGGTTGTGCTGCTGGATCTTTGCGGCGGGAGGGTCATGCGGGCTCCTGAATCGGATCGTGTGGCTCGGATCGCAACGCAGTAACGGTGCACTCTCAATCTGCGAGCGGATCCCGGCGGCGTTGTGTTCCTGCAGTCTCCTCGCCTTTTGTTGGTGCATGACTAAGGGTAAGCACGAACATCAGAGAACGAATCGTCATGAAGTTGGCCCCGGCTTCAATGCCAGCGTCATGCAGCCTCCGGCGTATCGCACCGCCTTCACCTCACTTGCCTTGGCTTTGACGGGGACTGCGTGTTGACAACCTGCCTGTGCGCCGGCCTACCAACTTGCTTCGCGCTCGGGTGTGGCGCTGATGCGGTGGATCGACAGATCAGCTCCGTCAAACTCCTGCTCGCGCGTTAGGCGCAAGCCCAGCGTTGCCTTGAGCACGCCATAAACCAGTGTTCCACCGAGTAGCGCCCACGCCACGCCCAGCGCGGTCCCCATCAGCTGCGCTCCCAGCGACACACCGCCCAAACCGCCCAGCGCGCGGCTGCCGAAGATCCCGGCAGCAATGCCGCCCCAGGTTCCGCACAGGCCGTGCAGCGGCCAGACGCCCAGCACGTCGTCTATCTTCCAGCGGTTTTGCGTCAGCGTAAACATGGAAACGAACATCGCACCGGCAACCGCGCCCACCACCAAGGCACCGAGCGGGTGCATCACGTCGGAGCCTGCGCACACCGCAACCAGCCCGGCGAGCGGGCCGTTGTGCACAAATCCGGGGTCGTTTTTGCCCACGGCCAGTGCAGCCAGCGTGCCGCCCACCATGGCCATCAGCGAATTAACGGCTACGAGACCCGAGATTTTGAAAAGATGCTGAGCGCTCATCACGTTGAATCCAAACCAGCCGACGATCAGAATCCAGGCGCCCAAGGCCAGAAACGGAATGTTGGATGGGGGGTGTGCCGACACACCCCCGTCCTTGCGATAACGGTTGGCACGAGAGCCGAGCAGCAGCACCGCAGGCAGGGCAATCCAGCCCCCCATGGCGTGCACCACGACCGAGCCGGCAAAGTCATGAAATTCTGCACCTGTGATTCGCGCGATCCAGGCCTGCACGCCAAAATGATTGTTCCAGGCAATGCCCTCGAAAAAAGGGTAAATAAATCCCACGATCACGGCGGTTGCAATCAGTTGGGGCCAGAAGCGTGCGCGTTCGGCAATCCCGCCCGACACAATCGCTGGAATTGCTGCGGCAAAAGTCAGCAAGAAGAAAAAACGCACGAGATTGAAACCGTGCTGTTGCATCAGATCGTCGGCCCCGACAAAAAAGTGCGTGCCGTAGGCCACTCCGTAGCCCACCAGGAAATAAGCCACGGTGGAAACCGAAAAATCCACCAGGATCTTGACCAGGGCGTTTACCTGGTTTTTCTTGCGCACCGTCCCCAGTTCAAGGAAAGCAAAGCCGGCGTGCATGGCCAGCACCATGATGGCCCCCAGCAGAATGAAGAGCGTGTCAGTGCCCGGGTGGGTGGTATCCATCTTTTTGTCTTTCGGTGTGCGTTTTATGGCGTCCGGCGGCGCATTCAGTGCCCCAGGCGGTGCGCTTTTGGTGCGGATACGGGCGCCGAAGCAGCGTCATGCACTCTTGAGCAAAAAATGCGCCAGCTTGGAGCGCGCTGAGCAGCCTCAACCTGCACCTTGGTGAGGCATGCCGCACTGTTTATGTGCGTATGCGCACTGCTATGAAGCAAAAAAGCCGGCGTTCTTACGAAGCGCCGGCCTTGCTATCAAGGGGGTGCAGTCAGAGCAGGCTTGTTGTGAGCGTCAAGTACTGCGGCTCGATCCACTTTTACGCGTAGGTATGCCAGTCACGATGCTGGTCGCTGTCCAGATGCGGCAGCGTGTTGAAAGTGAGCAATGCATGACGTTTTGGATTGAAGGCGAATTCGGTGATGGAACTGTTGCGGATGCGCAGATTGAGCTCGATGGTCGTTTCAGGCGATGTCCCCAGAACGTGCCCCACGGCAGTGGAAATGGGCCCGCCCGAAGACACGATCAGCACGTTGCCGCTGTGGCGCGAGCGCACATGGTCGAGTGCGGAAGTGACACCTTGCACAAAGCTCGGGTAGTCGGGCATCCCGCGTGGGCTGATCACGCCGGCCATCCACTGCGTGAGCGCATCGCGCAAAAGGCGGAAGTGATGACGGTAGAGCTCTGGCGTGTCGGCTGGCGGCAAGGGGTCAGGATGAATGGCCGTCACCAGTGCCGTGCTGTCGTACTCGTTCAGGCCCGGCCAAGCCAGCGGCTCGTGCTGCCATTGCATGCCCTTGGCAATGCCTTGCCAGGTCTCGTCATGCCGGCGCAAGGTCCCGCAAATCGCCGCCTCGAATTGCACGTTCTTGTCCCTGAGATATTCGCCCAGGCGCAGCGCCTGCTGGTGGCCGAGCGGGCTGAGGCGGTCGTAGTCGTCGGAGCCGAAAGAGGCCTGACCGTGGCGCACGAGATAGAGATTTCCCATGAGGGGATTTTGTCGACGCAAAGCCGCTTGACGGGTCTCGATAGCGACTGGTTTAGGGTTGGTGCAAGCCAGCAAATGGTGCTTTTCACGACGTTCGACGACGGCTCGATCACCAAAAAAAACGGACAAACGCACGAACCTTCCGGACTACAAGCGCTCGGCATCAAGACTTCTACAGCGGAGCACTTGGACAGCACACGGTGATCTCTCGATTAATTTCAACGGGAGAGAGCAACTATGGTCACCACTGCCAATCAGGACGACACGCGCATTGATCGCAGTTATGCGGCGCCAGTACCCGTCCGGCGTGTTTTCTGGGGCGCAATTTTTGCGGGTGCGGTTGTTGCGATCGTTGTGCAACTGGTGCTGAGTCTTCTTGGCACCGGGATCGGAATGAGCACGCTTGACCCGTTGCAGCATTCAAGCCCTGACGCATCCACCTTCGGTATCGTCGCGGGATTGTGGTGGGTCTTGACCTCTATCCTTTCGCTCTTTGCGGGTGGCTGGGTCGCGGGCCATCTGGCAGGCGCTCCCGACAAGGAAGACGCCATGCTCCATGGCCTGGTGACTTGGGGCCTGACCGCCATCGCGACAGTTTATTTGCTGAGCTCCATCGTCGGCTCTATCGTCTCTGGTGGCGCGAGCGTGGTTAGCACGGCTGCCACCGCTGCTGGTAGTGCCGTTGCCGCAGCAGCCGGCCCCGCGGCAAATGCCGCCAAGCAGCAACTTCAAGAATCAGGTATTTCGGTGGATTCGCTCATGGCGCAGGCCAAGCAATTGCTTGAACAAACCGGCAAGTCGGCCCTACAACCGCAATCAATTCAGAACCAGGCCGATTCGGCCGCAAACAAGCTGACGGCCACCGAAAATACCCAGTCTCCAGACGATCTGCAGGCAACCGTGCAACGTATCATCAGCCAAGGCAAGGACACCGTGGACCAAGCCGACCGCGAAGCACTTGTCAATGTGGTGATGGCGCGAACCAGCTTGTCGCGCCCCGAAGCGGAAGCCCGGGTGAACAACTGGGTCCAGGGCTATGAAAAAGCGCGGGCAACCTTCCAGCAGAAAAAAGCGGAAGCGAAGCAAAAGGCACGTGAGGTTGCTGATGCGGCTGCCAAGTACTCTGCGCAAGCTGCGTTGGCCGCTGTGTTAGCCCTGGTTTTGGGAGCGCTCGCCGCTGGCTTCGGCGGTTCGCTTGCGGGGCGCCGTTTTTACAACACGACTGGTGACAACGTCACGGTTGCGCATCGCACCTGATCGTTGACAGTCGCCAACCGTTCTGGTTCGGCGGCACTTGACAACAGCGCTGCGTTCAAGGGCGGTTCGATCGAGGTACCTGGCGTCGTGTCGCTTTAGAGTGTGACGTGACCTTTTATGCACGGCGTCACATCGCCACCGATCCAGGTCACGCTACTTTCCTCCGATGCAGCAACAGCCTCACGTGCCACGTGGATGCGACCCGCCCGTCCCAGGCATTCGCCCTGATGCACTACGTACCGCGCTGGTGCCATGCCCGCACCGATCAGCCATTGGGCAAGGCTCGCGGCCAGGCTGCCGGTGACAGGGTCTTCGGAAATGCCGACAGGCGCTGCAAAGGCGCGTACCACCACCGCCTTCGCAGCATCATCTTTTCCGTACGACGCTTCTTCCTCCATAGCTAGTAGCGCCTCTGGAATATGCGCTACAGCCACTTTTAATCCAATATTTTTGAGCTTCGCGTGGTCGGGTTCCAAGGCCAGCGCAGTGCTCGCACTGTCGACCAGGAGCGTCAGCCAGACCGGCCCGTTATCGAGCAGCTGCGCTGCACGTATCTCTTGCGGCTTGAGCCCCAAGGCACGGGCTACCTGCGACAGCAGCGCGGGCTGCGGATCACGGCGTTGAGAGGGTGGCGCGCGAAAGGCGAGGCGTCCTGGCACAGCCGCGTCTTCACGGATCGACACCAGCCCTGCCGCGCATTGCTGCACCACCATGCCGCGGCGCTGCGGCTTTGCTCCGGTGGCGAGCCAGGCGTGGCAACTGCCGAGCGTGGGGTGGCCAGCGAACGGTAGCTCGTCGCCTGGCGTGAAGATGCGCACCCGGTAGTCCGCCGACGAATCGGTGGGCGGCAGCAAAAAGCAGGTTTCCGAAAGATGCGTCCAGCGGGCGAAGCGCTGCATCGTTGCGTCGTCCAAGCCCGTGCTTTCGAGTACCACTGCCAGCGCATTGCCCATGCCGACCTGCCGGCTGAAGACGTCCACCTGCTGGAAAGGGCGCGTGCTCATGGTTAGGTCTTTCGTTGTGGGCGCCGTTCGCGCTGTTCGCGTTGTCGCGGCGCGGTTCAGCTGAGCGTTTGATCGAGCACGCCCACCGCGCCGCCCCGCGCGCTCACGTTCGCGAACCAGCGTTCCAGGTTGGGCCATGAGGGGCGCGTGCGTGGCAGGCCGAACCAGCGGTGCACATCGCAGCCGACCGGAATGTCGGCCATGCTGAACGCGTCTCCGGTGATGAACGGCCGGTCCGCCAGATGCCGGTCGAGCAGCGCCAGAAGCGGCTCGGTGCGCGCCACCGAATGGGCAATCAGCGCATCGTCGCGTTGCTCGGCAGGTGTTCGGATCAACTGGATAAACGCATCGCGCCCGGGGGGCGAAAGCGTTGTCTGCTCCCAGTCCATCCACTGCTCTGCACCAAAACGTGCGGGCAGCGCGACCGGGTACAGCGGCTCGGCCGCGTCGGCGCCATAGGTAGCGCAGAGGTAGCGCACGATGACATTGGATTCCCACAAATGCAGAGCGTCGTCTTCCAGTAGCGGGATCAGGCCGTTCGGGTTCATGCGCAGGTAGCTTTCCTCCTGCGTCAGGCCGAAGTTGGCGCCGGCATCGATGCGCTGCAGCGTAAGTCCAAGTTCCTGCGCGGCCCACACCACCTTTCGCACGTTGATCGAGCTAATGCGTCCCCAGAGTCGAAGCATGATGTCACTCTCCTGCCGTCAATGCGGCGCTACGTTGCAATGAGCTCGTCGGGCGAGCAGAACTGGTGGGTTGGCGCATGTCGATCGCGGTGCGCCGCACCTCGGGTGCGGCCTGGAAGTCGTCGCCGTGTTCGATCAGGATTGCGCCGAGCGCCCGCATTGCGGCGTTCTTCTCGCGCGAGTTGCCGTGTGGTACGACGATGGTGCAGGCCACGCCGTGCTTGCGCGCCGCCCAGCCCAGGCTCTGTCCGTGGTTGCCGCGCGTGGCGCCGATCACCTCTTTCGGCATTTCGCCGCGCTGCGCCAGCTGGTCGAAATATGTCAGGCCACCACGAATCTTGAAGGCACCGACGGGGGTGTGGTTCTCGTGCTTCAGCCAGCACTCGGTACCCAGGCGCTCGCAGAGCAGAGCCCACCGATATTGCGGCGTGGCAGGAAATTCGCGGTACACCAGTTCGGCTGCAACTTCGATATCCGCAAGGGTGGGGAGCTGGAGAGCGGAGGATGTCATGGCCGGCACTTGGTGGGTTGCGCGAAGACGCGTAGCGAATATTCGGTAAACAGAGTGGAGGGGACTGGATCAGTGCTGCTGATCCCGCGTCGGAGAGGTTGGTGAAAATAGTTCGACATCTCCTCGCGGCGTCGCCAAACGCGCCAGCATTTGTGTGACAGGGCCGCTGCGCACCGGGATGGCGCCTAGCCCCACGGCGGCACAGGCCCCCTGCAAGACATCGGCTTGCGGGAGTGCAAGCTCCAGGCTCTGAAGTTGCACGCCGCTCGGCGGCAGCTGGTCGCAGGGGTGAACATCGCCCCATTGAATCAGCGTGGGTACGCAGCCCTCCATCAGGCGCTGCCCGTCGCTGCGGACCGTGATCCTCCAGCTTAGAAGCCCACGGGGGGTGGGTCGGCTGGCGCGGATGGCAGGGCCGCAGTCGAGGCCGCGCTGCCGAAGTGCCGTGCTCGCCGCTGCCACATCGGGCACCGAGGCCACCCAGGCAATCAGCTGCGGCTCATGGGTCGCAACATGGCGCTGCAGTGGCCCGTCATCCATATCGAACCAGCGTCGGGCGCTCACTGGTATTTCCCGGGGTGCTCCGTCATGAATGGCAATGACCTCCAGGTAAGCGCGTGGGTGTGCAGCGCTGGAGACATTGAAAAGACGGTTGTGAGTACCCATCAATGGATGCTCGCCGCCTGCTGCTGGCGTCACGCCGAGGCGCTTTTCGCACCATTGGACGCCTGTCCCCAGATCCGATGCGAACACCACCAGGTGATCGACGCAGGAAGTTGTCATGCGGGCCTCCCCGCAGAGTACGGCGCGCGTGGGCTGATGCAAGCGTTGAAGCTTGTACGCGTCCGCAGACTGCGCACCGCATCGGCCAGCGCGGCAACGCCGGCGTCGATCTGCGCGCTGGTGGCCGTCACGAACGAAAGCCGCAGGGTACGCGGATCGCCTCCGCCGGCATAAAACGCCGCGCCCGGCACGAACGCCACACCGCGCTCCACGGCCAGCGGCAGCAGTTCACTGGCGTCCAGGCCTTCGGGTAACCGCAACCACAGGAACATGCCGCCAGCGGGCTTGTTCCAGCGCATGCCGGCAAAGTCGCCTGCTCCTTCGCACGGAGCTGCTGGCACGCCCTCTTTGCTGCCCGCGTCGTGGCCCGCGAAATTTCGCACCAGCGCCGCCAGCATTGCGTCGCGCTGTGTGCGGTACAGGTTGCGAATGGTCGGCACATGGCGATCGAGGAAACCGTCCTTCATCACCTCGGCCACCACACGCTGGTTAAAGCTCGGGCTGTGCAGATCGGCGGCTTGTTTGGCCAATACCAGCCGCTGGTGAATGGCCGGCGGCGCAACGACAAAACCAAGCCGCAGCCCCGGCGCGAGCACCTTGGAGAAAGATCCCATGTAGATGCAGTCGTCGGGTGCGCGCGCCGTCATTGGCAATGGCGGCGGTTCGTCGAACCACAGTTCGCCGTACGGGTTGTCCTCGAGGATTGGCAAGCCGCAATCCTGCGCAGTCTTGCTCACCGCAGCGCGGCGCGCCTCGCCCAGCGTGCGGCCGGTGGGGTTCTGGAAATTGGGCAGCAGGTAGAGAAAACGCGCCGCACCGTTGGGTCCGCGCGCCTGAGAGCGCAGGTCGGCCGGGTCGATGCCGTCGGCGTCGTTCGCTACCGGCTGCACCTGCGGCACCATGGGTGCAAAAGCCTGCAGCGCGCCGAGGTAGGTGGGTGTTTCCACCAGGATGCGGGAGCCTTCGTCGATCAGCACCTTGCCGGCAAGATCCAGCCCCTGTTGCGAGCCGGTGGTGATCAGGATGTTGGCCGGGTCCACTGGCCACGGCAAGCCGGCAGCCACGGCCTCGCGCAACGCGGGCAGGCCTTCGGTGGCGGCGTATTGCAGCGCGCCAGGGCCGTCGTCGGCCAGCACCTTGCGGCAGGCTTCAGCGAACGCCTCCACAGGAAACGTCTGCGGCGACGGCAGGCCGCCGGCAAAGCTGACGATACCCGGCCGCTCGGTGAGTTTGAGCAGGTCGCGAATGGCGGACGACGTCATGCTGCGGTTGCGTGCGGCGAGGGTCCAGGTCATGGGTGCGCTCCGGAAAAGGAGAATTGAAGTGCAGTTGGGGAATGGCGGGGTTCAAGGCGAGGGCGAGGATACGCAGATCGCTGGCTCTTTGCCGTGCGGGCGGCTCAAGCCTCCGTGGTGCTCTGCCCCAGCTGCTTGCCCAGCAGCACGGTTGCGATCACCGCTACGGCGAACAGCAGCACGACCGGATCGAGCCGCTCGCCCAGTATCGGGATCGCGAAGACGATGGTCAGAAACGGCTGCAGCAACAGCATCTGGCTCACGCGCAGCGCGCCACCCAGGTGCAGGGCGCGAAACCACAAGAACATCGCGAACCACATCGAGAACAGGCTTACATAAGCGAAGCCGAGCCAGGCATGTGGCGCCACTGGTGCTGTGGGCCACAGCAGCAGCGTGGCCGGAATTGTCACCGGCAGCGCTAGTGCGGTGGCCCAGCAGATCACCCGCAGGCCGCCGAGGGCCGGTGTGATCTGCGCCCCGAAGACATAGCCGACCGATGCGGCGATGACCGCGCCGACCAGCAGCAGATCGGCCGGATCCGGAATGAAGCCGCCACCGCCGCGCAGCAGCGAAAACGCAATGACCAGCAAGCTACCCGCCATGGCGCACAACCAGAATCCCCGGCTCGCGCGCTGGTGCAACACCCAGGCAGCAATGGCGGCGGTTGCCAGCGGCAGCAACGCGATCACCACCGCCGCGTGGCTGGCGGTGACGCTGCGCAGCGCGTAACCCAGCATCAGTGGGTAACCCACGGTATTGCCCAGCATTGCCATGAAGAGCGGCAGGCGCTGTTTCCGCAGCGGCCATGGGGCGCGTTGCACCAGCAGCAGCACAGCCGAAATCAGGCCCGCCACAGCAGCGCGGCCAAGGGTCACGAACATCGGAGAGAGTTGCGGCGCTTCGTTCGAGCCCGTGGCCAGCCGGGTCATTGGTAGCGTCATGGCAAAGAACGCCACCGCCAGCGCGCCGAGCCACATGCCCCGCGTCTGCATGGCGGCGTCATGCTGCGTTGCGGTGTCGGCCGGGCGCGGGGCCGGGCGGGGCGTGCTGTCTGGTTGCATGGGCATGGCGGCTACTCTACATTCGTCACCATTACACAGCCGGTACAGATGGACGTACAGCTGGCCAATCTGTACTGGCTGGTGCGCAAGCACAGTCCCATGCGCACCCTCGACCAATGTCCTGGCCTTCTTTTTTCAGCCGATTCTTATGCTCAGCCGCACCTCATCCCGCAGCCTGACCGAACAGCTCGCCGAGCGGTTTGCGCACCGCATACGTGCCCGCCTGCTGGCGGCCGGAACGCGGCTGCCTTCGGTGCGCGAATGCGCACGCCAGCAGCGCGTGAGCCCGCACGCGGTGGTGGCGGCCTACGATCTCCTTCTTGCCCAGGGCCTTGTGGAGGCGCATCGCCAGCGAGGATTTTTTGTCAGGAATGGAGCATCAAATCAGGCTCATGCGCTTGATGGAAAAGCGCTTCCAGCTTCAGATGATGTAGCAGAAAATAGGATACTCCCCGGCGCTGGGCCGGCCTTGCCCGTCGCAGGCTCGCTGATCCACGCCACGGCTTTGATCCGCGGCATGTTCCATCAACGTCCGCGAGGCCGCAGCCGGGTTCGGGCGGCTTTGCCAAGGTCATCGCGCCGAACTGGTGCGTCGGTTTCATGGCGGCGCCCGAGTCGTTGGTGGAGCGCCTGCTCGACACCAAACTGATCACTACGCTCACCACGCCGTCGCTGCTGGAGAAAGCGCTGGCGCTGTGCATCGAGCAGGGCCAGCTGCGCCGCCATGTAGCGCGCGTAAAGGCGCGGCTGGATACGGCGCGAACCCGCAGCGTGGCGCTGGCCCTGGCAGCAGGTTGCCGCTTTGCCAATGCGCCAGCCGGGCCGTTCGGCTGGGTCGATACCGGCGTGGATACCGACCTGCTGTCCCAGCGCATGCTTGACGACGGCTACTTGCTGGCACCTGGTGCGCTGTTTCACGCCACACGCGGGCCCTCGACGCTGATGCGCATCAATTTCGCCACGACGCAGGACGCGGCGTTCTGGAACGCCTTCCAGAAAACGCGCGACGCGATGCGATAAAACTTGCCCTGGCTTGGCGCCTACCAGCCGGCAGCCGGTGCCGCCTGCACGATGGTGGTGTGCGAGAGCCCGGCGATCATGTGCAGGAGCGCGACATTGACCTCGCCCTGCGGCATGTCATGGCGATCGCAAATCTGTTGAAGCTTGCGCGTGTCGGAGCCTTCGAGCGCCAGCATCACTTCGAGCGCGTCGGCGTAGGGGCCGGTGCGCAGTACCAGGGCGTCGTAGATGCGGCGCGACAGCGGCAGGCGCCCGAGTATCTGACCGAGTGGTTCCTGAAACAGCATGTCCATATTGAAGAAGAGGCCACACATCG
>JBBSUX010000010.1:0-25600 GCA_038234045.1 Burkholderiales bacterium
AGGGGTTAGCGCTTCACGCCATACGCCTAAAGCTCTCCTATGGCAACAAAAATTGGAGAGAAGCGTTTGAGGACTTCTGTAAAAATACTCCCGTCGGCAGCAGTTTTTATGCCAAGAAAATCATCAAAGCGGCCAGTGTGGCGATCAACAGCCCGATGAAGGGAATACGCGCCGCCAGATCCGCACTCATCCAGCCCGGTGCCAAGTGGATTGCCCAAGCGCCCAACCAGTAGGGCAGGAGCCCGTCCGTCTCCGGAGGCATTCCTGCGAGGAGAGGATGCAACCAGCTCGTGTGCCCGTCTGCCAGGGCCCGCATGTAGCCGAAGGCGGCGATGTCGGCGTTTTTCCAGGGCCCGCGCCCGATGAACCCGGCAAGCGCATAAGTGAGGCAGAACAACAGCAGCGCCGAACGCGGCAGGCGTCGGACCGCATGCTGGGAGACGATGGCAGGTGTGGGAAAGTTCACGTGATTCGATCAGTCTGACAACGCTTTCGGCCGTTGCGCGCACCATTGTCCGATGTCGAAGCCCTGCAGCCTTGCCAACAAGGCTGCAGGCAAAAAAAAGGCAGCGCGGAAACCCGTGCTGCCTTGCCGACATCCAGCCCAACGGGCCGAAAACGGATTTATTTTGCGGCGACTGCGCCCTTGCCGAAGCGGTTGCGAAAGCGTTCAACGCGTCCGCCCATGTTGTCCACGGACTTCTGTGTGCCGGTGTAGAACGGATGGGATTCGCTGGAAGTGTCGAGCTTGTACAGAGGCAGCTCGCGGCCGTCTTCGGTCTTGCCCATTTCCTTCGTGTTGACGCAAGAGCGTGTGACGAACTTGAAACCGTTGGACAGGTCCACGAAGAGCACTTCGCGGTAGTTGGGGTGAATGCCGTCTTTCATGATGTCTTCCTGATGCGGTGCGGGAGCCGGGCTGGACAATCCAGCCTACTTTCCGCAGAAAAGCCCGCGATTATCGCATAACGAACGTTCAAGTTCCGGTGGAAATCGGGCGCATACCGGTCAACCGCCGCGGCGCATCATGTCGAAGAAATCGACATTCGTCTTGGTGGCCTTCATGTTCTTGATCATGAGCTCCATGCTCTCCATCTCGTCCATGTTGTACATGAACTGACGCAGAATTCGCGTCTTCTGGAGGATTTCCGGCGCAAGCAGCAATTCTTCGCGTCGGGTACCGCTCTTGTTCAGCTCGATGGCAGGAAACACCCGCTTCTCGTACAGGCGCCGGTTCAGATGGATTTCACAGTTGCCGGTGCCCTTGAACTCTTCGAAGATCACCTCGTCCATCCTGCTGCCGGTATCGACCAAGGCTGTTGCGATGATGGTGAGCGATCCGCCTTCTTCGACCTTGCGGGCTGCGCCAAAGAATCGCTTGGGCCGTTGCAACGCGTTCGAATCCACACCGCCCGAGAGTACTTTCCCCGAGGACGGCACGACGTTGTTATAGGCGCGTGCCAGGCGCGTGATGGAGTCCAGAAGAATCACCACGTCTTTCTTCAGTTCCACGAGGCGCTTGGCGCGTTCGATCACCATTTCAGCGACGTGCACGTGACGCGCAGCGGGTTCGTCGAAGGTCGAGGCAATGATTTCGCCCTTCACCGTACGTTGCATCTCGGTCACTTCTTCCGGACGCTCGTCCACCAGCAGCACCATCAGGTGCACATCCGGATTGTTGGCCGTGATGGCATGTGCGATGTGCTGCATCATCACCGTTTTGCCGCTCTTCGGCGGTGCGACGATGAGTGCTCGCTGGCCGCGTCCGATCGGCGCGATGATGTCAATAATCCGGCCGGTAATGTTCTCTTCGGACTTGATCTCCCGCTCGAGCTTCATCTGCTCTTTGGGGAACAGCGGCGTGAGGTTTTCGAACATCACCTTGTGCTTGTTCTGCTCAGCAGGCCCGCCGTTGACCAGATCGAGCTTGGTCAAGGCGAAATACCGCTCACCATCCTTGGGTGTGCGCACTTCGCCTTCAATCATGTCGCCGGTATGCAGGTTGAAGCGTCGCACCTGGCTTGGAGATATGTAGATATCGTCCGTGCTCGCAGTGAAGCTGGTGTCGGGGCTGCGCAGAAAGCCGAAACCGTCCGGCAAGATCTCGAGCACACCGTCGGCGAAGACCTGCTCACCCGCTTTTGCGCGCTTTTTGATGATGGCAAACATCAGCTCCTGCTTGCGCATACGGCCGACGTTTTCGATATCAAGCTCTTCAGCTTGCTTGAGGACTTCAGACACGTGAAGTGCCTTGAGTTCGTTGAGGTGCATGAAAGGAACTCCGTGCGGAGTGTCGTCTGCGAAACGGGGGGAAGTCGGCGAATACGGGTGTTACCGCGTGCCGGGGGAATCGAACCGCTCGCGTGGGTGGCGCGAAACGGTGAGTGCTCAAATTATGACAGCAAACGGGAGGCGCTTGTGCGGGCCGTAGAAGTACTCTACGCGCGGATCAAGCGGAAGCCTACGCAACCGCCTCAGCGACGATTGCGAGGAGCGTCCAAAAAATCAGGCGAGTTGCTGATCGATGAACGCCGTCAGTTGCGCCTTGTTGAGCGCGCCGACCTTGGTGGCTGCAAGCTGTCCGCCCTTGAACAGCATCAGCGTCGGAATACCGCGGATACCGAACTTGGCCGGGATGTCACGGTTCTCATCCACGTTCATCTTGGCAATCTGCAGCTTGTCCTTGTAGCTGGCAGACACCTCGTCGAGGATGGGCGCGATCATCTTGCAGGGGCCGCACCATTCGGCCCAGTAATCCACCAGCACCGGTTTGTCGGACTGCAACACATCGGCCTCGAAAGAAGCGTCGGATACATGTTTGATGAGTTCACTTGCCATGGCGTGTTCCTGTGTGTGGTGGGTATGCCGCTAAAGTGCGGATGATTGTGACAGAAACCAGGGGCCGCGCAGGATCGTGGAAGCTATGAATGAGATAGCCAAAAGCGCGCAGCCGCCCGGGCTGATTGCCTTTTCGCACCCGGTAGAAATCGCGTGGCGGGACCCATCGAGCGGCCTGATTGCCCGTCTGCAGGACCAGCTTCGTGCCTTGCGGATCGACCCCGCTCACGTCGTGATCTTGCTGCCTTACGCGCAACTGTTGCCGGTTGCGCGGGCCGCCTGGCTTGAAGCGGTTCCCACCGGATTTGCTCCGCGCATGGAGACGACTTCGAGCTGGGCGCGCAGCCTGGCAGCGCCGCCCGCGCAGCACCCCGATATCAGCCTGGATCGCAGTCGCGACATGCTTGCTGCGCGGGCGTTGCTCGAGGATGCCGGCTTGCGCGACGAGCAGGATGCCCTCGCGCCGCTGCTGGTGGATACCGCCTGGCAGCTGTTGCGTGCAGCCGGGGCAATTGCGCCAGACCAGCGAACCGCGTGGGGCGAACGCGCACGCGCTGTCATCGAGCCATCGTCGCTCACGCGGCTGACCTGGGAAGCCGCCACAGCGCGTATTGCGCTTGAATGGGCGCTGGCGTCGCACTGCGCGACCGATGGGCTTTTTTCATATAAAGCGCTCCCGGCGGGTATTCGTGCTGTTGCAGTCTTGGCTGGACTGCAGCCTGATGCCCTGACTGAATCCCTGTGCGCCTCGTGGCAGGCGCGGGGCCTGTCAATCCTGCGTCTGGATCTTTTCCCGGACGTGGCTCAGCACTCCGGCGAGGACAATGCGTCGCCTGATGGGCGCGATGAATCGCATGCGGCAGGAGGTGAGCTGGCAGCAGGCGCGGCTCGCGGTCTGCGCGTCGAAGGAGCCCCCTCAGCGCTCCTGCATGCCTGTGCAGACGCGGAGGACGAAGCGGAGCGTGCGGCTGCTTGTGTCCTCAGAAGAGTGCGCGCCGGCCAGCGCCCGGTTGCATTGGTGGCGATCGATCGGGCGCTCACGCGTCGCATCAGCGCGGTGCTGCGGGCGCACGGCGCTGCGATCGCCGATGAAACCGGCTGGACGCTTTCCACCACCCGTGCCGCTGCGCAGCTCATGTCCAGCTTGCAGGCGTGCCGGGCGCAGGCATCCGGCGACGCGGTGCTTGACTGGTTGAAGGAAATTTCGTCCCTCGACCCAAGCAACGTGCAACAGCTGGAAGCCGCTTTGCGTCGCGATGGCGCACGAGTGTGGCGGGATTGCCAAAAATCCGCACCTGCGCAGCCGGACGCACCTTCATCGCCTTTGCCGAAAGCGAAAGCCGAACTCACCGGTTTTTGCGCCCGTATCGAATCTTTCCGGTCCCAGATGCGCGTAGCCCGGCCGCTTGCTGAGTGGCTGGATGCGCTCGCTGATCTGCTCACGCAAACCGGCCAATGGGAGCCGCTGCAGGCAGACGCGGCGGGGCAGCAGGTGTGTGAAGCGCTGTGGCTAGACCCGCCAATGCGCGAGGCTTTCGCGCAATCGCTGGCTGCCACCCGGTGGGCGAATCGCAGGCTCGATCTTGCGGCTTTCACAGGATGGGTGCGCGATGCACTTGAATCGCAAAGTTTCCTTCCCGAAGCGCTCATTCGTGATGGCGCGGCGGATGTTGTGGTGGTGCCGATGGCGCAGCTTACGGCCAGACCTTTTGCTGCGGTGGTGATGCCGGGATGCGACGAGCAGCGCTTGCCGCCATCACCGGATCCTGCCGGTGCTTGGACGCCGCAGCAGCGGGAAGTGCTCGGCCTGCCGGGCCGCGCGGAGTTGCAAGCAGCGGTCGCCGGTGCCTGGCAAGTGGCGTTGCGCGTACCGCTGATCGATATCCTGTGGCGCGAAGGCGATGCAGCAGGTGAGGTACTCCAGGCCAGCCCGCTGGTTCAGGGTCTGTGCGCGAGCGCACAGAACGGTTCAGTGATGCTCGCCGAGGATCCACGAGGCCTGCGGCATTTGCCGGCTCGGCATACAGCGCCGCCCCTGCCATGTGGCGCGGCGCTGCCGGTTCAGCACCTGTCGGCCAGCGCTTATGAAGATCTGCGGAAGTGCCCCTATCGTTTCTTCTCGCTGCGGCAGCTGGGTTTGCGCGATGCTGCCGAACTCGAGGCCGATATCGACAAGCGCGATTTCGGCCTCTGGCTGCATGCCGTCTTGCGCATGTTTCATGAGGATTCAGGCGTGCCGTCCGCCGTCGCACAGAGTCTGGACGACAGGCGCGCTCGCCTCGATCGTTGCGCTGCAGAAGCGACGCGTGAGCTCGGTCTGGCTGACGACGAATTTCTACCCTTTGCAGCAACCTGGCCTTCGACTCGGAACGGTTATCTCAGCTGGCTTGCCCAGCATGAGTCGCAAGGTTTCGCGTTCGGGGCGGCCGAGACCTGGCGCCGCCAGGGCATGGGCGTGCTGGATCTGGTCGGGCAGATCGACCGAATCGATTCGGCATCGCTCAGCCCGCTCGAAGGGGGCAGCGGGCCGGGAGTGGTTGACGCGGAAGCCGCTGTGTTCCTGATCGACTACAAGACGGAAAGTCTGGAGACCACGAAAAAGCGGGTGGCGCAAGCCGGCGAAGACACGCAGCTGGCTTTTTACGCAGCCCTGCTGCCGCAGGACACCTTGCGCGCGGCCTATGTGAACGTAGGCGAGCGCGGCGAGACGAAAACGATCGAGCAGGATGATGTCGTCGAAGAGCGTGACCGTCTCCTGGCTGGCATCCGCCATGACCTGCAACGTATCGCCGACGGGTCTCCGCTGCCCGCATTGGGCGAAGGAGCCGTCTGCGATACCTGTGCAGTGCGAGGCCTTTGCCGCAAGGATTTCTGGAGTGTTTGAGTGATTTCCGTAACCGTAACCGTAACCGCGTCCGTTACCGATTCGCCAGAACTGGCCTACGAACACAACGATCGCCGCATCAGCCGAGCAGAGTTCTACGCCATCGCCTGCGATCCACGACGCAGCGTGGCAGTCGAGGCCTGCGCCGGGGCGGGAAAAACCTGGATGCTGGTATCGCGCATCGTGCGGGCCTTGCTCGAAGGCGCGGAGCCGCACGAGATTCTCGCCATCACTTTCACCCGCAAAGCCGCCGGGGAGATGCGAGGCCGATTGCATGAATGGCTGAGCAGATTCGCCACGCTAGATGACGCAGCCCTGTCGGCCGAACTGGAGATGCGCGGCATCCGGATCGATGGAGCAGGGCGCAGGCTTGGCGGACACGGTCAAGCTTCCGCGAAAAATATCAATGAAAAAGGCTCGGAACGCAATCCGGACCTGCGCATTCAGCTATCTCAATTGCAGCAAAAGGTTTTGCAGGCCGGCCGCCCGGTGCAGGTGCGCACCTTTCATAGCTGGTTCGGCGCACTGCTGAAAAACGCACCGCTTGCGGTGATGCGCGAACTCGGCCTTCCGCAGCCCTACACGCTGCTGGAAGACGACAAGGAAGCCGTCGCCGCGGTGTGGCGACCGTTCCATCGCATGGTGATTGCAGATACGCAATTGCACGCCGATTTCGACGCATTGGTGGCCCGCCATGGGCGCAGCCAGACCAAAAAGGCGCTTGGCGCCGCATTGACACGGCGCACCGAGTTCGAACTGGCAGACCGGGTTGGCCAGGTCGAGGAAGCGGTGCCGCGCTGTACCACCCAGTTCTGCGATTTGGGCGACGTGCAGGAGCCTTGCGAGGCACTTGCCGAACCGGCCGTTCGCGCGCGGTGGCTGGCCCGGGCTGCGGCGCTTGGCCGTGAGAAGAACAAGACGCCGCAAAGTACAGCAGCCGCGGTCATCGATGCCTTTGCGATGCCGTCGGGCGCCGCAGTGATCGCCGCCTTGCGCAAGGCATTTTTCGTCGCGACGGAAGATCGGCTCAACAAAAACCTGCAGAAGTTCGAAGCAGCCCTAGAGGCGGAAATCGAACTGCAGCTGCTCTGCGCCGCCCAGCATCAGCACGATGCCTGGCTACACCATCACCGCATGGCACGCCTGACGAGGGTGCTGCTGGCCTGCTTTGCGGAAGTGAAGCGCGCCAATGGGTGGGTTGATATGAACGATGTGGAGCGTGCGGCGCATCGTCTGCTTTCGGACGATGCCCTGGCGGGCTGGGTGCAGCAGCGCCTGGATGTCCGGGTCAAGCATCTGCTGATCGACGAATTCCAGGACACAAATCCCTTGCAATGGCAGGCGCTGCACTCCTGGCTGTCGGGCTACGCCGGATCCGGCGGCGGCGCCAGTGGTCCGGACGGCTCTGCGGCGCCGGGAGTGTTCATCGTCGGCGACCCGAAGCAAAGCATCTATCGCTTTCGCCGCGCCGAGCCGCAGGTGTTTCGTGCGGCGCAACGCTTCGTCGTGGAAGGGCTCGGCGGCGACTGGCTCGCCTGCGACCACACCTTCCGCAATGCACCCGCGGTGGTCGCGGCCGTCAATGGCGCCCTGATGGCAGCGCAGGAGCAGGGTGAGTTTGACGGCTATCGCGCGCACACCACCGAATCGCAAGCCGAAGGCGCTGTTCTTTGCCTGCCACCGATTCCGCGTGCGCAGGCGGAGGATGCGTCGGACTCATTCGCCAGCGGCGATGGCGGTGTGAGTGAAGGACGAGCGGAGAAGCTTCGATCAGGTCCGTATGCCGCCGATCAGCTGGGCGGCGATAGTGACAACGTCGATGGCGACGAGACCGACCCCGACTGGCGTGACAGCCTCACGACGCCCCGCACGCTGGTGGAGGAATCGCTGCGTCGGCGCGAATGCCTGCAGGCGGCCCGCTGGCTTGCTGCCGAAATGCCGCGCCGCGCGCTGAACCCCGGGGCGGTTATGGTGCTTTCGCGGCGTCGTGCGGCGCTCTCTTTTATGGAGGATGCCCTGCGAGACATGGGGATTCCGACGCAGCAACCCGAGAAAGGAGAGTTGCGTGATGCGCCCGAGGTGCAGGACATCATCGCGTTGCTCGATGTGCTGGTCTCGCCGGGCCATGATCTTTCGCTGGCACGTGCTCTGCGGTCGCCGGTTTTTGGCTGCACGGATGATGATCTGGTGCAGATCGCGCTGGCACTGCGCGCGCTTCGGTTGCATCGCGAGCTCAGTGAGACCGCTGCTCTGTCGGGTTCAATTGCGCAAATGGCGGAGCCGGTGTCATCCACGGCCGAAGGTCCACGATCCACGTCCGCACGGCGGCCAGTTGCTGCGACAGCCACCTGGTTCGATGTGCTGACGCAATTTGCGCCTTCAGACGTCAGCGTAGACCGGAAACCTGTTTCTGTCATCGGAACTAAATCCGAAGTCGTACTGGATAGACAAAGCTTGCCAGCTCACTTGCGCGCAATAGGCGTGACTTTATTGCGTTGGCGTGAATGGCTGCAGCGCCTGCCGCCGCATGACGCGATCGATGCGATCTACCACGACGGGGACGTGCTCGCCCGTTTCGCCGCTGCTGCACCAGACGCTTTGCGCGCCATGGTTCTTGCGCGGCTGCGCGCCGTGCCGGGTGCAGCGCTCGCCATCGATGGCGGTCGGTATGTCACGCCCTATCGACTGGTGCGCGCGCTCAAGGCGGGTGGCATCAAGGCGCCCATGCGCGCGGATACCGATGCCGTGCGTCTTTTGACGGTACATGGCGCCAAGGGGCTCGAAGCCGATCTGGTGCTTCTGCTCGATACCGAGCCCAGCCCGCCGCGCAGTGAATCCATGACTGCGCTGGTGGACTGGCCTGGCGAATCGGCTGTGCCGACGCGCTTCGCCTTTATCGAAAAGGAAAGCCGGCCGCCGCCGAGTGCTGCTGCTGCCATGGAGGCCGAACGGCTTGCGCGTCAAAGGGAGGAGATCAACACCCTTTACGTTGCCACCACGCGTGCGCGGCGCTGGCTGGTCCTGTCCTCGGTAGAGTCCGGTCGTACGACGCAACCCGGTAGTTGGCGGGAGAGGATCTCGCCGCTCGCGACGTCGGTTGAGGTGGCGCCCGCTCGACTTGTGGGGCACGACGCGGCGGAAGAGTCGGTGGGTGCTTCCCTTGCGCACGCCTCAAATGCAGCAAACGAAGTTGCGGGAGATAGTGGAGAATTCTTCATGCGTTTTATTGCTCCAGCGGTTGAAGAGAAAGCGCAACCAGCTATAAATAACGTAGTAAATCCGCATTTGCGGCCTGATGGGGAGGCCGCAGTCGGGCTGGCAATGCACCGCTTGCTGGAGTGGGCGCCGACCCTGAGCGCTGCCACATCCGCGGCCGGTTCGCCGGAGGCGGGATTGGGTAAGGAAAACGGAGAGCCGCCTGAGGCCGCGCTCCTCGCCGCCGGGCGCCTGGCCGCAGTGCAGCGCGAATTCCGGCTCAACGCAACCCAACTCGATCGTGCTGCCTCGCTGGCCAGCCGCATTCATGGCGGGCAGGGTGCCTGGGCCTGGGATGCGTCGCAACTCAGCTGGGATGCGAACGAAGTTCATCTGAACCATGAGGGCCGGGCCTATCGGCTTGACCGTCTGGTCCAGCGGTGTGATGACGCCAGCTGGTGGGTGCTTGATTTCAAGTCTGCCTACCAGCCGCAGCAACAGCCGCTGTTGATGGCGCAGTTGCGCGATTACCGCGCTGCTGTCATGGCCGTGCGCCCGGGGCAGACGGTACACGCCGCATTGCTGGGTGGCGACGGTGTGTTGGTCCTTGTGGACCCATAAGAAGCGCGAGTGTTCGGCTGGTTGCGTCGCAGTGCCGCGCGGTGGTGACAATCAAGTCTATGTCCGATATTGCTTCCTCCGTTCCGCCCGACTCCTCTGCAGCTGCGACTGGTCCGGATCGAGAACCTTCTCAAACCCGCTCTGAATCGACGCCGCACGTGGTTGTCATCGGCGCCGGGCCGGCCGGCCTCATGGCGGCAGAAGCATTGGCGGCCAAAGGCGTCGCGGTCGACGTCTATGACGCCATGGCGACCCCGGGTCGCAAGTTTCTGCTGGCCGGGCGGGGTGGCCTCAATCTGACGCATTCAGAACCAGCGGAGTCGTTCCGGCGACGCTACGGAGCACGCGAGGTCGACGTGGGTCGCTGGCTGGACGAGTTCGACTCCGACGCCTTGCGCGCCTGGGTCGAGCAGCTCGGCATTGAAACCTTTGTCGGCAGCTCCGGGCGTGTGTTTCCGGTAGCGATGAAAGCGGCGCCCTTGCTGCGGGCCTGGCTCGAACGGCTGCGTGCATCGGGCGTGCGCTTTCACATGCGTCATCGCTGGGCGGGTTGGGCCGATGAGGGCGCGCCCTCATCGGCAAAATCCGACTCCGCCGACTCCGCCGAGCACCTGGCCGCGTTCAATGGTGCGCTGCGCTTCGTGTCGCCACAGGGCGAGGTACAAGTGCATGCTGACGCCGTGGTTCTTGCGCTGGGCGGCGCGAGCTGGCGCCGGTTGGGTTCGGACGGCGCCTGGGTGCCATGGCTGGAGGCTGCTGGCGTGGGCGTCGCGCCACTGGTGGCGGCCAATTGTGGATTCGATGTGGCCGGCCGGCCCGCCATAGAAGCAACGGTGGAAACGCGTCGCAGTTTCCTGCGCGAACTCGTCGGCGCCGCACCGTCCGAGCCCACCGTGGGATGGAGCGCTTATTTTGCTGAGCGCTGGGCCGGCAAGCCGCTCAAATCAGTCGCCTTGCGCTTCGAAGACGGCCACGGCGGACATTTTCAGCGCCGTGGCGAATGCATGGCCACCGCCACCGGCCTGGAAGGCAGCCTCATCTATGCGGCCTCCGCTTTACTACGCGACGAGATTGCGCATTCAGGCGCGGCGACCTTGCACCTCGACCTGCTACCGGACTGGCCCGAAGAGCGCGTGTTGAAGGAAGTGGCGCATCCCCGCGGATCCCGCTCGCTCTCCACGCACCTTAAAAGCCGCCTGGGTCTCGATGGTGTCAAGACCGGGCTCCTGCATGAATTGCTCGAAAAGCCGGAGCTTGCAGATCCAGCGATCCTGGCCGCGCGGATCAAGGCACTGCCGATTACCTGCCTTGCAGCCCGACCGTTGGATGAAGCTATCAGTACAGCTGGTGGCGTGAGCTTTGCGAGTCTGGATGCGCGTCTGATGCTGCGTACCCTGCCGGGTGTTTTCGTGGCAGGAGAAATGCTGGACTGGGAGGCGCCGACCGGCGGTTACCTGCTTAACGCCTGCATGGCGAGTGGCCTTGGCGCAGGTGCTGCCGCGGCGGATTTTGTGCTGGAGTCAAAACCCATCGCGAACTGCTGAGCCTCACCGGCACACCCGGCCACATCGGGACTTCGACAAGTTCCGCGGCACGCCAGCCGGACACTTCAGTGGATGTAGTGGCCAAGGCCATCGGCTGCATGCTCGCTATGGCGCTTGACATCGTCAAACTCGCCAGCGAGGAAAAAATTTCCCAAGCGATTCTTCGCATCAGCCGCGACTGTCGCCCGCTGCTGGCGAAGCTTGTTGCCGGTTCCAGCGCTTTCGTCAAGCATGAGCAAGACCGCGCGGCACAGCTGGAACAGGATGCTGGCACCGCGTATCGACACGACCGCAACATCCTGGTGCTCGCCTGCGTGCTGGCGGTAGCCTTTGCGATCATTCTGGGCTGGTTGGTCAGCAGAGCCATCACTTCGCGTCTTGCAAGGGCGGTAAGCGTTGCAGAAGCGGTAGCGGCGGGCGACTTGGGAACCGACATCCTCGTCGACAGTACAGATGAAATGGGTCAGTTGCTGGGCGCGCTCAAACGTATGAATGCAAGTCTGCTCGTAACCGTCGGTCGGGTCCGCAGCTCTGCGGATGGCATTGCAACTGCATCGGCGGAAATCGCCATGGGCAACCAGGATCTTTCCGGTCGAACCGAGCAGCAAGCGAGTGCACTGCAGGAAACGGCGGCGTCGATGCAACAGATGACGACGACCGTTCAACAGAATGCTGATAGCTCCCGCCAGGCAAGCCAGCTCGCCACTTCGACAGCCGAAGCTGCAGGGCGCGCCGGCAAGGTGGTGCAGCAGGTGGTCTCCACCATGGGCGAAATCTCGGCTTCCAGCCGCAAGATTTCCGACATCATTGGTGTGATCGACGGTATTGCCTTTCAGACCAATATTCTGGCGCTGAACGCGGCCGTAGAAGCGGCGCGGGCCGGTGAACAGGGCAGGGGCTTTGCTGTGGTCGCGAGTGAAGTGCGCAGCCTGGCGCAACGCTCCGCACAGGCCGCCCGCGAGATCAAGGGACTCATCGGCGACAGCGTTTCGAAGGTTGCAGTCGGCAGCGATCTTGTCAGTCAGGCGGGCTCATCGATGGAGGATGTGCAGGCGCAGGTGCAACGCATGACCGACCTGATCGCAGAAATCCACGCATCGACTGACGAGCAGAGCACAGGCATCGTGCAGGTGAACCAGGCCGTTGCCAGCATTGATCAGGGCACTCAGCAGAATGCTGCGCTGGTCGAAGAGAGCGCTGCTGCGGCCGAAAGCCTGAAGCTGCAAGCTGTCAGTTTGATGGAGGCAATCGCGGTTTTCCGCAGCGCTGCGCTGACATCCGTTCGACAACCGCTGCTCGCGGGCTGAGCCTCGGCAGAAGCTGGTTCGGACAATAAAAAGGGCCTTTCGGCCCTTTTTTGCAATGTGGTTGACGAGCCTTACCCCCGGCACTGACTCCACAGTTAGGGCTGCTTGGTTCCCCACCTGACCCGTTTGGCCGCTTCGCCATGCGGGGAGGCCCGTCAACCTGAATTGTACGGGAGCCCGTGAGCCTTTTTCGTCAGCGCAGCTGGAGATCCTCGGTTCCAAAGCTGATACCGAGCGGCTCGATCACGACCTGCTTCGCACCCGCTTCTACTGCGCCGGCGTGCAGCGCTTCCACACCCAGGTCGCGCGCGGTCTGCAGCGTCACTTCAACCTCGGATTCGCGAACGAAGAGAGCAAAACCTGCACCCATGTTGAGGGTGCTGTAGGCTTCGCGATCATCCTGGCGGGCATGCTGCTGAATGAACTGCAGGACCGGCGGCACCGGTGGTACAGCGCGGATGCGATAAGTGAATTGCGAGGGGTGGCGCAGCAGCTTTCGCCAGCCGTGCCCGGTGATGTTGGCGCAATATTTCGGCGTAATGCCGGCCTTGAAGAGCGCTTCGGTCACGGGTGAATAAAGCACCGTGGGCGCGAGTAGGGCGTCGCCATAGGAAAGCCCGGGTGCTACTTCGGTCAAGTAGCCGTCGGGCAAGCGCTCGAGCAGCTTGCGGGCCAGGCTCAAGCCATTGGCATGAATGCCGCTCGATGCCAGCAGCACGATATGGTCGCCTGCCGCAAGGTCGTCCCCCAGGGAAAGGCGGGATTTCGGGTCGACGATGCCGGTGCAGGAGGCTGCCAGATCGATTCGGTTGCTTTCCACGATTCCCGCAAGTGCCGGCGTTTCGCCGCCGCCCCAGGCCACCCCGCAGATGTCGCAGGCTTTCTTCCATCCGGCCACCAGCGCCTGTGCGCGTTCGGCGTTGCCGAACCAGTCGCTACCGCCAGCGGCCCAATAGGCCTGCACCACCAGCGGTGTGGCGCCGACCGTGATCAGATCGTTGACCGCCATGGCGATCGTGTCCTGCGCGATGCCTTCGTAGTAACTTTTGCCGGTGAGCTCAGCCATGGCGTCTGCCACCAGCACCTTGCTGCCGAGGCATTCGACGATGCTTGCAAGGTAGAAGGGGCCGACATCCACCACATAGGCGGATTCGCCACGTGAAGCGGTGATTTCCGAGAACCCGTGCGCTGCGAGGTGACCGCCGGTGGCAGCAGCAGCGCGTTGGGCGCTGACCTTGAGCGGGTCGATCAGGTCGTAGTTGACGCCAGCCTGGTCGTAACTGAGCGTATCGGTGCCGGCTGGCGACGCGTTGGAGGAAGCGGAGGAATTCATGGGGCGGGATTATCCGGTGAGCGGGATGCATGCCCACCGGTCCGTAAAATGCGGCCGATGTCTTACCTCGTGCTTGCCCGCAAATACCGCTCCCGGAATTTCTCGGAACTGGTGGGGCAGGAGCATGTGGTGCAAGCTCTCGGTAATGCACTGCAGACCCAGCGACTGCACCATGCCTATCTGTTTACCGGCACGCGTGGCGTTGGCAAGACGACGGTCTCCCGCATCCTTGCAAAGGCGCTCAATTGCATTGGCCCTGACGGCCAGGGTGGCATCACCGCCGAGCCCTGCGGCGTGTGTCAGGCGTGCCGGGACATCGATGCGGGTCGGTTTGTCGATTACACCGAGCTTGACGCGGCCTCCAATCGGGGCGTCGATGAAGTGCAGTCTCTGCTCGAACAGGCGGTCTACAAACCGGTGCAGGGCCGCTTCAAGGTCTTCATGATCGATGAAGTGCACATGCTCACCGGGCACGCGTTCAACGCGATGCTGAAAACACTTGAGGAGCCGCCGGAATACCTCAAGTTCGTCTTGGCGACCACCGATCCGCAAAAAGTTCCGGTAACGGTGCTTTCACGCTGCCTTCAGTTCAATCTGCGCCCAATGGCGCCGGATACGGTGCAAGCGCACCTGCTCACAGTGCTTGGCGCCGAGGGGATTACCGCCGAGATCGGCGCGCTGCGCCTGATCGCCCGAGCAGCCCGCGGGTCGATGCGCGATGCGCTTTCCCTTACGGACCAGGCCATCGCTTTCGGCAATGGGCAGATCGCCGAAGAGGCCGTGCGTCAGATGCTCGGCGGTGTGGATCGCTCTTACGTGTTGCGTCTAATCGACGCACTTTCCCGGGCCGATGGCCGCGATGTGGTCGATGTCGTCGACACACTGCGCACGCACGGCGTTTCAGCGGCGGCGACACTGGAAGACATGGCTGCCGTGTTACAGCGCATGGCGGTGCTGCAGGCGGTGCCGCAAATGGCAGTCGCGGCCGATGCGGATGATCCGGAGGCCAGCGAAACAGCGCGTTTGTCGCGCCATCTCCCGCCCGACGAAACCCAGTTGCTCTACAGCTTGTGCCTGCACGGGCGCGGCGAACTCGGCTTGGCGCCCGATGAATATGCGGCGCTGACGATGGTGCTGCTGCGCCTGCTGGCGTTCAAACCTGCAGGGACGGTAGCGACAGCTGCGCTGCATTTGCAGGAAAAAAAAACACTGAAAACGGCTGATGCGCCTACGGCCTCGCCACATGGCGACGCAGCGCGAGGCAACGAGGCTGCCGATCACCAAATGAGCGCGGCGGCAAGGGCGGCGGTGGAAAGCCTGGATCAAACTGCTATTGCTCGTGCTGATGCAAAGCCCGCCGATCCAGGTTCGGCCCTTGGTACGCTCGTAACGGCTGCTCCTGCGCACCCGGATGCCTCTGTCGTTAGTGACGATCAATTCGCGTCTGGGTCGGCTGGTGGTGGGTCAGAAACATCGGCGCCAGCGCTACCTGAGGTGCAAGCGCCAGCGGAGGTCGAGCCATCGGCACCACCAGTCGCGGCGCCTGCAGTGATTCCTCCGTGGGAAGAGATTCCGGCCGGCGAGCGCCAGTGTCATGAAAATGTTGAATCAAATCACCCTCTAGCGTATATTTCAAAAGCGCAACTAGCTACGAACATGGTAGCGGTTCCAGTCCGCCACCAACTCGAGCGTGATGCGCGATTGCAGCCGCGCGTAGCGGAAAAGTCCGCGTTCGACCCCAGCCCGACCATTGCGGCAGCCACCTTCGAAACCTTCACACCCACGCCCGAAGGTGACCACTGGCATGGCGTTGTCACTGCGTTGGTGGCGGAGCAGGCGATCACGGCTCTGGTCCGGGAACTCGCCCTGCAGGCGCAACTGGTGATGCGCGATGGTGCCCACTGGACATTGCGTGTCGAGCGTGGATCGCTGAATCAGCCGACCGCCCGCGAACGCCTGAGGCTTGCGCTCGACGCCGCCGGACATGCGCAGATGCTGACCGTGGAGCTGGGGCCCGTCAGCGACACACCAGCGCGCCGCAACGCGCTCGCGTTGCTCGAGCGGCAACACCGCGCCGAAGCCATCCTGCGGGATGATCCCTTCGTGCAGCGCATGGTGCGCGATTTCGGCGCAAAGATCGTTCCGGGTACGCTTCAGGTGACGCCGCTCGCCGATGCATGATCATTGACTGCCGGGCGTGGCACGATGGGCGAAGATCTCGTGGCGTTAGCGCTCATCCTGAGGCAAGCGCTGATGCGCGGATTCCTTTGCCGCTTGCCGGCATTGCTGGCGGTTAGGCACGGCAGATGAGATTTTCCAGGCACCGTCTACCAAGTCTCACGTTTCCACCATTTCGACCATTTCAAAGCAACAAGGAGGATTTTCATGTTCAACAAAGGACAGCTCGCAGGTTTGATGAAGCAGGCTCAGGCCATGCAGGACAACATGAAGAAGGCGCAGGACGAGCTCGCTTTCATCGAAGTCGAAGGTGAGTCGGGCGCTGGTTTGGTGAAGGTTGTCATGACCTGCAAGCACGACGTCAAGCGCATCACCATCGATCCCAGCCTTCTCGCAGATGACAAGGACATGCTCGAAGACCTGGTGGCCGCAGCGTTCAACGCCGCAGTGCGCAAGGCCGAAGAAACCTCGCAGGAAAAGATGGGCAAGCTCACTGCTGGCATGCCTGGTCTGCCTGGCGGCATGAAGTTTCCTTTCTGATCAATGGCTCAAATCGGTTCGCTCGAGACGCTGGTGCAGGCGTTGCGAAGGTTGCCGGGCGTCGGAGCCAAATCCGCGTCGCGGATGGCTTTTCATTTACTGCAACATGACCGGCCGGGCGCCGAAGTTCTGTCCCGCGCGCTGCACGACGCGGCCACACAGGTGCGGCACTGCCAGCTGTGTCATACCTTCACCGAGCATGAAATTTGCGATGTATGCCGCGATCCACGTCGCGACGCGAGCAAGCTCTGCGTGGTGGAAACCCCGGCCGACCAGGCAGCGCTAGAGCGAACGGGAGCATTCCGCGGTTTGTATTTCGTGTTGATGGGTCGGCTTTCGCCACTTGATGGCATCGGACCGGGCGACATCGGCATCAAGCGGCTGATCGAGCGGGTATCCACCGACGAGAGCCCTGTGCGCGAGGTGATTCTTGCAACCAGCTTCAATGCCGAAGGCGAGGCGACGGCGCATGTGATCTCGGAGGCTCTCAAAACGCGTGGAGTTCCCGTCACGCGACTGGCCCGGGGTGTGCCGGTCGGCAGCGACCTCGAATATGTGGATCTGGGGACGATTGCCCATGCACTGGCAGATCGGCGATGACATCTGACACGAACCACAGGGTGCGATTTCCTGAGGCGGCGCCTGGCGCGGCTGGATGTCTGCGCTCGGCGGCACCTTCTGGTAATTTCCGTTCGCCAATTTTCGCTTCCAGTTCATCTGTTGATCCTGAGTCTTGAAGAACGGTCGCCATGACACCCGCTGTTGCGCATTTCACCGTGGCCTATTGGTGTGTCCTCGTCGCCGCGTTGATGCCGATCGTCTGTGCCTACATTGCAAAACAGAAGGCTGAAGGCGGCTTCGACAATCATCATCCGCGCGCGTGGCTTGGCCAACAGACGGGTGTTTCAGCGCGTGCCAATGCTGCGCAATCCAACTGCTTCGAGAATCTCCCGTTCTTTATCGGCGCGGTAGTCATCGCGCATCAGCTTGGCGCCCGGCAGTCTCTTGTTGACGTTCTTGCCATCGCCTACGTGTTGGTGCGGTGCGGGTATATCGCGGCCTATCTTTTGGACCGGGCCAGCCTGCGAAGCGCGCTCTTTGTCATTGGGCTGGCGCTGAATATTGGTCTGCTTTTCTGCGGCGCATAAAGGGTCAGGGGAAGGCTTGCGCGCAGTGATGAAGAGCCCCATTCGGTTCAAATAATTGCGGTTCGTCAGGACGTACGTAAATACCCGCACGGGATGTTCCCGATGCCGCCTGCCCGGCGAACCGCTACGCTCGGTCCGCATCGATCCAGCGACTTATTCATATGACAACACAAGAATCCTCAACCGGTATTTCGCGCCGCACCGTCCTTGCTGCCGCAGCGGTCGGCGGCGCAGCCTTCGCCGTGCCCAGCCTGTGGGCTCAGTCACGCCTCGAAAAGACCAGCGTGTCGGTCGCGGTGGGCGGCCAGGGCAGCTTGTATTCCCTCCCGCTGACGATTGCCGCGCAGCTCGGTTATTTCAAGGCTGAGGGTCTCGATGTCGAGATCAACGATTTCGCGGGTGGCTCCAAGGCGTTGCAGGCGGTGGTGGGCGGCTCCGCCGATGTGTGTTCGGGAGCGTTCGAGCACACGATCTCGCTCCAGCCCAAGGGGCAGTATTTCAAGTCGTTCGTGTTACAGGGGCGCGCACCCCAGATCGTGGTGGCCGTTTCGACCCACACAATGCCGAACTACAAGAGCATCGCTGATCTGAAGGGCAAGAAAATCGGCGTCAGTGCGCCCGGATCCTCTACCAACATGGTGTTCGATTTGCTGCTGTCCCGTGCCGGCATGCAAGCTAGCGACGTATCGTTTATCGGTGTCGGGACCGGTGCCGGCGCCGTTGCAGCTTTGCGGTCGGGCCAGATCGATGCCATGAGCAATGTGGATCCGATCATGACCATGCTGGAGCAGAAGGGCGATATCCGCGTTATCGCAGATACCCGCACCCTGAAGGGTGCCGAAGAGATCTTCGGTGGGCCGATGCCTGCGGCCTGCCTGTATGCCAGCGAAAAATTTGTGAAGGAGTATCCCAACACGACCCAGGCGCTCACCAATGCAATGGTGCATGGCTTGAAGTGGCTGCAGACCGCTGGACCGAGCGACATCATCAAGACGGTGCCGGAGTCCTATCTGCTGGGCGACCGGGCGCTTTACCTCTCTGCATTCAACAAGGTGCGCGAAGCAATATCGCCGGACGGCTTGATGCCTGAAGGCGGTCCAGCTACTTCGGTGCGCGCGCTTTCCAGCTTCAACCCGGCCGTCAAGACTGCCAAGATCGATATTGCCCGTCTGTACACCAACGATTTCGCCAAACGCGCCAAAGCGAAGTTCCAGGCCTGATGGAGTCCGCTGTTCTGGCGGAGCCTACCCGCGCAAGTTCGAGTGGCCTGACCGTCGACGCTATGGCGCCGGCACTCGATCTTCGCGAAGTCACATGCAGTTTTGCATCCGCCGTTGCAGGGCGCGATCGCTATGTGGCCGTTGCCAGCACTAATTTACGTGTAGAAGCCGGCGAATTCGTTTCGGTCGTCGGACCAACTGGTTGCGGAAAATCAACGCTTCTCAACATGTCGGCTGGCCTTTTGCAGCCGACTGAGGGCGCTGTGCATGTTTTCGGCAAGCCACTCGTGGCGTTTGCAGATGGCATCAACTCTCGCGCCGGCTACATGTTCCAGGCGGAATCGCTGCTTCCGTGGCGCACCGCGCTGGACAATGTGCTACTCGGTCTGCAGTACCGCGGAACCGACCCCGAACGTGCGCGCAGCATTGCCATGGACTGGCTGCAGCGCGTCGGACTCGATGGCTTCGAGCACCACTATCCGCACCAGCTCTCGGGCGGCATGCGCAAACGCACCGCACTGGCGCAGACGCTAGCGCCCGATCCGGACATCATCTTGATGGATGAGCCTTTCTCGGCGCTCGACGTGCAGACGCGTCAGCTGATGGAGAACGAGGTGCTAGAACTCTGGGCCGCTGGCTCAAGCCGGCGTTCACCGGTAGATCATGTCCAGCGTGCTACTGCAGGGCCAACTGCGGCAGAAGCCTCTGTTGAGACGCACGGGGCGCGCAAGGCGGTGCTCTTCATCACGCACGATCTGGACGAAGCGATCGCGATGAGCGACAGGGTGGTGGTGCTTTCTGCGGGGCCGGCGACCCATCCGATCGGCGAATTCGTTATTGACCTGCCGCGCCCGCGGGATGTTGCCGAGGTGCGTCACCATCCGCGCTTCATCGAACTGCACACCCAGATCTGGAATGTGCTGCGTGACGAAGTGCAAAAAGGCTATGCCCAGTTGCGCCGCCGGGCCAAGGGCTGAATAGACAGGTCGCCTCAGGTCAACTCAATTCACGCGTCGTTCGGCGACTCGCTATCGGTTTTCTCCCAAGATGTTTCTCAACTCTCTTCTGCGCCGCAAGGGTGCCTTGCGTGTCTGTCAGCTGTTGCTGCTGCTCATCATCATGGTGGCCTGGCATCTCGCCTCGCGTAGCGACAATGTGGCTTTCTTTCTCGGGCGCCCGGTAGCGGTAGCGGGGCGGATATGGAGCTGGTTTATGCCGTTCTCCATCGGTCCCAGCCATTGGTTTCCGGAAGGCTTGAAGGGGCGTGCTGATGTCTACGTGCACCTGGGTACCACACTGCTGGAAACGGTATTGGCCTTTGTCATCGGTACCGTGCTGGGGCTCCTTGGCGGTTTGTGGCTGGCTTTGGCACGCATCACAGGAGCTGTGCTGGATCCCTACATCAAGGCGGCCAATGCGATGCCGCGAGTCATTCTTGCTCCGATTTTTGCGCTCTGGTTTGGCCTTGGCATCTGGAGCAAGGTCGCCTTGGCCGTCACATTGGTGTTTTTCGTGGTGTTCTTCAATGTGTACCAGGGCGTGCGTGAAGTCAGTCCTGTCGTGCTCGCCAACGCCCGCATGCTGGGTGCGAGACAGGCTCAATTGCTGCGCACCGTGTATCTGCCGAGCGCCACCAGCTGGGTGTTCTCGAGCCTGCATACCTCTGTCGGGCTGGCCTTCGTCGGAGCCGTTGTAGGCGAGTATTTAGGTTCAGCGCGCGGCGTCGGTTATCTGATCCTGCAAGCCGAAGGCGTTTTCGATGTCGATACCGTTTTCGCTGGAATCGTGGTCCTGACGGTGTGCGCGCTTGCGCTCGACGGCGCTGTGGGAAAGGTGGAGCGCCGGCTCATGCGGTGGCAGCCGAGATCCGCAGACAACGACCGGCTTTAAGGCATGGCTGTCGCGCGCGATGCTTGCGCGCAATTGGGGCGGGGATATTGCTTTCAGCTGCCTGCCATGCCGCGCGGGCGGCAACTTGCTTTTCAGTGCTTCTTTTTGCGCGCAGGGACTGGCGCTGATTTGTGGGAGGGAGCTGCTGCGTGAGTGCTCTTCTTCGCCACGCTTCTACTAGCGCGGCTCGCCTGGTGACCCTTTGCCGGAGCGGCCCTTGCGCTGCGCGAAGAAGCTTTCGCGCTGCTGTGATGCTGCGTTTCCTGATGCGCTTGCACCGGTACGTACACCACGAGTTGCTGGCCGGTACGGAACACGGTATTGGGTTTGGCATCGTTCCAGTCAGCGACTTGCGACGCGCTCACATGGAAACGTCGGGCGACAGTTGCGACTGTCTCCCGGTGGCGGGCCTTGAAGGTGGTGCGACGCGTCACGATTTCAGGTGCCAGCGTCAACTGACCGTTATCCGCCACACGCAGCGTGACGTCTTCCTGCACGGTGGCAGAGCGCGGGACGATCAAGGTAGATCCGGCGCGAATGAGCATGCGCGGTGGAATGGCGTTGAGCTTGCGCAGGTCATCCTCGCTCATGCCCGCCTGCTTCGCAGCAGCAGAGGCTGTCATGGTGCTGGGTACCGTCCAGGCTGTCCAGCTGGCGTATTGCCCCACCGTATAGGCCTCCAGGTTGCGCCGGAAAACCGCAGCGTTGTCCCAGGGCAGCAGTATCTGTGGGGTGCCTGCCGCAAGAATCACAGGGTGTCGCATCGACGGGTTGAGTTCGCGGAAATCGTCGACGCTTACGTCAGCGAGCTTGGCCACCAGCGCCACATCCATGTCGCGGGTGATGTCGACCGACTGGAAGTAGGGATGGTTCTCGATCACCGGCAGTTCGGTGTTGAACCGCTCCGGATGCGCGATAATGTTCTTAAGTGCCTGCAGCTTGGGCACGTAATTGCGCGTTTCCTCCGGCATCTGAATGTCGCTGTAGCTCACCGGCAGACCGAGTTTCTGGTTCTTGGCGATGGCTCGCCCGACACTGCCTTCACCCCAGTTGTAAGCGGCAAGCGCCAGCTGCCAGTCGCCGAACATGCCGTAGAGCTTCTGCAGGTAGTCGAGGGCGGCTCGGGTGCTGGCGAGTACATCACGCCGGTCGTCACGAAACACGTTCTGCCGCAGCTGATAGTCGGTTCCCGTTGCGGGCATGAACTGCCACATACCCGCAGCTTTGGCACTCGAGACTGCCCTCGGGTTGTAGGCGCTCTCGACGAAGGGCAGCAGCGCGAGCTCAGTCGGCATGCCGCGGCGCTCGAGCTCCTCGACGATATGGAACATGTATTTGCTGGAGCGCTCGGTGATGCGTTGCAGGTAATCGGGTCGACTCAGGTACCACTGCTCCCGCTGGGTTACCAGATCGTTCTGTAGATCGGGCATTGCAAAGCCGCGACGGATGCGTTCCCACAGATCTGTGGGCGGCGCGAGGTGGGCGACGGTGCTGCTGCCGTCCGGCGTCGTCGAGGAGGCGATCGGCTTGAGCGGCCCGCTTGGGTAGACCGGTACCGACGCCGTCTTTGAAGCTGTGTCGTGGGAAGAACCGACTCCTGTCGTCCGGGAAGTGGAGGCGCAGCCGGTGATCAGCAGTGCCAAGGTCAGCCAGACGGCAGTAAGAAGCTTCATCGGAATTCGTTCTTCCATTGACGCAGAGTGGCTAAGACGCCGACCTGGTCCAGGGTTGCGGGAGTGGCGTGGCGGCGTGCCGCATCGGCCACGCTCGCAACGCCGGTGCGAAGAAAAGGGTTGATCGCGCGTTCCAGAGCGATCGTCGACGGTAGCGTCGGCTGCGATTGCTCGCGCAGGCGGATGCAGTGTGCCCTGTGACGGGCGATATCGCTATTTTCAGGCTCGACCGCTTGAGCAAACGCCAGGTTGGAGAGCGTGTATTCATGTCCGCAGCACACGCGCGTGTCACCGGGCAATTCGGCGAGCGCCTTGAGGGAATGCAGCATCTGCGCGGGTGTGCCTTCGAACAGGCGGCCGCAACCGCCGGAAAAAAGCGTGTCGCCACAGAACAGAAGAGGAGCAGGATCGGCAGCGCACCAGAACGCGATGTGGCCGGCGGTGTGGCCCGGCACATCAATCACCGTGAAATCGAGGCCGAGCACCTCGCAATGATCGCCGCCGTTGAGCGGTACGGCCGGCTCGGGGATCGATTCATGGGCTGGGCCGAAGACCTTCGCGCCGGTCGCATCCCTTAATGCGGTGACCCCACCGGTGTGATCGTGGTGGTGGTGCGTGACTAGAATCGCTTCGAGCTGCAGGCCCTTTGCGCGTAGCGCGTCGAATACCAGCGCGGCATCGCCGGGGTCGACCACCACAGCCCGCTGCCCTTGATGCAGCATCCAGATGTAGTTATCGGAGAAAGCGGGTAGCGGTTCCAGAGTCATGAGCGACGAAATTATAGGTTTGCAGTCGTGGTTTGCCACACCTGCCGGTCGCTATCTTCTGAATTGGGAGCAGGCGCGGTTCGATGAGGCCGTGGCCGACGTCTTCGGCTACCACGCTTTGCAGCTCGGTTTGCCTGTGCTGGATGGCCTTGGGGCGAACCGGATCGCGCATCGCTGGCTGGCAGAGGATGGCGAACGCTGGCACGATCCGATTCGCCACGCAGATATCGAGCCTTCCCCGCATTTGTCGCCCTGTGCACTGCGGACCGACTACCATGCGCTACCCTTTCCCGAGCAGAGTCTGGACCTGGTGCTGGCTCCCCACGCGCTGGAGTTGAGTCTCGACCCCCACGCCACATTGAGAGAGATCGAGCGAGTGCTCATGCCTGAGGGACGTCTGGCGCTCTGCGGATTGAACCCGATGAGTCTCTGGGGCATGAAGCAGCGGCGCGCGCAACTGGCTGCGCGTATCGGATGGGGACACAGTTACCTGCCCGATGGTGCCCACCTGATTGGCTATTGGCGCCTGCGCGATTGGTTGCGCCTGTTGTCGTTAGAGGTGGAGTCGGTCCAGTTCGGCTGCTGGCGGCCCGCTGTGACGAGCCAGCAGTGGCTGCGGCGTCATGCGTGGATGGACCGGGCCGGCGAGCGCTGGTGGCCGATTTTTGGCGCGGCGTATTTCGTAGTGGCGACCAAGCGCGTTCCGGGTATGCGCAAACTGGAAGCGACCTGGAAGAAACGTGTGCCGGCTCGCCCGTCGAATGCTCCTATTCCGGTAGCTGGTAGCGCACATCAGGAAAGCGCTAGAGGCATAAATGATTGATAACTTTGGAGGCAGGCGCCTGCGAGTGCCGGAGATCAGTGGACACTATTGACATCTATACAGACGGAGCATGCAAGGGAAATCCTGGACCAGGAGGCTGGGGTGCATTGCTGCGATCGGGATCGACTGAAAAAGAGTTGTTTGGCGGCGAAAAAAGCACCACCAATAATCGGATGGAGATGATGGCTGTGATCGAAGCATTAAGCGCACTCAAGCGCCCATGCGCCATTACGCTCCATGTAGACAGCCAGTACGTGCTCAAAGGCATGACCGAATGGCTTCCGGGCTGGAAGACGCGCGGTTGGCGCACCGCCGCGAAAGCACCGGTAAAAAATGTCGATCTCTGGCAGCGGCTCGACGCGCTGATCGCCGAAAGCGACCACACCATAGAGTGGCGCTGGGTACGCGGCCACAACGGTGACCCGGGCAACGAGCGTGCAGATGCGCTTGCCAATCTCGGTGTGGAGCGCGCACTCGGGCGAATCTGAAGTTCGGGACATCAGAAAAACCGAGCTACCTGAGCCGTCTGAAGGTTAAATAGACGGTCCTGCTTGGAGCAAGCGCTCAAGCTCCTCGATTGTGTTGACGTTCGAGAACGCGAGCGGGTCGTCCGTGGGTCGGTCAAATGGCACTTCGACAGCACCTTCACGATTCAGCCACGGCATGACGCGCGCCTCACCCGCCGCCAGCCAGTCGTCCAGCGATTCCCGCACGAGCACAGTGCGCAGCAGCGCGAACACCGGTTGCGGACGCATTCGGCCCTCCTGAAGACAGGTGGCGACTGCAGCGCGCGCGCCCGAAGCATCCAGTGCTGCGACCAGTCGTGCGACCAGATCAACCGGAAAGCGCGGCACATCGCAGGGCACCGTCACCATCAGCGCAGTGCTGCAGTGGCGCAGTCCCGCCAGCATGCCCGCCAGCGGACCCTGAAAGGTGAGGGCGGATTCACATGGTTGGCGAGCTGACTCTGTGAGGCAGTTTCTATCGGCCTGTACGGGCCAGCCCCAGCTTCGGTAAACATCGAGATGACGATTGGCGCTGATCTGGAGCGTGGCCACTTGCGGCGCAAGGCGCTGTGCAACGTGCAGGGCCAGCGCAACGCCATTCCATTTCACCAAGCCCTTGTCGATGCCGTCCATACGGCTGCCACGCCCACCTGCCAGCACTAGGCCGGTCACGTCCGGGTTCGACATGCCTGCCATCGCGGATGCTTGTGCCGGCAACTCAGCCGCCGATGTAGCTCATTTCGACTCGCTTCGACCCGGTGGGCGGTTCCTCGCTTCCCGGTGCATGTGGATCCGATCGTTGCTCCGAGTACCGGTCGCTGCGGCGGTGCCAGATGGCGGCTAGTGTGTTTTGCAGTTCCTCGTTGGTGCCGCCACCACGCAGAAGCTCTCTTAGATCGTATCCACGGTCGGCGAAGAGACACAAAAACAGCCGCCCCTCGGTCGAAAGCCGGGCGCGGTTGCAGCTGCCGCAAAAAGGCTCGGAAACACTGCTGATGACGCCCACTTCGCCGAGGGCCGGATCGTGCTTGCCATCGGCTCCAGAATATCCCCAACGCGCCGCTGTTTCGCCTGTTGCGGTCGGTGGAAGCTGGACGAGGGGAAGGGCGGCACGCAGCTGCGCTATCACCTCG